>NZ_CP027229.1:1890000-1997500 GCF_002999135.1 Capnocytophaga sp. oral taxon 878
TCCGAAGAAGGGCGTATCTCTACACCTGTCAGTCTCCATTTAAACCTTGGTAAGGTTCCTCGCGTATCATCGAATTAAACCACATGCTCCACCGCTTGTGCGGGCCCCCGTCAATTCCTTTGAGTTTCATTCTTGCGAACGTACTCCCCAGGTGGGATACTTATCACTTTCGCTTAGCCACTCAGCCTTACAACCAAACAGCTAGTATCCATCGTTTACAGCGTGGACTACCAGGGTATCTAATCCTGTTCGCTCCCCACGCTTTCGTCCATCAGCGTCAATTAATTGTTAGTAATATGCCTTCGCTATCGGTGTTCTGTGTAATATCTAAGCATTTCACCGCTACACTACACATTCCAACTACTTCACAACCATTCAAGACAAACAGTTTCAAAGGCAGTTGCTTAGTTGAGCTAAGCGCTTTCACCTCTGACTTATCTGCCCGCCTACAGACCCTTTAAACCCAATGATTCCGGATAACGCTTGCATCCTCCGTATTACCGCGGCTGCTGGCACGGAGTTAGCCGATGCTTATTCATAAGGTACCGTCATCAAAGTACACGTACTCCTTATTCTTCCCTTACAAAAGCAGTTTACAATCCATAGGACCTTCATCCTGCACGCGGCATGGCTGGATCAGTCTTCCGACCATTGTCCAATATTCCTCACTGCTGCCTCCCGTAGGAGTCTGGTCCGTATCTCAGTACCAGTGTGGGGGACATCCCTCTCAGAACCCCTATCTATCGTAGCCTTGGGGAGCCGTTACCTCTCCAACTAGCTAATAGAACGCATACTCATCTTTCACCACCAAGGCTTTAATAGTTCCACGATGCCGTGAATCTATACTATGGGGTATTAATCCAAATTTCTTCGGGCTATCCCCCAGTGAAAGGCAGATTGTATACGCGTTACGCACCCGTGCGCCGGTTTCAGCCCGAAGGCTTATCCCTCGACTTGCATGTGTTAGGCCTGCCGCTAGCGTTCATCCTGAGCCAGGATCAAACTCTTCATCGTTAAAATCTTTAATGTTTTAAACCGACTTTCAAGTTATTGACTTCAGGTTTCACTCAATTCTTTAAATCTTTGTTTTGTGCTGTACAACATTATGTCAATGTACGTGTTGTTTTCTTACGCTTACAAGACTAATTTTCGTCTCATTTGCGGGTGCAAAGGTACGGCGTTTTTTTAATTCTCCAAATTTTTTCAAGACTTTTTTTGAAGTTTTTTTGAGTTTATTTGTTAAACGGTTGATTGTCAGTGATGTGAGAAGTGAAGTTTTTTTTGATGAAAAAAGGATGGAAGGGAGAAAAGGGGGGATATGGGGGAGTTGTAGGGAAATATGCGGGGGAAAATGTAGGGATGTGGGGGGAAGGCGGGAGATAGCTTTTCTGATTTTTTCCGGTAAAATATAGAAAAATATGCAACCTTGTAAGTTTATACTTTAGTTAAACTTATTGCTTGCTAACTTTTCTTGAGTTTTTTACATCGCATTTTATTTAATGTTTTGGGTATTTTGTTGCGGATTTGGCAAAAAGAGGTTTTGATTTTAATACTGCTGATATTCAATAGAGTAAGGATTATCCTTCGTTTATAGTTCGTTTATCCTTCGTTATTGGTTCGTTCAGGTTGGGGGGGTGTTTAGGGGATGGATGAGGGATGATTGGGAGAAAGGGGATTGATTATTAAGGGATTGTATTTTTAAGAAGGCGCAAGTATTGGGGTTGGATTCTTTTAAAAAATTCGCAAAGAAAATGAGGTTTGATTGAAAATTACGAATAAAAAGCAAAACTACAAAAAATAATGTAATTAGCTCATACAAAGAGGATTAATTTTTTGACAGGAAGATAAGAGAAGACAGAGTCTTAGATATTTTAGATAGGTTTTTTCAAAAATAGGTTTCTAAATCGTTACCTACTATACTGAAAAATATTTTTTATTAATAGGTTATATTTCAGTGTTTTACACCTTTTTTCATATTGTACAGTAACTTGATAAAAAGTACTTTCGCAAATTAAAAAATTAGAGTATGAAAAAAGTAAAACGCTCAACTTTTAAGGTATTGTTCTACCTTAAAAAGAACGCCCCAAAAAAGAACGGTAAAGTTGCTATTATGGGGCGTATTACCATTGACAATCAGGTAGCTCAGTTTAGTACCAAACTTGAAATCCTTCCACAGAAATGGGATTTGAAGTACGGAAGGGTAACAGGTAAAACAGAAGAAGCTACCCAACTTAATCGCAAGCTGGAAGAGATTCGCTCACGTATCATTACTCATTATGAGGTGTTGATGAAGTACGAGGGAGTGGTTACTGCTCAGAAGCTAAAAGCTACTTTTCTAGGCATAGGAGTAATGGAAGATTCCTTGCTAAAAGTCTATGAGAATTTCAAAGAAGGCTTTGCCTTGATGGTAGAAAAAGGTGTTAGAAGTTACAGCACTCTTAACAAATATGAGAATGTATACACTCATTTGAGCGAGTTTATCCAGTACAAATACCGCAGAAGTGATATTTCTTTCAAAGAGCTTACAGAAGACTTTATTAATGATTTTGACTTTTACCTTAGAGTCAATAAAAGTCTTACTCACAACACAATATGGGTTTATATGATGCCCCTTTGTAAAATGGTAGAAATAGCTATAGACAAGGGTATCATCTATCGTAATCCCTTTAAGAATTACATAAGCTCTATGGAGGAGAAAGACAGAGGCTATTTGCTTAGAGAGGAAGTAGAAACTCTTTTACAATATCACCCTAAGAGTGCTTCTGCTGAATTAGTACGAGACCTATTTGTTTTTAGTTGCTTTACAGGTTTTTCGTATATTGACATTAAGCAGCTCAAAAAAAGTCACTTACAATCATTCTTTGACGGCAACAAATGGCTTATCAAACGACGTCAGAAATCCGATGTGCCTTGTAATGTTCGTCTGTTGGATATAGCCGAGAAAATTATTGAAAAATATGAGGGTACGACTCGTACAGAGGCACTATTTCCTACACCCTCCAATGCTAATTGCAACCTCCTGATTAAAAAGATGATGAAAGATTGTAACATCATTCGTGAAAAACCTATCTCCTTTCACTGGGCACGCCATACCTTTGGTACTCTGTTCTTAACAGAAGGGGTTCCCTTGGAAAGCGTTAGCAAGATGATGGGACATAAGAATATCAAAACCACCCAGATTTATGCTAAAATCACCAATGAGAAAATTAGCAAGGATATGGAAATTGCTGCCGAACGATTAAAGAATTTAAAGATAGGCTAACTAACAAATTTCTTCTTAGAATTAAAATCCATTGATAACATTTCAAAAAGAGATGTGTCAATGGATTTTTTTGTTGCCTTACAGAAAGCTATTAGAAGAGAAAAAGACTTCAACAAATAAGGAAAAGGATATTCGTTTGTCACAAATAGAAATACGTCATTAAGACTTACCTATTTTCCCTGTTTTAAACACTTAAGGCACGTAATGGCGGTTCGTTGTTCGAGTGCAAAGGTATTTCTGTGTTATTAACGCTTCTTGCAAGGTCAAGCCCGATGGGTTTTCAAAAAAATCTCCAGCCCTTGTCCGTTGTCCTGCGGGTAGTATTTTTTTGAAAAACCTTGCAGAAGCTAAACACAGACCTTTTATGGCACTCGAAACGAAACCAGCTCATTCCGACCTTTAAGCGAATAAAAAAAATGTCAAATATGAGAAAAATGCCGCTTCTTACAGATTGTTTTTTAAAACGAATACCGCTTTTCCTCCCATTGTCGAATAAAAAATTTCAAACTATGTAGCTACTTAATTACGTTTTTACTTTCGTACATACTTGCTTGCTTTGATACGTGAATGCAAAGTAATGTACAAATATACATATAGCTTTACATAGAATTGTAAATAACTTTGTAAGTAAGTGATTGATTAAATATATTGCTAATATGCCCTAAATCACTTTATGAGCTTGTAGTGTTTATCTTCTTTTCTTATGGTTAATTAAAATTTGACCTTTAGGGAGAATTTTCTGTTCACCCGAACAGAGCAAGTTGTGTTTTGAGGCACGCATTAGGCGTTTAGGCACTCAAAACCACTTGCCCTTGCAGGGAGCCGAAAACCTCTCCAAAGTCGTGGTTTTTACTTACTAATGAAATTGTATATGGACAATAAATTACAACCTCAAAAACGAAAATTAGGAAGAGTTCCTAAAATAGATAAGGCTATTTACCGGTATACTATCAGTTTCAATCAGGTAGAACATACTCGATTTTTATCTCTTTTCGAACAATCAGGAATGAAAGTCAAAGCTCATTTTATCACTTCGGTATTATTTTCCAAAGAAATCAAAAGTGTAAAAATCGATAAATCAGTAATGGATTTTTATATCAAACTCACCGAACTCTATGGACAATTTCGGGCAGTGGGCGTGAATTACAATCAGATAGTAAAGATTTTGTATCGCAATTTTTCCGAAAAGAAAGCCGCTGCCTATCTGTTTAAACTCGAACAGCAAACCGCTCAAATGGTGGCTATCTGTAAAGAAATTATGGCTCTTTCGCAACAATTAGAACAGCATATCACTGAAAAAAACAAGAAAAATGGTCGCTAAAATACATCGAGGAAGTAATCTTTTGGAAGTATGGACAACCAAAAGGTAAATACCGAGATGAAAAATTATCAGAAAATCCCGCAAATTCTATCCTTTTTAGATGAAGAGGGAACAGATAAGATGCAAGAACAAATACAAACCAATTACAAGCAAGTGAAGTTAGATATTGTCAAACTTATCAAAAACGAACTTGAACACATCGAAAACGATTCTAATTTGGCTCATTTCCAAACATCATATAAGTAATAAGTAGTTGATTTTGTTGAATATGATTTATTTTCTATGTAATGAAAAAAATCAGTTCTTTAAATTATTGATTATAAACAATTTGTTTAATTTAGAATAATATAAGGTAACGACTTAATAACGGAAATAATTTCATTGATTTTACTTGTTTTGTGTCGTAACTCAATGTCGCAGAGTTACGAACTATTTACAAATCGGCGAAAAAACTTCTACCTCTTTCAAAAGGTTAATAGTAAGACAATCTCAAGTGTCATCGAACCAAAATGTGAGTATTGAAACGAAAAACATTTATCCTAATTCTTAATATATATGCACCGTTTACTCTCCATTTTAATGAAATTACTTTGTTCTTAATCTCCGTTATTATATTAATTTTTCAGAGTCATCAACATTTACGTTTTTGTTCATACAAAGTTCTCCACTTCCGTTTTTCAAGTTCGCGTTTCAGGAGCATCGTAGCGATAACCCTACTGATGGGCGTGTTGTTATTTTCTTGCAAGGCTACTTTGAGTTTTTCTTCCGAAACATCTACCCGATAAAGTATGCTGATAAGCTTGTTGAAATCCGTCTGAATCAAAAAATCTACATACGCAACTAAAACCTCAAATTGTTCTCCAAAAGAAATGTTTTTTTCAATACTTACTTCTTTATTTAATTGAGAATAAACTTCTCGAATAGCAAGTTTCTTTTCTTCCAAAGAAATTAGAGAATCGTTATTTGATTGATTTTCCATCTTTTTATTTAAAAACGAATAGTTTCAATAGAAAGTTAACTTCCACACGCCAAACATTCCTCAGGGTTGTCTAGCGAGCAGGCTACTTGTGATTGTCCTAAAAGCAGCTGCGTATCTACGGTAAATTTGATGGCATCTACGGCGGCTTTGGTGCGGAGGTAGTACATACCCGTTTTGAGTCCGCTTTTCCACGCGTGGAAGTGCATCGAGGTGAGCTTTGCCAAATTCGGCTCTGCCATAAAGAGGTTGAGCGACTGCGACTGACAGATAAACGCTCCTCGCTCTGCCGCCATATCAATGATGGTTTTTTGCTTGATTTCCCAAACGGTTTTGTACAATTCTTTCAGCTCCGTAGGGATTTCAGGAATGTTTTGCACCGAACCATTTTCGGCGATGAGTTTGTTTTTCATCGTAGGGTTCCAAAGTCCCAACTCGATGAGGTCTTTGAGTAAGAATTTATTCACCACCACAAATTCGCCCGAAAGCACACGGCGGTTATAAATATTGCTGGTGTAGGGTTCAAAGCACTCATTGTTGCCCAAAATCTGCGAAGTAGAGGCGGTAGGCATCGGTGCTAAAAGAAGCGAATTGCGTACGCCGTGGGTCATCACCTCTTGGCGAAGTTTTTCCCAATCCCAACGGTCAGAAGGGACAACTTGCCACAAATCAAACTGAAATTTCCCTTCCGAAAGCGGCGACCCTGCAAACGAGCTGTATGCCCCTTGCTCCTTTGCCAAGTCCATCGAGGCTTCCATCGAGGCAAAATAAATCGTCTCGAAAATATCCTTGTTCAGCCTCCGAGCTTCTGGGCTTTCAAAGGGCAAACGGAGGAGTAAAAACACATCTGCCAAGCCCTGCACGCCTAAGCCTATCGGACGATGGCGGTCGTTGGAAGTTTTGGTCTCAGGAATGGGATAATAATTTCCATCGATGATTTTATTGAGATTTCGCGTAACGATTTTGGTTACTTCGTAGAGTTTTTGAAAATCAAATCCCCCACTGGAAACATAGCGAGGCAATGCCAAGGAAGCCAAATTGCACACCGACACCTCATCGGCGTTGGTATATTCCATAATTTCGGTGCAGAGGTTAGAACTGCGTATCGTACCAATGTTCTTTTGGTTTGATTTTTCATTCACGGCATCTTTGTAGCACATATAAGGCGTGCCGGTTTCTATTTGAGCTTCGAGAATGGCTGTCCAGAGTTCGCGTGCTTTGATTTGCTTGCGGAATTTTCCTTCGTTTTCGTAAGTGGTATAAAGTTCGTTGAATTTTTCGCCATACACCTCGTACAGCCCTTGTGCTTCGTTGGGGTCAAAGAGCGACCACATTTGGTCGGCTTCTACGCGTTGCATAAAGAGGTCAGGAATCCAAAGGGCAGGAAATAAATCCCTTGCGCGCATCTCCTCCTTACCGTGATTTTTACGAATATCAATAAAATCAAAAATATCCGAGTGCCACGGTTCGATATACACGGCAATGGCACCTTTGCGTTTGCCTCCACCTTGATCTACATAACGAGCCGTATCGTTGAACACGCGAAGCATCGGAATGATGCCGTTGGAAATTCCGCCAGTCCCTTTGATATAACTGCCTGTGGAACGAATGTTGTGAATGCTCACGCCAATTCCGCCTGCCGATTGCGAAATCAAAGCACAGCGTTTGAGGGTATCGAAAATCCCTGCGATACTGTCTTCGGTCATACTCAGCAAGAAGCAAGACGACATTTGCGGTTTGGGCGTACCTGCGTTGAAGAGCGTTGGTGTGGCGTGGATAAACCATTTTTCGCTCATCAGGTTGTAAGTTTCAATCGCTGCCTGAATATCTTCTTTGTGAATGCCCAAGGCGACACGCATAAAGAGATGTTGCGGTCGTTCGGTTACCTTTCCGTTGGTGCGAATGAGGTACGAACGCTCCAAGGTTTTGAATCCGAAGTAATCAAAATTATAATCACGGTCGTAGATGAGACTGCTGTCGAGTTCATCTGCGTTTTTACGAATGATTTTATAAATTTCTTCCGAGATGAGCGGTGCGTGGGTTTGGGTTACAGGGTCGGTGTATTCGTAAAGCAATTTGGCGGTTTTAGAAAAGGATTTGAGGGTATTTTTATGCAAATTGCTCACCGCGATGCGTGCCGCCAAGACCGAAAAATCGGGGTGAATGGTGGTTTGTGCAGCGGCGGTTTCGGCAGTGAGGTTGTCCAGTTCGGTAGTGGTAACATTGTCGTAAATCCCTTGAATTACCTTTTTAGCAATTTCGATGACATCTTTTTCCGAAATCGATAATCCGTAGATGAGTTTATAAATACGAGCCGTGATTTTATCAAAATGAACGGCTTCTTTTTTTCCGTTTCTCTTTATTACAAACATTTCTTTCTTTATTTGAATTTCATAAAATAATTGGGTTGTAGTTTCCCTTTCAATAATTTTTGAAGTTTGGATTGCATCAATTTTTTCGTCAAGGGTTTCACGCGGTCAATATAGAGAATGCCTTCCAAATGGTCGTATTCGTGGAGAATCACGCGTGCGGTCATTCCGCTAAAAGTCTCGGTAATGGTTTCAAATTGCTCGTTTTGGTAGCTCAATTCTACCGACCACGAACGGGCTACTTTTCCTGATAAAAAAGGCAAACTCAAACAGCCCTCTACTTCTTCCCATTGTTCTTCGGAGAGATTTTTTATTTGCGGATTGATAAACACTCGCCGAATACCCGTGTCGCCTTTTTCGAAATAGGCTATTTTATCCCTTTCGTCCATCGCCTCGTAAAGCAATTGAGAATCGGCAACGAACAACCGCAACGATTTTCCGACCTGCGGTGCTGCCAACCCACAGCCATTGGCCTTTTCCATCGTTTCCCACATATTGGCGATGAGTTCGTGCAAATTGGGAAAATCAGAGGCTACGGCTTGTGCCTTGACTTTGAGTACATTATTTCCGTAAGCAAATATGGGAAGTTTCATTTTTTTAATGGTTTTATTTGGCTAATAGCTAATGGCCGATAGCCAATAGTTATTTTAAAAATCTTCATCGAGTGAAAAGGTGTTTTGTTCGCTGTTGGTTTGTGCTACGCCTGTTTTTTGGTATTCGCCTACACGCCGTTCGAAGAAATTGGTTTTTCCTTGCAGAGAAATAAGTTCCATAAAATCAAACGGATTGGTAGCGTTCCACACTTTATTGCACCCCAAGGCAACGAGCAATCTATCGGCTACAAATTCGATGTATTGGCACATCAGTTCGGCATTCATTCCGATGAGTTTCACAGGGAGTGCATCGGTAACAAATTCCTTTTCGATAACAACGGCATCTACGATGATTTCTCGTATGGTTTCTTCCGAAAGTTTGTTTTGTAGATGATTGACATAGAGCAAACAAGCAAAATCGCAGTGCAAGCCTTCGTCCCGACTGATGAGTTCGTTAGAAAAGGTGAGCCCTGGCATCAAGCCGCGTTTTTTGAGCCAAAAAATAGAGCAAAAACTTCCTGAAAAGAAGATGCCCTCCACCGCAGCAAAGGCGATGAGTCGCTCGGCAAAACTTCCTTTGGTAATCCATCGCAACGCCCATTTTGCTTTTTTGGTAACACACGGAATGGTTTCGATGGCACGAAGCAAATAATCCTTCTCGGCAGGGTCTTTCACATAAGTATCGATGAGGAGCGAGTACATCTCGGAATGGATATTTTCAATCATAATTTGAAATCCGTAGAAACATCGTGCCTCAGGATATTGCACCTCTTGGAGGAAGTTGATGGCAAGATTTTCATTCACGATGCCATCACTGGCAGCAAAAAAAGCCAACACTCGCGAGATGAAAAATCGTTCGTTGTCGTTGAGTTTGTTTTGCCAATCGTGGAGATCGGGCGACAAATCTACTTCTTCTGCCGTCCAAAAACTGGCTTCGGCGTTTTTGTAGAATTGCCAAATATCATTGTGCTGTATAGGAAAAATGACAAAGCGGTCTTTGTTGTCTTGTAAGAGGGGTTCGGTAATCATTTTTTAGTTTCTTTTAATTTTACAGACGCCTGAATATCAACATTTTCCCATACTTTACTTATACCATCAACACCTTTATGCAAATCAAAACAAACTGAGTTAAGTACTTCTAAGGCTTTCAAAGCTTTAAAATCTTTCAAATCGATAGAAGATTTGACACTCAATAAATTATCTTTGAATTGAATTTCTGCTGGAATATTATTCACACTAACTCCATTCATTCTTAGCTTAATAGTCCATTGATGGTTTTCAAAAATGAATTTTCCTGATATTTTTCCTGCTTCGTTCATCAATCCGAAAAAGGAATTTTTAATTTTTTCATCTCTGGAAGGATCTCCTGTTGATAACTCCAAAGCACGAATAGAAAACTCAGCATTGTTTAAAAAATCTTCAATGGATTTTCCTTCTGAAAGGTTGATTAAGTCCACCGATTGAAAAGTTCCTTTTACAGGTAATTTCTCGGTAGTTTTATATGCCGTCCATTCTACTTTTGCTGAATTTTCAACGGGTTCAAAAGATGATTTTTCATTTTTACAAGAATACAACAATGTACCTCCTATACCTAATAGTACGATGAATAATTTTTTGATTTTCATTAGCATTTACTTTTTACAAATTCATAAATCAGTCTTACAGGCACTGCTGTTGCTCCGCTTTGTTTATAGCCTTTTTTGTCTTTGAGGAAAGCAGCCCCTGCGATATCGAGATGTACCCAAGGGTAATCGGTAAAATGCTCCAAAAATTTGGCTGCTGTACTCACTCCGCCGATGGGTCCGCCAATGTTTTTAAGGTCGGCAATATCAGATTTTATGAGTTCGCCGTATTCTTTCCAAAGAGGGAGCTGCACAATGCGTTCATAGACTTCCTCGCCAATGGATTTTAGAGCATCGATACTTTCTTGGTGGTTGGAAAGTCCTGCAATTCCGAAACTCCCTGTAATCGCCGCCGAAGCTCCCGTGAGCGTAGCCATATCAATCACTAATTCAGGGTTGAATTTTTTCGCATAGCAAAGTGCATCTGCCAAAACAAGTCGTCCTTCGGCATCGGTATTTTGCACTTCTACCGTAGTGCCGTCCATTATGGTAATCACATCATCTACCACTAAGGCATTGGAATTGATTTTGTTATCCGTGGCGGGTACAATACCAATCACATAGTAAGGCAATTGATTCCCCGCAATTACCGAAATGATACCCAATACAGCGGCACCACCTGCCATATCGCATTTCATTGTACTCATTACGCCGCCCACTTTGAGTGAGTAACCGCCCGTATCGAACATTACACCTTTGCCTACCAAAACCAAAGGTTGAGAATTGACCGCATTTTTCGGTTTGTAGTGCATAATATTAAAAGTGGGTGGTGTTTCCGAGCCTTTATTCACGCCGAGCAAACCTCCCATTTTTAGGGTTTCGATTTGTTTTTTATGAAGAATTTCCGTTCCAAAACCGAATTTTTCACCTGCTTCCTGCACCCATTCTGAAAACTTGAGAGCATCCATATAATTAACAGGTTCATTTACTGCGTTTTTGGTGAGGGAAATGGCTTCAAGAACTGTGTTAAGTTCATTGTATTGCTTTTCAGAAAGAGCGGTTTCCGAAACAAATAGCGTGATTTTACCCGTCTTTTTTTTGGATAGATATTTATCAAAATGATAACTGCTAAGCAACACACCTTCCAAGAGGGCGTATTTTTCTTTTTCGGAGAAAAGTTCCAGATTTTCAAGAACCGCCTCCACCGAAGATGAAACAGAAGATGGTTGTAGTTGTTGCACAATGGTTGCCCCTACTTGTCTTAAATCCTCTAATTCGTATTTGGAAACGGCTACCAGCAAACTTTTTTCTTCTTGCCAAAGATGCCAATGTTTATTCTCCTTATCCTCAAACGACTGATGAATTTCTTCTTTCAAATTTTCCTGAATATCAATATTTTGCAAATCTTTTTGGCTACGAATAAAACGAATTATTGTGCCTTTCTCAAACGATAATTTGTCGGCAGTATAGCGTTTTAGCTCTGTATAAAGGTAAGTATCGATCATTTTATTTATTTTTTTAATTGTTGAGAAAGTGTTTGTTCTCCCGCCTTCCACCCACAAGCGGTTAATTCTTCTGTTTGGAGAGCATCTAATACGCGAAGTACTTCATCTACATTTCTTCCCACATTCATAGGATAAACGCTCACCCATTGTATAATTCCTTGTGGGTCAATGATAAAAGTAGCTCGATAAGCAACTTTTTCTTCGCAATTTAAAATTCCCATTTCTTCGGCTAAAGATTTGGAAGTATCGGCAAGCATTGGAATAGAAAGTTCTGCTAATTGTGGATGATTTTCTCTCCACCCTAAATGTACATATTCGGTGTCGGTAGAAGCACCAATCAACATAGCGTTTCTTTCCAGAAATTTTTTATTATTTTTATTAAATTCTATAATTTCTGTTGGACAGACGAAAGTAAAATCTTTAGGCCACCAAAAAAGCACCATCCACTTTCCTTGTTCGGCTGCGTAGTTGTGTGTGATTTCAGAGATTTCTATGCCTTTCTTTGTAGAAATAACGGCTTTTTTAACAAATTCTGGTAATTTATCTCCAATGCTTAGTATTCCTTTTTGGATGAGTTGTAATTGCTCTTTCTGAACCAATTTTTTAATTGAATTGCACATAATCAAATGTTTTTATATTTTCTAAATTGTTTGTTATCAATCGTTTTTTCAAGTAAGTTAAAAAAATAGTTTTACTTATTGTATCTAAATTATTTTTTTGAATAAAGTTTATGTAACTAATGACAGATTTTTTCAATTCTCCCTGAATTTCTTCTTTTTTATAATTCTTTTCATAGAGATATAAAAGAAAATATATCACTTTTTGCAACATTTCCTCTGCATTTTTCAAATCTTTTATTTCCTGATAGCAATTTGCCAAGTTGTTACACGAAACAACGTACAATTGTACAAAAGGAACTTTCAGTCGGACGCAATCGAGAAAATTACCATTAAGCACTTCAGCTCTGTACAAGGCATTTAGATAGCCACTCAAAGCAACTTCATAATTTCCTTCGTTAAAAGATTCATTGGCTTCTTCGGTTAAAATCTTCCAATAATTTTCGATATGGTTTACACAAGTATCACTCATTATATTTCAAGTTTTGGTTAGCAAAATTCCAGTTTACAAGTTCCCAAAAACCTTCCACGAATTTGGGTCTTGCATTTCGATAATCGATATAGTAGGCGTGCTCCCACACATCGAGGGTAAGGATAGGAGTTTTATTTTCAGTCAGTGGAGTGAAAGCATCTTTCATTGGGAGAATTTCTAATTTTCCTTCCTGATTTTGAGCCAGCCACGCCCAACCAGCACCGAATAATTTTACGGCAGTGGCAGAGAATTGTTCTTTAAAATTTTTAAAACTTCCGAAATCGCGGTTGATGAGTTCAGCGATTTTTCCAGTAGGATTTTTTCCGCCATCGGGCGAGAGACAATTCCAAAAAAAGGAATGATTCCAATGTTGAGCTGCATTGTTGAAAATGGCTACTTGGTTTTCGTTGTAGCTTTTTCGGATGATGTCCACGATGTCTTTTTCCGCCCATTCGGTATCTTTTACCAATCCCGCAAGGTTGTTTACATAGGCAGCGTGATGCTTTTCGTAGTGATAATCAAAAGTTTCCTCTGTAATAATCGGATTTAGAGCATTTTTGTCATACGGAAGCTCTGGGAGTGTGTGATTAATATTCATTATTTTTCAGGTTTAAATAGTTAGCTTAATTGATTTTCAATTGTTTAATATTATTATTTTTAATATTTTTAGATTTGCAAAAATAATAATTTAGATTTATCTAAAAAAATAAATTGATGATTTTTTTATTTATCTTTTCAATATAGTTTTTTAATAATTTGTAAATCAAATATATAAAATAAAGTTTGATGTTTTACACGTTATTTATTTTTTGTTTTTTTCGGTGAGATGCTATTCTAATCTTTGCGAAAGAGTCATAATTTCTTTACAGATAGCCACTATTTGAGCGGTTTGTTTTTCAAGTTTAAACAGATAGGTGGAGGCTTTCTTTTCGGAAAAATTGCGATACAAAATCTTTACAATCAGATTGTAATTCACTCCCACTACCCGAAATTACCCATAGAGTTCGGTGAGTTTGATATAAAAATCCTTTACCAATTTACCGATTTTTACACTTTTGATTTCTTTGGAAAATAATACCGAAATAAAAATATATCTTAAATGCCTAAAGAAATGACTGAAAGTCTTATAGTCAAAAAAGAAGCCCTGAAATGTAGCGGTAAAATCTATTCCGAGCAACACAGGCGGAACTTTGATATAAAGGATGATATTTTAAGGGTGGAAAATGACCCTGACGATGAAAGCAGGCTGAACCTGACAATAAACAGGAAGCCGATTGCCGACTGGTTCAGGGAGCAATGGCACAGGCTTAGATATGGAGCAAGAGTGCCGCAACAGGAAGAAAGAAAAAGTAGAGGATTCAAATTATAATAGAAGCAATTTGATTAGTAATCTAAAAGCACTCCGATAACGATTAGAGTGCTTTTAGATTGTTTATCATTAATTATCAAAGCAAGTGCAGTTTAAGATTTTACTGAAGTTTGCATTAATAAAGAATATACTACAGCTGATATATGCGCAACATATTGTGACGCTTGTGATTCATTTCCCTTGAAATCCTTAACAAATACCGCTAAGGTATAACTGATATTATTAGGCAGACATATATAGGCAACATCATTGTGAGCTGCAAGAACACCATTTTCATTAACATAACCTGAACCTGTCTTATGCGCTATAACAACCCCTTCTTTATCAAGAAGTGGAGCTGCTATCCTATCTACACCTGTTTTGCATTCTTTTAACGTATTCTTAATGAAACTTTGTTTCTCATCATCGATAAGACCTTCAGTAAACAAACGATTCATCAACATTGCAGCACCAAGAGGAGATGTATAGTTAGAGTAAGCCTTGTTATGGTCAGCCGACATTTCCTCTTCCGTATAAGCTATCTGAAAACTTGAACGAGGAATGAGTGTGGCTATAAAACTATCTGTTTGAGCGACATTAACCATATCCTTAAACATAAGGTTGCTTGCATTGTTGTCACTCTGAGTAAGAGTATAACGCAGCAAATCTCTCACTGTCAATGATATGACTGGCCCTGAATAATCTTTCAGCATAGGACTCCAAGTCTTTGGGTCAAGTTTATCCCTATTTATATTTACTAAGGTATCAAGTGAAATTCCTTTATTGTCAAAGTCATTACAAAGAGCTAATGCCTGATGAACCTTAAACACACTCATCATAGGATAAACACTCTTATTATTGACCTTAACCGTATCTCTGTTATTAACAATAACCGCCACACCAATTTCGCCAGGACAAGCTGAGACAATTTGAGAAATGCTATCAGTCAAAACATTTGTTAAAGGAGGATTTGCGCTATCTTTTGTCGCTGATTTATGGAACAATGAAAATACCAAGATGAAAATGCAAACTAAAGCTATACTCAAAACTACGATTTGTTTTTTTCTGTTTTTTTCCATGTTTATATTATTTATTTAAATATAGGGCAAAATTACAAAAGTTTTTTTACTCTCACAAAGGCTTAGGCAAGTTTTTTATTTCTTGTAGTAATTCTACTACATAGATAGGTAGTACATTGACATATTACCAGCCCCACACAAACGTGCGTTGCAAAGGTATTTTTTTTTTGGTTATATTGTCAAGATGTTGTACCTTTGCACCTAGAAGTTATTGAGAAAATAGGTATAATCAAATGAAATAAGAACTATTACTAAACCATTACCTAATCTTCTTGTAATTCCTGTATCTTCTTTATTTAAAATAGATTATAAAAGTAGTTTCAATTTTGGATGAAAAATAAAAAATAAAAGGTGGGAAGTGAGGGGGGGTTGGCTTGGGGTGGGAGGTGATAGAGGGTGAGAGGAGGCTTTCCTTTATTAAAGGGTATGCCTTTCATATATAAAAAAACTGCTCACGTGTTTTATCGTGAGCAGTTTTTAAAAGGTTTTAAGTATGAACTTTTAAACTATTACCTATATAATGTGAAGTTTCCATAGAACTGTCGCTTATCATATAACTGATCATTGATTTCTATCACATACCAGTAATCGCCTGATGGCATTAGACGACCGTCATACTGTCCGTCCCAGCCTTCGCCTGGTGCTAAGTTGGCTATTCGCCTTCCATATCGATCAAATATATAAATGCGTGCATTCACATTATTATCCAAATACTTAGGTTGCCATACATCATTCACTCCGTCGCCATCTGGGGTGAAGAAGTTGGGGACTTCTATATCGTGGTAAGGGACTTCGGCTGTGAGCGTTGCTGTACATCCGTTGGCATCCTCTACCCTCACTTGGATTATCTTAATGCGTACCCCGTTGGATTCTATGCGCTCTGGATCGTCGTGGTTTATCTTATAGCTTGTATTGCTACCTCTATCCACGCCATTGTAATAGAATGTGTAACCCTTAAGATTGGTAGTAGTACCGCCTGCCGCTTTTACTTCAATGGTATTGATAGCGGTAGCTGAGCTGGTGGTATTGGTAAGGGTAAGCGGATCGTAAAGATCAAAATCAAAGGTTTTAGAGGCTGTACAATGTCCGGTTACTGGGGTAAGGGTGTTGTAGTGTACCTCGATAGTATGGGTTCTTGTGGTGCGATCAAACTCATCAATATATCCTATATTACCTAAGGTGCGTACAAAACTTGTAGTGGTAGCGGTGCCATCAAGAGCGTAGGTTATCTTACTGAAATCTACCTCTGGGTTACGGAACCTCACTACTAAATAATCCTTGTAATTATTAGTACCCGCATCACAAGTACCTTCACGCTCTACATAATTCACCGCTATATCTGGGAATTCTACCACTGTAAAGCTAACGGTTTTGGTCATCACACAACCGTTGGTATCGGTAATCACTACCTTGTAATAAGTGTCTTTTGGTGCTGGTGGTAAATTCACAAAGCTATCGGAGGTGGCCGTTATTCCTCGGTGACCGTTTATCTTCTGTCCATTATCGGCTCGTACTATATCTACATCATAAGTTCCTGTACCGCCTGCTATGTTTTGAATTGTAACACTACCATCATTCTGAGCGTTGCAGGTGTAGAACTGTGAGGCGTTCTCATCTATATCGGCAGTGATAGGCTGTGGATTGGCAAAGGTAAAGGTTCCTGCTACTGTTACTGAGCAGTTCTTACTATCTACTATATCTACACGATAGGTTCCTGGCTCAATACCTTCAAATGTATATTCGGTATCGGGGGTGATATACCTAGGTATATTACTACCTGTAGCTGACAGCCTTACCAGTACATAGCTATAAGGACGGGTTCCTCCTGATACATTACTTACTTTTAACTTACCATTGTTAGCGTCTACACAAGTAATAGAGGTTACTTGGGTGGTGATGCTTGCCACTTGTATGCTATTGTAAGGATCAATAGTAATAGTGCGAGTACCACTATATGTTGTACAACCTAAAGCATCTATTAAAGTAATAGCATATTGACCTGCATTTAAGCCTCGGAACTCAACCCCTGGTGCTCCTGATGGTATATTGCTAAGGGTTACTGCACCTCCTGGTGTAGGACTTATTGGGGTAAGGGTTACTGTATATTCTTGCTCACCTCCAGTAACCGTAAGTTCTCCTACGGCATCTTGGTTTTGACAGTTAACAGATACTTTCTGTTTCACATTACTTACACTTATCTCATCTGGGTTGGATGGGATAATAAAGCGGTGCTTAGCTACTCGGCAACCCGTACTATTAGAAATTGCTTCTATATCATACGATCCTCCTTTAAGGGTAGTAATGGTTACTATATTACCTATGGCACTACCTGATAAACTTACAGGTGAACTACTACCTACAGATGTAATGGTATAGGTAAATCCTGCTGTAGACTGATCGCCATTAGAAAGATCGGTATCCTTAAGAGTAAGGGTTATTCCTCCAAAATCGGTATGACAAACTGCTCTCACTGGGTTGGTAGACTCTATAGCAAAGGTATTGACATCTTTAATGCGGTGACCTCCTACTATACTACAGCCTGTACGCTCATTGATTACTTGTACGGTATAGTTGCTACCTGATAAGGCACTAGAACCATTGAGGGTTAGAGATAGAGTGGTGCTTGCTACTGTTGTTACCGTAGCGATACTATTACCTACTCCTTGAACTATATACTTAAGTGGGGTTCCTGCTATATAACCAGTAGTACCTACATCTATACGTATTGCTTCATCAACCACACAAGTGGCTGATGTGGTAGTGGTAATACTAAGGGTTGTAAGATCAAAGGCTGGTGCTATAGTCACACTTGCTGTACTAGTAGCACAACCGCCTGAGGCATCTTTCACTCTTACATAATAACTGCCTCCGCTAAGGTTGGTAAGGTTATATACTGTTCCGTTTCCTAAACTTGTATGTGTTGTAGCATCAAAGAACTCGGTTGTATAAGGTGGTATACCGCCTTTTATCTTAGTGGTATCAAGAATTACTTGTGGAGTGGATAGCCCTGCATTGCCTTGACACTTGTACTGAGTAGCTGTAATGACTCCAGTATCAAAAGTAATTGGCTCTGGAGAGGTAACCACTGCATATACTTGTGCAGTACATCCTTCATTATTGGTAATAAGAATATCATACTTCACTCCTTGAGGGGTACCTCGTAATCCGCTGAAAATAGCATTGTGGGTTCCTGCTGTTGTAGGAGTGGTGGTTACTGCTACAGTATTACCGGTGGTAATATCTATAGCACTGGTAATTTCAAAAGTATAGGTCTTGCTATCTGAAGGCATTATGACATCTATACTTCCGGTACCTGTAACTGTTAATCCTAAATTACATTTCTCATGGTAAGGCTGTACTGTTACCCCTGCTAAACTTATAGGTTCTGGGTCTTGTACTGTTACTTCTTTTACTATAGGACAGTCTTGGGTTTGGGAATCGTAAATACTAATACGATAAGTAGCTGCTTGGGTGAAAGATGCTGTACCCAAAGTAATGGTCATACCCGTAGCTGGCGTGGTAACAGCAGCTCCTACAACAAGGGTTTCACTAGCTATAGAACCATTGTCTAAACGCTCTAAAGTATAACTATAGGTACCTGTACCTCCTGTTACTGTCACCGTCATCTCGGCCGTAGGGGTAGCACAAGTTTTTGGCTTGGTAATAGCCGCTACTGCCTTAATAACATCGGTAGTGCTGAAGGTTATGCTACTAGCACAACCGTTTACATCGGTTACTGTTACTGTATGTGACACCAATGGGGTGACCTCTACCTCAAAGGCTTGGTTAGACAACGTCCATTGGATAGGTAGCCCTGCTGAGCCATCTAAACTGTAATAGTGTGCTCCTTGTCCTATCTTATCTAAGGTTATTCGCACTGGTATCTTGCCATTGGTATTATTATATGCCTGACAAGCTAAAGTGGTTACGGTAGCTACATTAGGTACATCAAACTGAGTGATGGTTACTGTACTGCGCTTTTCACAACCGTAAGCATCACGTACATATACATCCCAAGCTCCTGTAGGCATATTCACATACAAGGACTCTTGTGTGGTGAGGGTATAGGTTGTAGGAGCGGCTCCTCCTGCTGTTACATAACTATAAGTGTAGGTAGCTGTACCTCCAGTGATGTTTAACCATATTTGTCCTGGATCTTTACAAGTAGACTTCTTGGTTTCTTTAGTGCTTACTTGTAACTCTATAGCTGAACGCTTGATCTCAAAATCAAAAGATCTTACACACTTATTACCTCCTATTGTTTGAATAAACTTGATTAAATACTTACCTGCTGATAAGTTAGTATTTGTGTTCTGTGGCGTTGCATATCCTAAAGGTGCAATAGAAACTACCGTTCCTGAGGCTTCAGGAGCAGTGGCATTTGGATCACTAGATTTGTATATTTGCCAAGTTATATTAGTCGCTAATGGATCTACTCCTGACAATGTATATGTAAGTGTACCATTATTGCCACTTGAACAACTCACATTCTGTACAGACAAAGTCGCTGCTAATGTATTGGCTGCCGGTACTGGCACTGTAGCCTCTTGTACATATCGACAACCTGTGGTAATATTGTATGCTACAAAAGTGTATTTTACTCCTGGGGTTAAGTTGGGTATCTCGGCTACTACGCCTGCTCCTGATACTGTTGCTTTATACCATATATCATTACCTCCATTAGGGTTGGTTGTAGCTACGGTATTGGCTACTGACCCATCGGATGGGTTTTGAATGCCTGGACGGTACACCGCAAAGTATGCCTTAGTAGTTGCTGTAAAGGTTCCTGAACTTGTTGCACTAATAATGGCCTTGGTGTGTTCCGCACAAGTTGTTAATGGTGGGAAGGTAATGTTCATCACACTTGAATTTGGATTGATAAGTGCTGATAAACGTTTTTCACATCCATTGGCATCGGTAATGGTGATTTGGTAATTACCGTAATTAAGTCCTGTAAATATCGATGATACATAACTTGTTTTTGTTTGTGTAGCCTCAACATTGGTATCAGTATTGAGTACCTTCACCACAAATGGTGCTGTTCCTCCACTTTGTAACTGTACGGTAATCTCTGCTAAATCGGCTGCTGTACATCCCATTTGCTTGGTGACTGATGCCGTAGCTCTTACCTCTTCTATCTTATCAATAGTAAATGACTTGCTAACAGTACAGCCTCGTGCATCGGTGAGTACTGCAACATAATTACCTGCTGCCATAGCAGTTGGTGTTTGTACCACTGCACTAGTAACTGCATTACGTATCTGCAAGGTATGTGATACCGTGCCTACATAATAATCGTTAGGGGTGATAATCACACTACCGTTATCATTGCCACATATTGCTTTGGTAGTAGTGAATGTATCGGTGGTAAAGCGTGGTGGATCATAACTGATATTAACAAAACGATCTCGACGACACTCTGTACCATTAGGACTATAGGTAACTACAAACTGTACCAGCGTGCTGGTAGCCGTAGGGGCTGCTATGGTTACAGTAGCCTGACTAGGATCTGATGCTATAACATGGAAAGTGGCTCCTCCATCAATACTATACTCAAATATCTTTGACATAGTAGATACACCACCCGTTACTGTAAGATGGAAGGTATGATTATTCGATACGCAACCTGCATACAACTGGGTAGTTGGTGATACTTGTAATGATAATGGTGCATAGATCTCAGCCGTTACTTGTGTTTGACATCCAAAACTATCGGTTACCGTAAAGGTATGAACACCCGCATCTAACGCATCGGGGTATACAAAGATTGGCGTATTGAACGTATAGGTATTACCTCCTTGACGGCGTACACTGTATTTACCATTGCCATCAAGGACGGTAAGTACAACCTTCTTCTCTGAAGTTACATCGTAACAATAAGATTCTGGCTCGGCAGATACTGTAAGGGTACGTACTCCTTCTATATCTATTGTCGTTTCCGTAGTACATCCATTGGCATCTTTTACTACCAAAGTATAAGTGCCTGCTGGTATGTTACCTATCTGATGTGGATTAGGGGTAGGTGATGTCGGCTCAAAGGTAGTAGTAACTGATACTACATGGTATTGATAACCTGGTGTACCGCCTGTTGCTAAAACTTTTATCTTAGCCCCTGTATTATCACACCTTACTCTTTCCACTAAATTTACAGTTGGTACTATTGGTGTTGGCGCTCCTATGCTATATTCTACAGTTGAAATACAATTAGGCTGAGTCGCATCTTGTACTTGTATCCTTCCATTTTGGATTGCCTCCAAACCGGTAACTGTAAACACACCTTGCGCATCTATAGTGGTAGCTGTCCAAGTAGTAGTGGTGGTATGAGTAAAGCTTATCGCATATTTTACATTGTTTGATGGTGGATTGATCACTCGGATGCGTACCTGTCCATCCGATGCTCCTATACAGCTCACATTCTTCTCGGCTCCATACTTCTCTACTCGCATTTGTTTGTTGGCCTGAACGGTAATAAGCTCGGTTACTTTTAGATCGCAGTAGGTTGTGGCTTGCCATACTTTTACATTATCAATAGCGTAATCATTACCTAAGTTACCATAAGATGAGGATCCTGAACTTATAATACGTATTTGCGCTGTATTATTAGTAAAGCCTGCTACCTCGGCATCGGTAAAGTTGATTGTAAACTTCTTCCAGCCTGATCCGTTGGGGGCTGTACCTACTGTCTTGCTGCGCAATACGGTTCCATCGGCACGGCATAGGGCTACATCAAAACGTGGTGCTACCCCTGATGAGGTAAGCAAACTTACTCCATCAAAACTTACTGTAAGTGCGGTACCTAATGTTACTCCCGTTAAGGCCTTTTTGTAGGCTACCTCACCATTACCATTGCCTGCTATGGCCAAATACCTACCTCCTGATGGATCGGTCGGTATTGTCCAGCTGGCTTTAGAAGGGGCTTGCTTGGTGAGCATCTGCTGACCATCTAGGAAATTGGTAGCATCATTATTACATACCAATCCTGTATTATCGGAACTCAAACAACCATTCTCTTCTGAGCTGCCAAAATCCTCACTAAAGAGTATATTAGGAGTCGTAGATGAATTGGATGGACGATAGTACACCGTTAGGGTGTGTACCCCTGGTGCTAAATTATTAAGCAATAGCGTATTACCACTAAGGGTTTGGGTAGCACTGCCATTGAGTATGTATTGATAGGTTTGTGAAGCTGATGCGCTTACTGTTACCGTTACCTGACCATAGCCATTATCACAGCGGTAAACCACCGGTGTCTGGCTTATAGTAGGTGCTGTGGTTACCTCTACCGTTACGGGAATGGTTACACGACAGTCTTTACTATCTTTTACATAGATATTACTGCTACCGCCTATGTAGCCTATATTGGTGCTTACATAGGTGTTCTCTCCATCAAAACTGTATCTATAAGGTGGAGTGCCGCCTGAGACGTTGTTCACCGATACCTTATACTGGTTGTTTTGGGTATCGCAAGAACGATCGGAAACTACTCCTGCATAAGCCCTAAGTGGGGCTTGAGGTGGTAAGATAACTATTGGCTTCTTGGTATAAATACAGGTTGTACCGGCTACCTGTGATATCATCTCTACCTCATAGGTGCCTGATGGTAAACCTGTGAACAAACCTCCTGCACTGCTCTTGAACACTGGCATCTCTCGAGTACCATCGGCCTTGAGCTTGTACAAGTTTAGAGTACGACTAAAATTCTGTTGCCCAGGTGGGAACATTACATTGATATGACCACTATTAGGATGGGTCTCACAGGTTATCTCTTGGGTAGAGGATATAGTAAAACTATGTGGACTAGGTGGAGTAATGGTTATCTTATTGGAAATAGCAAAAGCTCCGTTACGTGTGTCGCCTACCAAAAACTCATATTCTCCTATACGGCTTACACTGTGTTCTAAATCTACATAGGTTTGACCGCCGGTTTGTACGGCTATAGGTGAGGAGGCAAGCGCCTGTGTAGGACTGCTGAACTGACGCTGCCCATCAATGGTCCAGATAAAGAATCGATATGGTGATTGTCCGCCTTGTGCCTGTAAACGAATCTTGGCCATATTACAGTAACCTTCCTTAAAGCCTTGGAAGGTGGCTGTAACACTCATATCGGTGATCTTCTTAATGGTTGGATTATCAATATACTCACATCCTGCTATTTGATCGGAGGTGATCTTGATACGATAGCTACCCGCCGTTAAATTATCTACCTCAAAACGATTGCTCGTCTTCAAATCGGTACGCAAATAGGTGCCGCCTTTATAAATCTCAACCTTATAGGTAACACCGCTGGAACTCATATTATATGCTACTGCTCCTTGCTCAAAGTTTGTCTCGTCTTTTACCGCTCCTCGGGTGCCTTGCAGTGAACCGGTGATGATTTGGAAATAGAAACTTGTATCACAACCTGAGTTGGTGAGCTTTAAACGGTATAACCCTGCTGTGTTAAACGAGTAATTGCGATCGGTACTAAATGTAGTCCAGCAATCATCACTGGTTACTCGACAATCCGGATCTGTTACTTGGTTCTGACAGCTGCTGTTGAACATTTGCCACTCAAATGGTGTGTTCTGATAGTTTACTGTAAGCTGCTTAGCGCCGCCTTGACACAAATAGAACTGGCTTGTCCAACTTCCATCGGATGGACATACAACCCCTATGTTTTGTGCTTGTGCTCGAATGGGATCGGTAGTGCTGCTTACCGTTTGGTAGTTGATGGTCTCTGTTACTGTAAACTGTACCCCATGACAAGAAATAGTTTTTACTACTTTATATATGCCTGCTGATGTAGGGGCGTATTGCTGTGTATTGCCCACTACATTACCATTAGGATCATACCACTGATAGGTGGTGAAACCGCCTATAGCCTTAAAGGTTACTTGACCGGTACCACAGAACATCTCCTGACGATTACAATCGGAGGTGTTAATGGTGGTTGTTAATGAGGCTGTATGGCTCATCTCGGCCAGTGGACAGCCTGCTGGACCTCCCTTGTAGGTGGCTGTAAGCTCGGTATATACAAAGTTCTGACATGGAGCAAATAACGCTTCACAGTCTCCTTGTACTTTTAATGGTATGCGGATCACTCGCTCGGGATCACCTAACCTTAATGTGGAATTATTATTATTGGCTCCTATCTCAAATCGCCAAGACTTCGTTACTGAATTATACGAAGAGGTAGGCTGCGGATGCTGCCATGATCCATCTCCCGCTCCACTCAAATCAGGAGCTCCATTGGATACTATAGTAGTGGCGTCGGGCATCTTAACATCTAAGGTAGCACGATTGATGTTCTCCGATCCATCGTTCTGATACCTCAACTCGTAATAAAACTGCTGATTGGGCTGTAACTGTGTAATGGTATTGCCAGAGGCATCGGTGTAACGCTGCTGGGTCTTGAGTTTTAAGGCATTTGATTTGACAGTTATATTGAATGAACACGAAGCCGTATTACCTGCCACATCGGTAAAGGTGTAAATAACCTTTGTAGTACCTATAGGGAAAATATCGCCAGGAGCGTGTGTGCGGGTACGAGTTACAGCTCCCTTACAAGTAGGGTAAGCTATCGGTTCGCGCCATTGCACCATTTTCTGGCAATAACCAGCATCTACAGTCACCTCAATATCGTTAGGACAAGGGGTTTTGAAGTATGGAGGCTCATCAATAGGAGGCATTACCACTGTAACAGATTTGGTATAAACGGTACTATTACTACAACCTATACCTGGTTTCAAACTATACTCTGCCATATAGGTAGTAGTTTCGTGAATAGGCTCCCAGAAGCTTCGTCCTGTTTTATAAGGAGCTGCTGTAGTTTTGTTACCATTGGCATCGAGCTTGAACCAGTTGATGTTAAATATATGTTCGGAAAGTGATAGTTGCACACGTGCTGTATTGCCTTTACAGAAAGGTACAGGACGGTCTATCACCAAGAAAGGATCAAAACTATTACTTACATTGATACTAATATCTTTAGGAACATCTTCACAACGGTGTCTCACCAATATTTTATAATGCCCTGAA
This sequence comes from Capnocytophaga sp. oral taxon 878, assembly GCF_002999135.1. NCBI lineage: Bacteria > Pseudomonadati > Bacteroidota > Flavobacteriia > Flavobacteriales > Flavobacteriaceae > Capnocytophaga > Capnocytophaga sp. oral taxon 878. The sequence goes on from NZ_CP027229.1 coordinate 1,915,122, forward strand.
GTAAGGTTTCTGAATAAATGGAAATAGGTATTATCGGAAGCCTGATAGGTTTTTGTTTCCTTTAGAGTAGCTGCTGTAGCGGTAGCTGTGGCTTTTTCATAGAGTTCAAAAGTAAGAGGGAAGTAGACTTCCTGAGCTGTAACATCGACAGCAATGATACCACTACTGCTACCTGTATCACAAATTACAGGATTCACAGCTGGATTTAGCCTTACAGTTGAAGGGATTTCAATTTCTTTATATGTATAATTGTTAGACCTATAAGGTGTTGTAGGATCGGTAAAATTTTGATAAGTATACCCACTACCTAAATCGACAAAGCCTCGATAAAAATACATATCGGCTCTGACTCTGTATTTCCCTGGTAATAAGTTAGGGAAGGTGCCTGTATGAGCTGATATATAGTTATTACCATTTACAGACTTAGAAGGTTGCCAAGAGAAATTACCATAACCATCATCTGTATATTTTTCTAAATATACAGTTTCAAGAGATGAGTTATTGTATACATTTCTGCCTAAATTATAGGTTATTCTTCCTACATCGCAATCTTTTTCATATTTAAGTACAGGGTTATAGGTAGTACCTGGCAAATCATACTCACGAGTAGCTGTTTTGTTACAAGCATCGGTTACGGTTATTCGGTATCGACCGGCAGGTAAATTGGTATAGCCCCAATAGTAATTATTTTGATTTTCCAATGGAAATACAATGGTACGGGTAGCTGTATTACCAAAAGGCACAACTCCCTGATATGTAATAGTTCTAGTACCATCGGCTCTTTCTATTTTCCATTTTAGAGGATAGAAAAATTTGTCACTAAAGTAATTTACATAGAAAGACCCTGTACCTTCATACATACCGTATCCTACTTTTAATGTTTTAAAGGCATTTTCTACAGGGCGAGCTGTAATTGTAGGCATAGACCCTTGTGTATGAGGAGGGTATTTAATTATAAATTCATTAGAAATTGCTGGTGGACAGCCAGGAGGTACTGTGGAATACCTATAGCGATAGGTACCTCCATCAACGGTAGGAGATGATTCGGTAATCCAAGTAGTTCCGGATTTGCGTTCTAATATTAGGTTACCATAGCCACTTCTCCAATCACTTACTTGATATATACGACGAAGTTCGGATGTGTTAATATCGGTATAATCAATATTATACTGCCCCCAACGGCTACTAACACAACCTGACAAGCGCTTAGTTGTACTAGATACTATAGCGCCGCAAGTTGATTCGCTATAAGAGGTGTAATTATGGGAACAATCACGACCATCATATAAAACGCCTCCGTAATAAGAAGCATTAATTCTATCATCTAACTTAAATCGTTCTTTGATTGTATTTTTAGGTCCTTTGATGGTTAGTTCTATTTCGTCGCCACTTTCAAACTCATAATCTGGTGAAGAATATTGATATGAGGAGAAGGTAGAAGATATATCGATAGCTGGCTTTGAGGAGTTCAGGAAGCGAATTACTGCAGTACCTGGCTTTGAGAAAAAGTCATTAAAAGATGCTCTATCATCAATATTTCTATCAATATATTGTCCATCTTCGGGACGGATAAGGGTTATTCTGAATTTATATTTACAGTTATTATAACTTTTGGTTAAAAATCTTTGATATGTTTTAATATTGATACAATTCACTACATATAAATTATATGAAGGGATTTGCAGGGTAGGGTAACGCAAGGTATGCCCGCAGAGATTACCGATATTGGTTTGGTCTTTTACTTGTAGAATAAACACAGAATTGGCTGGAAGAGGATGTGTAGCGGTACCGCGTACCTCGATATATCCATTGCCTGTAGGGCGATTAAACACTTGCATAGGGACTTTGACGCTGTTATCCATATTTAATATGGTAACCTCGAAGGGGCCTATACCACCGCTTGGCAAGCGAAAACGCACACCACCACTGTAGAGCTTATCACAAGTAGGAGCTAATGTTTCTATAGAGTTGATATTCATCAACTTATAGTTTGATTCGGTTTCTACTTCGTTTGTTTCAAAGGCTCCTGTAACTTCATCACGTACTGTTATTTTGTACTTTCCTATTTTTAAGTTGTAGAAAGTATACTCGGCAGTGCCGCCTGGGGTTACAGGATTGGGGGACATTCTGAACATATCGTTCACCCCATCGCCTATAATTTCGACTGTAAACTTACCACTGGAAGGCAAGCAGATAGAGGGATAAGGAGTCATATCTCTAGCTGTTACCTTTATTTGGTTATCGGTGTAGCAATTACCTTTAATGGGGGTTAATTGCACATTGATACATTGGGCGAAACCGAGCCCAGAGAAGATTAAAAATGTAATTGCTGTAAGAAACTTTTTCATTGTGTTTATCCTTAAGTTGTATGTAGTAAAAAATAATGTGTAAAATGCGTATAATAACTTACACATACAATTAATGCCACAAAATTAGTATATTTTTTTTGAGGTAACAAAAGTTTTTGAGATTGAGAGGTGTTAGTTTAGGAGTGTATTTTTGTAACTATTTTATTTTCAAGAACTTATATGAATGTTAAATTATTGTTAATTTTAATACCTGATTTATGGAAGAGATGAGAGGTAGGCAGGGAGAGGTGTAGTGGTAAAGAAAAGAGACGGTAATGGGAAAATGTTGTTTTCTGTTTTTGATGTCAAAAATAGGAAATTTTTCTGTTTTTAGGTTGTTTGGCAGAAACTGAGGGTTTGTATATTGTTAGGTTAAGCTCCATCATTCCTCTATGGTAGCTCTATGGTAGCTCCAAGATAGCTCTAACAGAAAATTTTTCTGTTTGGCATAGTATAATAGGAAGGAGGTAAAAAGACTTTGGGAGTGTAGGGAGGAAGAGGATGGGTGGGGAATAAAAAAATGTTCGTTATTAATTGTTTATTGATATTTTTTTTATACCTTTGTGCCTTGAAAAAATATAATAATTCATTTTACTATATGAAGACCATAGACAATTTTAACTTTGCGGGCAAGAAAGCCCTTATTCGTGTGGATTTTAATGTGCCACTAGATGAAAATTTTAACGTAACTGACAACACTCGTATTGAGGCTGCTAAGCCTACTATTTCTAAAATTCTTAACGATGGTGGTATTGCTGTGCTTATGAGCCACTTGGGAAGACCAAAAGGTGAGCGCAATGATAAGTATTCATTACGCCATATTGTACCTGAGGTAGAAAAAGTATTGGGCAAGAAGGTTATTTTCGTAGATGATTGTGTGGGCGAAGTAGCTGAAAAAGCTGTGGCTGCTGCTCCTGCTGGTAGTATTGTACTACTTGAGAACTTACGTTTCTATAGCCAAGAAGAAAAGGGTGATGAAGGTTTCTCAAAAGAATTGGCTAAACTGGGTGATATTTATGTGAATGATGCTTTTGGTACGGCTCACCGTGCTCACGCTTCGACTACTATTGTTGCTAAATTCTTCGGAGCAAATAAATGCTTTGGTTACTTGCTTGCTAAAGAGATTGAGAGTATAGAGAAGGTGATGAAAACTGGTGAGAAACCTGTAACTGCTATTTTGGGAGGTTCAAAGGTATCATCAAAAATTACTATTATTGAGAATATATTGGACAAAGTAAACCATCTTATTATAGGCGGTGGTATGGCTTATACTTTTGCTAAAGCACAAGGTGGCAAGATAGGTAACTCAATATGTGAAGATGATAAACTTGACCTTGCCCTTGATATTCTTGCTAAAGCTAAGGCTAAAGGTGTGGAAGTGCATTTGCCTATTGATGTGGTGGCTGCTGATGATTTTAACAATGATGCTAACACACAAGTAGTGCCTGTAACTGATGTACCTGATGGTTGGGAAGGATTGGATGCTGGCCCTAAAACGCTTGAAAATATCAAATCGGTATTACTTGCTTCAAAGACTATTTTGTGGAATGGCCCTGTAGGTGTATTTGAGATGCCTAACTTTGCTAAAGGTACTATTGCAGTAGGTGATTTTGTGGCTGAGGCTACTAAAAAAGGAGCTTTCTCACTTGTAGGTGGAGGAGACTCGGTAGCTGCTGTAAAACAATTTGGTTTTGAAAACAAAGTAAGTTATGTATCAACTGGTGGTGGTGCTATGCTTGAAAGCCTTGAAGGCTTGGTACTGCCTGGTATTGCGGCTATTTATGAATAATATTTCGGTAGAACATATTACCTTACAACAATTCTCCACACCCTTACGTGTGGAGAATTATTGTATATTTATGATAAGTGGAGAGGGGAGCTTTTCGGTAGAGGCTACTCCTTACACCTACAGTGGTAATGTGTTGCTTTTTCTGTCGCCTTACCAGCATTTTTGGTGGCAGGAAGGTAGTGAGGCTGCTGGAGAGCTTTTGCAGTTTCACGGTGATTTTTATTGTATAGAATATCACAAAAAGGAAGTGGCTTGTAACGGATTTCTGTTCAATGCCCTTTTTTTGCAGCCTTTTTTTAATGTAACTGATGCTACTTGGAGGGAAATAAAATCGTTGTTCAAGAGTATTTTGGGGGAACTGAATGAGAAGAATAGATTCTCGGAGGCTGTATTGCGCTCATACTTGCAACTTGTATTGGCCTTATCAAGCAAGGAGAAGAGTACTGTTATTACAGAAGCCCCTGTGGTAGCAGAACACAGCTTGGTTACGGACTTTCAGGAGCTTATAGAGGAGCACTTTATAGAGCAACGCGACCTTGCTTTTTATGCTAATGCACTGCATCTTACTCCTGATGCTTTTAGCAAAAAACTAAAGAAATTATTAGGCAAAACGCCTACAAAACTACTACAAGAACGATTGGTGCTGGAGGCTAAAAAACAGCTGCACCTTACTTACAAAAGCATTAAAGAAGTTGCTTTTGATTTGAACTTTGACGATGAGTTTTATTTTAGTAGATTCTTCAAAAAAAATGTGGGTTTATCGCCTAAACACTTCCGCGAGAGCGTAGGCATTTCGGTAGTTGCTGAAAAGTCTATGTAATGACCTTATTTATCCATTTTTATTTGGCGCATAGGTAGTAATTTTGCACCCTGAAAATACGCATTGTTATTTTCAGTCGGTTTTAAGTAATTTTAAAAATAAACAGTATGCAAAAATTATTATCTTTTTTGGTAGATAGCGAACGCTATTTTGTAAATTTTATTAGGGTAGCTATCTTTATTGTAATGGCTTGGATTGGTGGCTTAAAGGTGTGCCAATACGAGGCTGATGGTATTGTTCCGTTTGTGACTAACAGTCCGTTTATGAATTTCTTCTACGCTAATTCGGGGAAGACTGCTATTGATGAGAATGGTGTTACAGGCGAGGCTAACAAAGGTAAAGAGGTAGCACAATACAAGCTACACAAAAACCCTGAGGGGAAAATGGTAAAGGCTAACATTGAGTGGCATAAGGAGAATAATACCTATATATTCTCTTATGGCTTGGGAGCTTTTATTTGCTTCATAGGCTTGCTTACTTTGCTTGGTATTTGGTCGGCTAAGATTGGGTTAGTTGGTGGCTTACTTACTTTTGGTATGAGTATTGTAACGCTTTCATTCCTTATTACTACTCCGGAGGTATATGTTCCTAATTTGGGTGGTGATATGCCTACTCCGCATTACGGTTTCCCTTACTTATCGGGGGCTGGACGCTTGGTGTTGAAAGACATTATAATGTCGGCTGGAGGGCTTATAGCAGCTTCGGAAGCAGCAAGACGTATTTTGGCTAATTGCAAGAAATCAAAATAATAACGATTTATAATAAAAAAGAAAACTAAATTATTTCAATTAAAAAGGCAGCTGAGAGATATTCTTGGCTGTCTTTTTTTTAGGGGATAGGTGTTGGGGTATGGGAGTTAGTGTGAAGTCCTAAAAATTCTTCTTTAAGCTAAATATAATAGGGTTGGTATGGCATAAAGTAGGTTCGTTTTGTAACCAAAAGTTACAGTCTCCTTTTAAAAAAGTTACGAAAACATTTGGTTATTATGTTTTTTATGTATACTTTTGTGGCACATTATAATTAAAAATTGTTTCAGTATGACAAAGAATAACGAAAAACAGGTGTGCTGGGCGCTGGCTGGGCTAGATGAGAAAATGGATGTACTAAGCGTGCAGCAGAAGAAGCCTTGTAAGGCTATAGGGATGGGAGGTGTAGTTATGAAATATTTGACTATTATCCTTAGTATTATAGTTACTTTGGGTGTTATGCAAGAAGGACAGGCTCAAGAATATGAAATTTCATTTGGTAATATTTTAAAGGAGGCTGATATGGTATTCAAAATGCCTGAAAACTTTCAGAAGGTTGCTTTTAAAGAAAAAGCTATGGTTTTGCACCCTCATTATGTAACTACGATTATCTTGGAGCGTATAGTGAATACAGAGCAAGATGTATTGGTAGCCCTTGCTATTGTGCCTTTTAGATTTAAAGGGGAGGTAGTTTTAAAAGAAAATGAGGTGCATAAATGTATTATGCCTTTGGAATACGATATCACAAAGGGTACCTTGCGCTCTGTTAATACTAAAAAGTATAGGGCGGATATAGGCTCGGCATATCCTGTAAGGGTGTTTAAGGAGTATTTAGATGCTCCCTTAAAAAAGTATGATCAGTGTTATAAGGTGGAGTTTATAAACTACAAAAAAGGTAGAGCATTTGCTTATTTCTTCTATAATAATGAAAATGAGTATATTAAAAACCTTATTAGCCATTTCCACGATTATTTTAGATTTCAAGAATGATTTTTTAGATAAGAGATAAGAAGTTTGATATGAACTTTACTTAGTTTATTAAAGAATAAACGACAAAAAAGCAGCTGAGGAGTATCCTTGGCTGCTTTTTTTAGTTGGTAAGAGCTAAGAGAGATGAGAGAATGAGGCTGGAGGGGGTATGGAAAGGAAATTAGAGGATAATGAAAATTAGGAGTTAGGGAATGGGAGTTAGTGTGAAGTCCTAAAAATTCTTCTTTAAGCTAAATATAATAGGGTTGGTATGGTATAAAGAAAGTTCGTTTTGTAACTAAAAGTTACAGTCTCCTTTTAAAAAAGTTACGAAAACATTTGGTTATTATATTTTTTATGTATACTTTTGTGGCGCATTATAATTAAAAATTGTTTCAGTATGACAAAGAATAACGAAAAACAGGTGTGCTGGGCGCTGGCTGGGCTAGAAGAGAAAATGGATGTACTAAGCATGCAGCAGAAGAAGCCTTGTAAGGCTATAGGGATGGGAGGTGTAGTTGTGAAATATTTGACTATTATCCTTAGTATTATAGTTACTTTGGGTGTTATGCAAGAAGGACAGGCTCAAGAATATGAAATTTCATTTGGTAATTTTTTAAAGAATGCTGATATGGTATTCAAAATGCCTGAAAACTTTCAGGAGGTTGCTCTTGAAAAAAGTCATATCGTTATACACCCAAATTATATAGCAGGGACTATCTTGAAGCAAATAGCTAATACAAAGCAAGATGTATTGGTGGCTCTTGCTATTGTGCCTTTTACATTAAATGGGGAGAAATTTGTGAAAGAAAATGAGGTGCCTAAATGTATTATGCCTTTAGAATACGATATCACAAAGGGTACCTTGCGCTCTGTTAATACTAAAGAGTATAGGGCGGATATAGGCTCGGCATATCCTGTAAGGGTGTTTAAGGAGTATTTAGATGCTCCCTTAAAAAAGTATGATCAGTGTTATAAGGTGGAGTTTATAAACTACAAAAAAGGTAGAGCATTTGCTTATTTCTTCTATAATAATGAAAATGAGTATATTAAAAACCTTATTAACCATTTCCACGATTATTTTAGATTTCAAGAATGATTTTTTAGATAAGAGATAAGAAGTTTGATATGAACTTTACTTAGTTTATTAAAGAATAAACGACAAAAAAGCAGCTGAGGAGTATTCTTGGCTGCTTTTTTTAGTTGGTAAGAGCTAAGAGAGAAGAGAGAATAAGGCTGGAGGGGGTGTGGGAAGGAAATTAGAGGATAATGAAAATTATGTGAGTTTTTGTTCTTTTTGTTGCGAATTATGCAAAGGGAGGAGTTAGGGGTGAAGTGATTGGAAATCAGGCGGGTGAGGTTTTTCCTTCGTTTACAGTTCGTTTATAGTTCGTTATAGGTTCGTTTAAAGTAGGTAATAGATAAGAGGTAAGAGGTAAAAGACTGGGGCGGAAAGGGCTGATTATTAGGGAAGAGGTAAGAGAGAAGAGGTGGAAGAGAAGGGGGAAGAAATTTTGAAAGATTGGCAATAAAAATGAGAAATAGATGCGATTTTTTTAATTGGAGGGATGGGGGTGGGTTACTTACTTTTGGAATGAGTATTGTAACGTTTTCATTGCTTATTACTACTTGGGAGGTGTATGTTCCTGATTTGGGTGGTGATATGCCTACTCCGCATTAGGGGTTCTTTACTTATTGGGGGCTGGGCGCTTGGTGCTGAAGGACATTATAATGTAGGCTGGAGGGGTGACTTTAGTTTTCTTTTTTTTTCGTTATTTCGATATAAGGAAATGAGATTTGTTAAAAAAAATTTGATTATATGGTCTAAAAGAAATATATTTGCAAGCAATTAACGATGAAGGCTATGTTAACTTATTGAATAAGAAGAAACAAAGTAAAAAAGTTGTGTTTATAACTTGAATGTTGGTATTCTTTTTTCAGATAACATTTCTTCTTAAAAAAATAAAAAAAACCTATGAAAAGTATTTTTTACATTATGCTGTTATTACTTATAGCAGCTTGCCAAAACAAGAAAGAGAGTTTTAAAAGTAGAAGAGATTGGGGAGCTATGGCACAAGCCGTAATGGAAAGCAAAGAGATGAAACACATTGCTAACCCTGCTATGACAATTATAAAAACGGATAATGTTATAGTCAAAAAGAAATGGTTTGCGAATTTATCAAACGGAAATTGAGAGTTAGAAGTGACTCTAACTCCTTTTTATAAGTATGTATATTATCAAAGAAATTCCTTATAGCATCTCGGAATTCTGTCTTGTTCCGATAGAAACCCGTATTGATTACTTTTTTTCGTAAGAATTTCCACAAGCGCTCTATTAAATTGAGGTTCGGAGAGTATGGAGGCAAGAAAATTTGCTTGATTCTATTATCTTCTACCCAGTTTTGAAGTTCTTTATTGTGATAGTAGCGAGCATTATCGGATATAATATAAATATTTTTAGCGTTTGGATGCTTTTTAAGAGCTAATTCGTAAAGTTCTTTTGTTGATTCTGCATTAACGCATTCACAATCAAGAGCTATTACATCTGTAACATCATAAGCATTAAGTAAACCATTAATATTCACTCTATCACGCCCACTAACTGTTGGTTGTTGAAACTCTTTACCTTTCTCTATCCAAGCATAAGTGGAACGGCTGTTGTGCGTAGGATGAACACCATCGGCAAAATACACCACATCCCCTTCTTCCTTTTCTTGAAGAATTTTAGAGAGTGCTTCAGCAAATAGTTTTTGTTTTAAAGGATCCGCTTCACAAGGCACTTCGGTTGTTTTCTTGTAGGAAAAACCAATTCTGTTAAGTAAATCAGCCATTCCTTGTGGAGTATAGGTAACTTCAAAAGTGTCTTTAACCCATTGAGATACTTGTTTTGCATCTGTATAAAGATGTGTGCGTAACTCTTGTTTTAAGGATTCTATTTGAAAAATATTAAGCAGACCTTGATAACCTCTATAACGATTCTCAAGGAGTTTATCTAGTCCTCCTTCAAGATATAAGGAACGATAACGATAAACAGTAGAAATGTCTATACCCAAGCAATCAGCAACAAAAATAGGAGTATTGCCCATAGAAAGCATCAAAATGCAGGTAACTCGGGCATAATCCGAGCGACCTTGCAAGTTGCGTTGGAGCTTTCTAAGTTCCTCTATTTCTGTTGGTGACACTGTTAGTTCCATAGACAATGCAAAGATAATAAATCTTTTATTTATTCGCAATCTAAATTTGTTTGACTATAAAACTATGGGTATCCTCGATTTTACTATGCAATACGTTAAGGACGTACAATATATTCCTTTGAAGAAAACAGGCACACCTATAGGCGAAATTAGCTATATCTTGGTGTACAAAAACAGAATTTTTGTGCTGGATACTTTTCAAACTAAAAGTGTTTATATTTTTGATATGCAAGGTAACTACATAGGGCAAGCAGGAAGAGTAGGACAAGGTCCTGGTGAATATACCGAGCCTTTCGCCATCTCAATAGATGAAAATAACGAAACTCCTTTGCTGGTGGTAACTGATAGCGTTCGGTATATGCATTACTACACCTTAGATGGCAAGTTTGTAAAAAAAGAGGTGCGCTTTATAGGAACTTTTTCAATCAAACACAAAGGAGTTGGATTTAATGCATCGTGTATTGGTTTGCTTGGAAAAAGGTTAGAAGAGGAATACGCCTTAATAGTAAGTTATGGTGATACAGTGCAGTATAAGGGTTTTAAAGCCTATCCTTTACAAAAAGATGCTGCTGGGGGGCAATATCAATTAAGGGTAAATAACGATAATCTTTTCTTTATCCCTAAACTTTCAGATACAACCTACACCATACTTTCGGATAGTACTTATACTCCTCATATTGTAATACAACATCCCAAAACCGTTTGGAAAGCCTCATTCTTGGATAAAGCTACTCAGGCTGAAAAATTTGTAGTAGACAACTATTTAGAACTTCTTCGCGAACCTGTATGTGAAACTGCAGACGCCATATCGTTTCAGTTAGTAAGCCGTGCAAAAAATGGGGATAGAAAGTTGATGTATGATTTCTTTTTCTACCTGAAAGCTACCCAAGAAGTGATAAGAGTATCGTTTGAACCAGAATATAACCCCAGACGCAATATTAATTTTATACCACCTGTAATTTTATTACCCGCTGGCAACGTTTATGGTGACTATTTTGTAGGAGAGCTTAGCCCTGAGAGTTTAGAAACCCTAAGAAGCTTCGAAATTCCCGAAGGAATGACTGTTGATGAACAACTAAGAGCTATTATAAAAGACAAAACAATAGACCAAGGCATTGTACTATACAAGTTGTAGTGTAAAGGAACTTATAGTGACGTTGTAGGGGCGATTGGCAAATCGCCTCACAAAGGAAAACTTATTTGGAAGAAACAGGAAATAAAATTGTAAAAGCCCTTGATGAACATAAAAACGGGGGAGCAATAAAAATAACTCCTGAAACAGTATGGGCAATCATTTTTTTGAACTAAAACCTAATTCTTTTTTTTGTGATATAAAAAAAACTTTGTACTTTTGCAGCACGAAACTAGTATAGTGTTATGGAACAAGTATACATTTTTATGCTGTTCGTGTTCTTGGTACTTGCCGTGATTGATTTGGTGGTGGGTGTGAGCAACGATGCGGCTAACTTTTTGAACTCGGCAGTAGGCTCGAAGGTGGCTACTATTCGTACTATTATGATTGTAGCGAGTGTAGGGGTTGCCATAGGGGCTATGTTCTCCAGTGGGATGATGGAAATAGCAAGGAAGGGTATTTTTAATCCGGAGCTATTTTACTTTAACGAGGTTATGGTGATATTTATGTCGGTTATTTTGGCAGATATATTGCTGTTTGATCTTTTTAATAGTATAGGGTTACCGACTTCGACGACTGTATCGATAGTGTTTGAGCTTTTGGGAGCTGCTATGTGTGTGGCGACTATTAAGACTTTTAACAGTGGGGAATCATTACTGGGAGCTTTTGACTACATTAATACTGGAGAGGCTGGCAAGATTATTATGGGGATATTCACTTCGGTAGCTATTGCCTTTACGGTGGGTACTGCAGTGCAATATTTGGCTAGGCTTATTTTTTCGTTTAAATATCAGGAGCAAGTAAAGTATGTAGGTGGGGTGTTTGGTGGATTATCACTAACGGGACTGACCTACTTTATTGTTTTTAAGGGACTAAAGGATGTTGCTTTTATTCCTAAAGAAGCCGTTATGTGGATGGATAATAATATTATCTTGCTACTTATCGGCTGTTTTATTTTCTTTTCGGTGCTATCGCAGGTACTTATCCGTATGAAGATTAATATTTTCAGGGTAATTATACTTAGTGGTACTTTTGCTTTGGCGATGGCGTTTGCGGGGAATGACTTGGTGAACTTTATTGGGGTACCTGTAGCGGCATACCAATCATACGATATATGGCATACATCGGGCGAGGCGCATAATGGGCTGCTGATGAATGCTTTATCGGACAATGATATTAGCACGCCTACGGCTATATTGTTACTTACTGGTTTTGTAATGATACTTACGCTATGGTTCTCAAAGAAAGCGCGCCACGTGATAGATACTGGTGTGAACCTTTCAAGACAAAGCGAGGGAGGTGATGAGAAATTTTCATCGAACTTTTTGTCGCGTTTTTTAGTGCGTATTACTGTGATTTGTGCTAATGGGGTGAACTATATAATGCCTAAGAAGCTGAGTGATGCTATTGATAGACGCTTTGAGAAACCAGAGGAAGACCCTAATGTGAAAGAGGAGGATTTGCCTGCTTTTGACTTGGTACGGGCAGCTATTAACCTTGTGGTATCAAGTAGTTTGATAGCGATAGGAACATCATTCAAGTTGCCGCTATCAACCACATACGTTACTTTTATGGTGGCTATGGGGTCGTCATTGGCGGATAGAGCTTGGGGACGTGATAGTGCTGTGTACCGTGTAGCAGGAGTGCTAAATGTGATAGGCGGGTGGTTTTTGACAGCTATCGTAGCCTTTATAGGAGCTTTCTTGGTGGCAGGGGTATTGTATTACGGTAGTGTAATAGGACTCATCTTGATGATTATGGTAGTAGGGTTTTTACTTATTAGGAATGCTATTGCTTATAGAAATAAACAGAAAGCTAAGGCGCAAGGGAAACGCTTTGAGAGAGCTGACCTTGCTACCATTGGTGGGGTGATTAAAGAGAGTTCGACATACGTATCGGAAACGATTTTCCGGATTGACCAGCTGTATAGTAAAGTAGTGAAGAACCTTGGCACACAAGACTTAGGCAAACTTACTAAAAACAAGAAGAACGCTAAGAAATTAGAAAAAGAATTGGATGAGCTGAAAGGGAATGTGTATTACTTTATAAAATCATTGAACGAAAGCTCGGTAGCTTCAAGCAAGTTTTATATTCTTATTTTGGATTACTTGCAAGATATGGCGCAGTGCCTAACGGCTATCACACTAAATAGTTATGAGCATGTGAATAATAACCATAAGAATCTGAAATTTAATCAGCTAAGAGATTTGAAATATATTTCGGACAAGATGGAGAGTGTATTCAAAGCTGAAGCAGAGATTTTTAAAGGTGATGATTACAATAAACTTACTCCGATTTTTGAGGAATGTAAGGAACTTAAAGACCAACTTTCTAAAATGGTGCAGAAACAAATAGACCGGATACGCACTACTGAAACAAGCCATAAAACTACTAAGCTTTATTTTAGTATTTTGCTTGAAACTAATGCGCTTATTCGTGCTAACAACAACCTGCTTATGCAGTTTGACGAGTATCAAAAGCAGCAGAATAAGAAGAAGAAAGTAAGTTTGATAACTCAAGTAACAGGGAAGAAATAGTTAAGTTTTTTTGGGAGCTTGCTAGTTAAATATTTTTTTATACTTTTGCACTTAGAATAACTTAAAATAATTTTTACCAATGAAAAAAATGACACTTTGTTTGGCAACTATTGCCGCTGTAGCCTTAACAAGCTGCAACAACACCACTAACAACCAAAACACTAATACACAGACTGTAACTACTGAACAAACTACAACGCCTGAGGCTGTAGAGGGAGGGTTTGCTTATAAAGTAAGTCCTATCTCGGTAGTGGAGTGGGTAGGCACAAAACCTGCTGGGAAACACAATGGTACTATTAACGTTACTGCTGGAGGTGTGGATGTAGAAAATGGAGTTATTACTAAAGGTGAGTTTGTAATGGATATGAATACCATTACTGTACTTGACTTAGAAGCTGGGAAAGGGAAAGAAGACCTTGAGGCACATCTTAAAGGTACTGACCCAGAAAAAGTAGATCACTTTTTTAACGTAAAAGAATATCCTACCGCTACTTTTGTATTTAAGAGTTTTGATGGTAAAACGCTTACTGGAGACCTTACTGTAAAAGGTAAGACTAAAGAGGTTTCGTTTCCAGCAACTGTTACTATTACCGATACTAAATTGGCTATTGACTCGGAGCCATTTAAGATTAATCGTGTAGATTTTGGCGTGAACTATGGTTCAAAATCAGTATTTGATAATTTGAAGGACAAATTTATTAATGATGATATTGAATTGGTAGTAAAAGCAAAACTTACTAAATAAGGAATCTGGAGACGGATTCAGTATAAAGAATTTTAACTTTGTCAAGGTTAGGAACTTTGACAAAGTTTTTTAAGTTTATAACTATATATCATTATGATTGACCCTGTTTCTGTTGTTATTATTCTTATAACACTTGTACTTTCAGCTTTTTTTTCGGGCTTTGAGATAGCATACGTGTCATCTAACAAAGTACACGTTGAAATTTTAAAAAAGCAAGAAGGTATTATTGCAAATGTACTAACCAAGCTAACATGTAAGCCATCAAAACTGCTGGCTACTATGCTAGTAGGAAATAATGTAGCTTTGGTAGTGTATGGCTTTGAAATGGGGAAAGTTATGACTGCAATGTTACCGCCTTTTTTTCAAAATGTAGTATGGCATACGGTTATTTCAACCCTTATTATACTTATTACAGCTGAGTTTATGCCAAAGGTATTCTTTCAGATTTACGCAAACCAATTGCTGAAAGTATTTGCCTTGCCTGCATACTTTTTTTATTTGCTTTTTTATCCTTTTTCAAGCTTTGTAATGTGGATTTCAGACTTTGTGCTGAAAGTTTTCTTCAAAACAAAAGGAGATTATGTGCCTTTGTCATTTAGTAAAATAGAGTTGGTAGATTATATTTCGGAGCAAATGGAAAATGCCCCTGAGAAGAATGAGGTAGATAGTGAGGTACAGATGTTTCAGAATGCTTTGGAATTTTCGGGAGTAAAAGCACGTGAGATTATGATACCCCGCACAGAGCTGGTGGCAGTAGAGCTAAATGAAACTATAGAGAAGCTGATAGCTACTTTTGTATCATCTGGATTTTCAAAAATACTGATATATAAAGAAAATATTGATGATATTTTAGGTTATGTACACTCATTTGATATGTTCAAAAAACCTAAGAATATTAAGGATGTGCTCATACCAATAGTAAATATACCCGAAACAATCCAAATT
Organism: Capnocytophaga sp. oral taxon 878; assembly: GCF_002999135.1. Taxonomy (NCBI): domain Bacteria; kingdom Pseudomonadati; phylum Bacteroidota; class Flavobacteriia; order Flavobacteriales; family Flavobacteriaceae; genus Capnocytophaga; species Capnocytophaga sp. oral taxon 878. The sequence goes on from NZ_CP027229.1 coordinate 1,930,347, forward strand.
AATGAAGTACTAAACCTACTGACTCGTAAGCGCAAAAGTATGGCAGTAGTATTGGATGAATATGGAGGTACCTCGGGAATTGTAACTTTAGAAGATATAGTAGAGGAGCTTTTTGGAGAGATTGAAGACGAACATGACAAAGAGAAATTCATTGAGGAGAGAATATCAATGAACGAGTACTTATTTTCGGCACGTTTAAAGGTAGAATACTTAAATGAGACTTATCGGTTAGAAATACCTGAAAGTGAAGAGTATGAAACGCTAGGAGGCTTTATTTTAGTGCACACTGAAGAAATACCTATACAAGGAGAAGTAATACAAATACCACCTTTTATAATAACTATTGAATCATGTTCACAAACTAAGATAGAAAAGGTAAAGCTCTGCATAAAAGAAGAATAATGAGTACTTTATTAAGATATTACACAAAAGAACCGTATAGTGTATATACAAATATAAGATTTTTGAACTTTTTATAAGTAATAAAGATTCTTGTTAACGACTGGTAATCAGCAATCTATATTAAAAATTCATTTAAAAACATAGTTTGGCACATTATTTTCTATACTTATAATGTAAGGTTTAGCAGACGGGAGTTAGTTAAAAACTTACAATTAGTGCATAAAATGATAATAAATGATATTGTTTTTGAATTGCTTTAAAAGACTGAATTAAAGAAAATTACTGAATTGCTATAAGAAACATTGTTAGATAAAAATTAGATTAAAAATTACTATTATTCATTAAAACAGAAGTTTGAGAAATACAGAGATTGCTAAATAAACATTGTTATTACTAATAAGACATTCTCACTCATCAACAAAAAAAACAAACTGAAAAAAATTGAATTACTAAATCATTTATTAAACTATTGTAACAATATTCATATTTTGAAAGTTTTCAAAATATTCAATTTTGGAGTTAGTAGTAGTATTTATATGCATTGTGAAAAAGGGCTCTTCCAAAAGGGAGAGCCTTTTTTATATAAAAAAAGTCCTGCTAATTATACTCAGCAGGATTTTTTATTGATTATCATTTATTTACTTTATTGTTCGTAGGTATTCTAATACTTCGCGAGCTTGTTGCTCAGTAAGATGCTGATCTAGCATCAAGCTTTTGTACTCTTCAACTAGTTTTTTAGCAATAGGGTCTTGCTGTTCCATTTTATTAGGTACGAGGATCATATTCATTACCCATTCAGGGGTACGTCTATCAAACAAACCTATCATAGCGGGACCTGTAAGTCGTTTTTTAGGACGATGACAAGAAATACAATAAGAGTTAAATATCTCTTCACCTTTAGCTGCAAGAGCAGCATCAGGAGTGTCAGAAAGAGGTGGATTTAGCGTAATAGGATTTACTCCTTTGTTGTTCTGCCAGTCAGGAAAATCAGCAGCAGGAGCTACAGGGGCAGAAGTCGCAGGAGCTGAAGTGCTTGCTTGTGTACCATTATTACTCTCAGTATTATTATTGTTGTTCGCACCTCCTCCGCAAGCGGTTAAAAGAGCTATAGTGGTGAGTGTTAAAAAGTGTTTTTTCATTAAAAGAATATATAATCTATTAAAATTAATTTACAAAAAAAATAAAAGTAGCCTTAGTTTTTATATACTCCTCTTCTAACAAAGGAATAATTAGTTCAATTATTTTCTAAAGTAATCTTACAGCATCTTTAGCAAAGTAACTTGCTATAAGATCAGCTCCAGCACGCTTAATGCTAACAAGCTGTTCCATCATTACGGCATCGTGATCAAGCCAACCATTTGCAGCTGCAGCCTTTAGCATAGCATATTCTCCTGATACTTGATACACTGCTACAGGTACTTCGCTCATATTCTTCACTTCACGTACAATGTCAAGGTAAGGCAATCCTGGTTTAACCATTACTATATCGGCACCTTCTTCAATATCCATACGAGTCTCACGCAAAGCTTCGATTCGATTATGCGGATCCATTTGATAAGTCTTTTTATCCTTAGGAATATCTTTCTCATCAACAGGCGCACTATCAAGAGCATCGCGGAAAGGACCATAAAAAGCCGAAGCATATTTAGCACTATAAGCCATAATCCCTACATTCTCAAAAGCGTTATCTTCAAGAGTCTCTCTAATAGACTGTATACGTCCATCCATCATATCACTCGGAGCCACAAAGTCTGCTCCTGCTTGAGCGTGTGATAATGCCATCTGGCATAAAGCATCAACTGTAGGATCATTCAGCACAATACCTTTTTCAATAATACCATCGTGCCCATAGACCGAATAAGGATCAAGAGCCACATCTGTCATTACAAGCATATCAGGAGCTGCATCCTTAATTGTTTTTATAGCTCTTTGCATTAAGCCATTAGGGTTTATAGCTTCTGCCCCTTTGTTATCTTTTAGGTTATCAGGTACTTTAACAAATAAAAGAACTGACTTAAGTCCTAATTGCCAAAGCTCTTTTACTTCATTAGTTAGCAAATCAAGACTATAACGATAGTAATTAGGCATCGATGGAATTTCATCTTTTATACCTTTCCCCTCTACTACAAACAAGGGTACAATAAAATCATTAGGGCTTAAAATAGTCTCTTGTACAAGGCTGCGTATGGTACTATTCACACGCAAGCGGCGGTTACGTCGTAATGGATACATATTAATTCGTTTCGCAAATAATTAGTTGTTATTTCTTCTTATCTTTTTATTTTTTCAAAGAATTTTCTTACTTCTTGTTCAAATATACCTATGGGGTAACTATGCGCCATCGTGTTTATCAGGTGTATTTCTGCTGGCTGGCGCAACTGTAAGTTATTCTTAAGCGCTTCAAGTGATTCCCAAGGGTTTATCACACTATCTTGCAAGCCTATCACCACCTGCATATAGGCAGCATAATGAGGATTAGGTTCTACTTTCGTAGGCACTTGATCTTGATAAGTCATAGCTGGGTTAAATAACAAGCAAGGCTTCAAAAGCGCTTGTGCCAAGTAATAACCCACCAATCCCCCAGCACTGGAACCTATAATTACTGTTACATCTGCATATTCCTCACTCAAAACACTCAGTAAGTTCGGACTATTCCTATAGTCCAACTCAGGAGCGCATATTTGTCCATAAGTCGAAAGCACTGTACGCCTATCTTCTTGAAGCGTGCTATCCAACCCGTGAAGGTAAAGTATTTTCATTTTAAAAACAGATAATAATCTCTTATTTACCGCAAAGGTACAATTATTTCACTAATTAGCAAGTCTAATACAGCAAAATTAAAACTTTTTACCTCTTAACCAATGCCAATATCTTCTCTACCTGCTCCTCAATTGTCAGATGCGTATTATCAATTACTATAGCATCTTCAGCCTTCTTAAGAGGTGATTCCTTCCTCGTCGTATCTATATGATCTCGGTGCTGAATATTAGCCAACACCTCCTCAAATGATGAGTTATCCCCCTTATTCTGCAACTCTTTATAACGCCGCTCAGCACGTACTTGTTCCGAGGCCGTCATAAATATCTTAAGTTCCGCCTCCGGAAATACAGTCGTACCTATATCACGTCCATCCATAACAATACCCTTCTGCTCGCCCAATTTGCGTTGCAAGTTTACAAGGTAAGTCCTCACTTCAGGTTGTTTAGCCACCTCACTCACCCAGTTCGCTATTTCAATACCGCGTATCTCATTCTCAATATTCTTCCCATTGAGGTAAATCTCCGAAAAACCTAAATCCGCATTATATACAAATTTAATCTCCGATTGCCGAAGCGCCTTCATCAAAGGCTTCACCTCTATCCCCGAGGTCGATGCATATCCTTTCTCAAGTGCCAAATAGGTCACCGCTCTATACATAGCCCCCGTATCAATATAAACATAGCCAAGTGCCTTAGCTACAGCTTTCGCAGTGGTACTCTTCCCTGTCGATGAGTATCCATCAATTGCAATGATAATATCCATTATTTTTACTTTTTTTATTTGCTAATTAAGCTCTTTTTTTATCCACTTATTAGCAATCATTAGTTATTGTGTTATCTGTTGCAAAGGTACTAAATTAATTTCAATAACCAAAGAAATAAAATTTTTTATTCATATTATTTGGATACATTCAAAATAATGCATACCTTTGCACCGTTGTTTGAAGGAATATAACAATAGTGTTTTTATATTTCGTTTTTAATATTTACTGTAGATGAGTTGTTTTTTTAGTGTTTTTAATAGTTGTTATTTGCTCATTTACAGTTAAGTAAGTTAGTTTTCAATCTCGAAGAGGCTGCCCACAAGCAGCCTCTTTTGTATAACTATCCATCCCCCCAGTATCCCACCATCCCCCACCCCTACCCTACCTTTCCCCCAAAAACTACCTCCTTCAAACCTAATATTAAACAATTCTCATCTATTTCTCACTTTTATTGCCAATCTTTCAAAATCACTCACCCCCCTAATTCCTAATACTTCCCTCCTATTACCTAATCTCTTTCCCCTGATAATCAGATAGCTTTACTACCAACCTCCTTCCAACTATCCCTTAGGATGAACGAACCTATAACGAACTATAAACGAAGGATAAACGAACTATAAACCAACAACAAACATTACTTCCTTGATTTCCAGTTACTTCACATCCAATCCCTCTCTTTGCATTATCCGCAACAAAACTCCCAAAACATTGCATATTTCTCAAAAACATCCCCTTCCACACTCTAATTCCCAAATTTGCTAATTCCCAAATTTGCTAATTTCCTAATTTTTACTACCTTTGCCCTATATTTGAAAATAACACTATACAGTATGAATTTCCCTTTTTCTTATAGCTATTTTGGCAAAGACAGTGAAAAAATAGTCTTCGAACTTGACAATACCCCCTTTACAGTCGATATAGAAAGCAAAAACATAAAAAATCAAGTAGTAATATGTCATAATACTACCTTTAATGATGAGTTTCTAAGTGCTTTTGGAGAGGAAACCTATCAAAAAACACTCACTATCCACAAAAAAGTCACCCATTTTAAGGTCAAACACCCCATAGCTAAAATCAATAACACTCTTTTCTCCTCCACAATACAAGTAGAAAAAATCCATATACGCTCCTTCTCAGATACCATCCGCACCACATTTATATATATCGAAACCCAAGGTGAAATTTTGCAACAAGATTTCAAAGTATTAGCCCATAGCTTAAATTTCCTTACCGAAATGGGCTTTGTCATCATCAACAAAGAAAAACTACCACAATACCTCTCACTACAATCTCTCCCCAGTGATTTGTCACCCTCTATAGAAACCACCAATATCTCCGAAATTTTAGCCCATAAAGGACTAATGTATATCGTCTGGGGCTTCATTCCTGCCTATTACCGACTCATTGTTACCCAAGCCTCCCTCTCCCCCTTCCCCATAGGTAAGCAAGTAGGACCTATAGGCTACGGAATTTTCTCCGAACCCTATGAAACACAAGCTATCATAACAGGTGAATCTTTAGAGTGTATCTATGAAGAACCTACCCTTTGCAACTCCTTTAACAATGCAGAATATAAAGGCTTTTCAGTGAAATTTTACGTATCAGGACGTATGGAAGGCAATGAAACCTACGAAGCCCTCAATGCCTATATTCACATAGAGTTACACCAAGCCTCTCCCCAGCTATACGAACTCGACCTCATCGATCCCAAAGAAATATTTAATAACGAAATAGATAATGAGGGCTAATGGACTATAATCAGTTTTATCAAATTTGCCAATCACTTGATTTTTTATCCAATATAGAACAACAAAAAGCCCTATGCTCACTCCCGATTCTATTTTCTCACCCTCTCACCCCGATTATGCCCTGATAACAAATATTAGCAAAGTACCCAATGCCCCCTATTGTTATCGCGCTATTATGCTCGAAAATAAGTTAAGCCAAGAACTTATCCGCCTTTGTGAGGAATACCACCAATGTATAGAAACCTTTAGCCCTATTCTTGCCGATATAGCTGAAGAAAAAATTGCCGCCTTTCAATTATGTCTTAAAGAAAACGCCACTAAAATATTTGATCTTAAAATTGAGGGTAATGAAGTAATATTCTATACCAAATACCGCTGTGCCGAAGGATTTTTAGACGATTATCGGTGGAATTTATAAAATATGTAAGATATGACAACAACACCCCAAAACAACAACACCCCTACAGAAACCATAACCCTTAATTGGGCTGAAATTAATGCACTCTTAAAACTGCTACACTTTGTTAAGTTTGAGTGCGATGACTTTGAAGCCGATATATTCAGAGGCAGCCCACTAATTAACGAAGTTTTTAGAAAAGTATTAGCCATAGCTCCCTATCGTGAGTATCGTTATACCACTCTCAATAGCTATATAATGGAAATGATAGAGGCACGACTTACCGATGATGAATATTATAATAACCTAACAGATAAGGAGAAAGAAACCTATTTAGCAGTACTGGCATATCCTTATCCTTTAAAAAAAGAAGAGTAAATTAATTTATGGACAGATACAATCAAATACATCTTTGGATAGGTAGTAATTTTGAAAAAGAAGAAAACTACCTATAATATTTTTTACTTCTGAAGAAATCAACCTCAACCCTCGTGCGTCTTGGGCAGAGCTTTTGCAAATAGCTTTTATAAATAAGGAACAATATTTTCCTATAAGTAGATTAGCTTATGAAGAAGTATTACAACACCTAAAAAGCAACAATTAGGTAAGATGCCTAATAATCTATTGTTCTCACACCGTGTATTCTTTTTTTCTTCTTTGGCTTAGGAGGTATAATATGAAGATTTTTATCTCCATATTCATTGAAAAGGTAGGCTACTTGGGCAGTTTTATCACTTACTACATACCAATATTCACGAAGTTCTCCAAATAGTTCATACTCACTGGTTAGTATCCATACCAAGCCTTCTATATCCCAAGAAGGTGTGAACTGCAAGTGTGTAAGTGCATCTTTTTGTAGAGAAGGATAATTTTGCCTATAAGCTTCCACAATAGCAATTACCTTTTCACGATTTAACTTAGGGAAATTACCATTACGAAAAAGATGTTTATCAAAGCTTTTTATGTGCTTATATTTTTGAAGCATCCAAACCATATAAAGCTGTGCTTTAAGTTCGTTTTGCAAAGCAGCATCAGCAAATCCCTCAGGGGTATAAATATCTTTATCTTCTATCTGTAAGCGCGTATCAATAACACTAATAACTGCTTTCGAGAGTTGTAAGGCACAATTATTTTCTGGGTCAATAGCATATTGCAGCATACTTTTTAAAGACGCTACAAGTTCATAAACTACCCTCTCATCAGGGTCAGGTAAATCTAAATGTAAAGTATCAACCGTTTGTAGGGTTTGGTAATAATCTAAAAGGGAATGAAGTGTTTTAGTAGCTTTTCCATCTACTATCTGCCAAAGGTAAGAAAGTATATTTTTGAAGAGTTTTATTTCATTTTCTTTAAAGAATTGGTGTATTTGTAATTGGCTTTGTTGCCATAGTTCTTCACACATCCAGCACCCCCAAGAAAGGGACCCTTTTTCAGGAATAGTAGCTATTTCAGTTTCAATAGTGTTTAAAAACGCTTTAAAACTTTCAGGTACTTTAATATTGGGTACAAAATCATTCATCACTCTCACTAATTACTTATAGCTATTACCTATAAAAAAAAGAAAGTCCGATAAAAGAATTATCGGACTTCTTCATTAACCAACCAAAACTTTAAATTATGAAAACTATTATTTGAAGTTTACAATGAGCTACCACCCTCATTGCGATGCAAATGTACGAATAATTCGTTAGTTGTCAAGCAAAAATTCAAGTTTAACAAAAGTTTAATATAAAAGGGGCTAAATAAGCCCCTTTTAGCGTAATTTTAAATTTTATAATACAATTCTTTTTAAGATTTTGTTTGCCATTTTTATTCAGCATTACGTGCTTCAATCCACTTGCGGGCATTGATAAATGCCTCTAACCAAGGACTAACCGCTGTTTTTTCACTCGGATAGTACGCCCATTGCCAAGGGAAAACCGAACGCTCTATATGGGGCATCGTTACCAAATGGCGCCCTGTTTTGTCACATAACATAGCAGTTTTGTAATCAGAACCATTAGGATTGGCAGGGTACTCCTGATAAGCGTATTTACCTACGATATTATATTCGGCTTCTGCCAATGGCAAGTGGAATTTCCCTTCGCCGTGTGATATCCATACCCCTAAAGTACTACCTGCAAGGGTGGAGAGCATCACTGAGTTGTTCTCAGGAATGCTTACCGATACAAAGCCACTTTCGTGCTTGCCACTATCATTATGCCACATCTTGCCGTGCTCTGCGTGCTCAGGATTGATGACTTCTAATTCCATAAACAACTGGCAGCCATTGCAGATACCTACTGAAAGGGTATCGGGGCGGGCAAAGAAATTATCCAATGCTTTTTTAGCCTGCTCGTTGTAGAGCAAAGCACCTGCCCAACCTTTGGCACTGCCTAACACATCCGAGTTAGAGAAACCACCTACAGCCCCTATAAATTGTACGTCTTCTAAGGTTTCACGTCCGCTGATAAGGTCGGTGGTATGTACGTCTTTCACATCAAAGCCTGCTAAGTAAAGGGCATTTGCCATTTCGCGCTCGGAGTTGCTACCCTTTTCGCGTATCACTGCCGCTATAGGGCGTTTGCCTGCGGGGCGTGCGGGTTTTTCGCCCGTGAAATGCGCTGGGAAAATGTATTGTAAAGGCTGCTCAGAGTAGTTTTGATAACGCTCGGTAGCCTTGTTGTTTTGAGTTTGTTGTTTGTCTAACAGATAAGAAGTGAGATACCACACATCGCGCAATTCGGGGATATTGAAATGGTACGATTTTCCGAAATGGTGAATGGTAAGTTCTTGTGAAGTAGTTACTTCACCTATATTAGCCCATTCTAAGAAGTGTGCTTCCAAAGTAGCTTCAATGCTGCTATCGGCTTGTATTACCACCCCTGCATTTTCAGCAAAAAGGGTTTTGACAAGGTCTTCATCGGCAGAGAGTCCGCTCAAATCAATGGTAGCTCCTAAGTCGTTTTCGGCAAAACACATCTCTAAAAGCGTTGTGATAAGTCCGCCGCTACCAATGTCGTGTCCTGCTTGTATTTTTCCTTCTTTTATGAGTGATTGTACTACGTTGAAAGCTGTTTTAAAGCCTTCGGCATCTGTTACGGTAGGGGCTTTATCGCCTATTTTGTTTAACACTTGGGCAAAAGCCGAACCTCCTAATTCAAAATGAGCGCCCGAGAAGTTGATATAATAAATGTTGCCTCCATTGCGTTTCAATACGGGTTCTACCACTTTTTGTACCTCATTACAATGGGCAGCCGCCGAAATAATCACTGTACCTGGGGCTATTACATCACCACCGTCGGGGTATTTTTGTTTCATTGATAGGGAATCTTTACCGGTAGGGATATTGATACCCAATTCAATTGCGAAATTAGAAGCGGCTTCTACAGCTTCGTACAAACGTGCGTCTTCTCCTTTATTACGGCACGGCCACATCCAGTTGGCTGAAAGCGATACACTTTGCAAGCCGTCTTTCAGTGGTGCCCAAACAATGTTAGTCAGTGCTTCGGCAATGGCATTGCGACTGCCTGCGGTAGGACTGATGAGTGCCGTAAGAGGCGAATGACCAATACTAGTAGCGATTCCTTCTTTGCCATTGTAGTCCAAAGCCATAACTCCAACGTTGTTCAAAGGCAATTGTAGTGCGCCTGCACATTGCTGTTTGGCAACTTTGCCCCCTACACAACGGTCTACCTTATTGGTAAGCCAGTCTTTACAAGCCACACTTTCTAATTGCAGTACTTGTACCAAATAGTTCTGTAACTGACTTGCATAGTAGTGTAACTCTTCGTAATTAGTAACTACTGTTTCATCGGTCATTACAGTTTTTGGCGAACTGCCAAAGAGCGCGCTGAGGTCTAAATCCATTGGGTGGGTACCTTTCTTTGCAGAAGCAATGCTAAAATGCTTGTCGCTGGTAACCACGCCCACTTCGTACATAGGCGCACGCTCACGGTCGGCAATAGTTTTTAGTTTAGCAATAGCCTTTTCGGGCAATACCAATCCCATACGCTCTTGAGATTCATTACCTATAATTTCCTTGTCCGATAGGGTAGGGTCGCCTACGGGTAGTTTGTCTAAGTCGATTTTACCGCCGGTTTCTTCTATGAGTTCCGATAGACAGTTGAGGTGTCCGCCAGCTCCGTGATCGTGTATAGAAACGATAGGACTTTCGTCCGATTCTACCATTGCGCGAATCGCATTGGCAGCGCGTTTTTGCATTTCGGGGTTAGAACGCTGTACGGCATTGAGCTCGATACCTGCGCCAAAAGCCCCCGTATTGGCAGATGATACAGCTGCCCCTCCCATACCGATGCGGTAGTTTTCACCACCTAAGATAACTATCTTGTCGCCTTCTTGAGGGGTGTGCTTTATGGCTTGTGAGGCTTTAGCATACCCCACGCCTCCTGCTTGCATAATCACTTTGTCAAAGCCTAATTTGCGTCCGCCTTCTTCGTGTTCAAAGGTAAAGAGAGAGCCCGTAATGAGTGGTTGCCCGAATTTATTACCAAAATCGCTTGCCCCATTAGAGGCTTTGATGAGGATATCCATTGGCGTTTGGTACAACCATTGGCGTTCAGCCATTCCTTTTTCCCAAGGGCGGTCTTCTTCTAATCGGGGGTAAGCCGTCATATATACCGCCGTACCTGCCAAAGGCAAAGAACCTTGTCCGCCAGCGAGACGGTCGCGTATTTCACCTCCCGAACCTGTAGCAGCGCCATTGAAAGGCTCTACAGTAGTAGGGAAGTTGTGAGTTTCGGCTTTGAGAGAGAGCACTGCCTCAAAAGGTTTTACTTCGTAGAAATCGGGTTTATCGGCACTTTTGGGTGCGAATTGGTCGACGGTAGCCCCTTGGATGAAAGCCACATTGTCCTTATAAGCGGAAACAATGCTATTAGGATGTTCTTGTGAAGTCTTTTTAATGAGTTTGAAAAGGGTAGAAGGCTTTTCCTCACCATCGATAACAAAAGTACCGTTGAAGATTTTATGGCGGCAGTGTTCGGAGTTGATTTGTGAGAAACCAAACACTTCTGAGTCGGTGAGTTTGCGCCCCAGTTGTTTAGATAAATTTTCTAAGTAGGCAACTTCTTCAGCGCTTAGTGCAAGCCCCTCTTGCTGGTTATACGCCTCGATATCATCAATTTCAAGTGTTGTTTGTGGGGTGATAGCTATGGTAAAGCTATCTTGAGTAAGACCGTTGTATTGCTCAAAGAGCATAGGGTCGAAAGGGGTATCGGGGTTGGTTAGTTCGTGGAACTCTTCGATGCGGGTAATTCCATGAATATCCATATTCTGGGTAATTTCCACAGCATTGGTACTCCAAGGGGTAATCATTGCGGCACGAGGCCCAATGAAAGTGCCACTAAGGGTAGGCTGGTTAAGTTGTTGGGCATTGCCAAACAGCCATTTCAGTTTGTTGAGGTTGGCCTCAGAGAGGGTAGCTTCGGTAGCTACCACATAGATAGTGTTTTTTGGGTTTTTAAAGAAGAGAACCATCTTTTCAATTAATAATTTACAATTAATAGTTAACAATAAGGAGGTAGCTTTTAGTATATAGTTCCTTTGATCATTTTTGCCAAAGGTCGTAGTACGAAGAGCCATTAAAAACTTTGGCAAAGGTACAAACTTTTTTTTAAATAACAACGAGTGGGTAAATTATGATAAGAACGGCATCGGTTATTAAAAGTTTTTTGAGGTGTTGAGGATGATAATAGGCTATGGCACTATGCAAGATTCGGCTTATGAAAAACAGCACTCCAAAAGCAAAAAGCCAATATGAATGAGGATTGATAGGTGTGCTGAAATTTAGGTGGAGAAACTGTGATAAATCACGAGAAATACCACAGGTGTGGCAGGGCAGATTATAAGAGACTTGGTAGTTGCAGTGCAAAGGCAGAGAACTATAGCGGAAATAGGCTGCTATAGCTGTGAGAAATATTACCAATAGGACATTGGCTAAGAGGTATTGCTTATTATTCATTAGGGTGAGGCTGGGGTGGTGAGGGCGGCAACCGTTGTTCTTTATAAAGCATTATTTTGCGTGCTGTTACGTAGATGATAGCTTGTGAGCCCCCTATGGCTGTTGCTACTGCTGAAAGTATTAAGGCTGCTATTGCAATAGCTTTGTTAGTTTGGCGCTTATAGGTAAGGTAGAGTGCTATAGCCGAAAACACTAAAGCTGCAGCCCCCATAAAAAGTGATAAAACACCAACACAAGGGACTACAGCAAACATAAAACTAACGACTCCCATTACTAAGGCTATTACACTAAGAGTAATAGCCAAAGGGTCATCTTTTTTTATTATTAACATCCTACTATTGACAATTGATAATTAACAAAAAAACAATCTCAGTTTTAATTATTTCAAAGGAGGGAATAAGTAATTTTAGTCCTTCCTGATTTTGAGTTGTTATATAAATTAACGCGCAAATGTAGTAAAAATATTGTAATTGGATTTAGCTGGAAATAAAAAACTTTGATAAAATGTAATTGCTTGTTCGTCTCAATTTGCTAATTAGCAAATTTTGCGATTAGCTCTTCTGAGCGTTTGCGCCCTGCTAAATAGTTAGGATCAAGCTCTATGGCTTTTTGTAGATAGGCAAGGGCTTGGGAGCGGTATTTGCGCTGAGGGTGCTGTTTTGCCCACGCCCAATATACAAAACTCATTATTTTCCAAGAGGCGTACTCGGGGTGTTGTGCTTGCTTGCGTATGATATTTTCAAAATCGATTTTGGCTAAAGCACGCTTGCGGAAGTAAAACCAAGGTAGATTTTCGGCTACGCTACCGCGCATAAACTCGGGGAGATAGTGTATTGCCCCATACTTCTGTATTGTTATTTCAAAGAGTTGGAAACTTTTGCCAATGAGGGAAAGCTTAAAAGTTTCGGCAGCTACTAAAGCCATTGCTGAAGCCTTATAGGAGAGGATAAAAGGCTGTAAAGCCTCTGAGGCTTGGGGATGAGCTTCGCAGTCTGATAAAACGGTGAGGCTTTTTTGTGCATAGCCTTTGTAGTGCTTATTGAAAAAACCTAAATTAAGGGCTACTTCGTGATAGATAATTCCTAAGCGTACTTTGTTAAGCAAGGAAGGAGTTTCCTTATACTCAGTTTCAACTTCGGGAAGTTTGGATTGCAGGAGGTTGTTGTCGATGAATTCCATTACATCGTCTAAGGCGATTTGATACTCATTAAGTGTAGTCATTACGTGTTCTTTTTAAAATTCGGGGCAAAAGTACAGCGTAATGAGCTTTCGTGTTGTTGACTTAAGTTAAGATTTTTTGGTGTGCATACGTTTTTGTAATCGGCTTAAGCTTTCGGGACTGATACCTAGAAGATTGGCAATGTACTTTTGAGGCACCCGCTGAAAGAGTTCTGGGCGTGAGCGCAACAAGTGCTGAAAACGTTCTTCGGGTTTATCGGCGGCGAGGTACATAGCGGTATCGGTCGCACGTTGGAGGATTTGTTCTGCCATTAGGCGTCCGAAAGTTTCGAAGTTATGATGCTTGGTATAAAGAGCAAAAAGGTTTTCTTTAGTGATGCTATATACGGTAGTTTCCTCTAAGGCTTGCAACGAGAGATTGGAAGGAGAACCATTATTAAAACTCATAAAAGCGGTAGTCCATTGGTTTTCTAGAGAAATATCACAGGTTTTTTCATTGCCGTCATCTTTGGTGTGAAAATGGCGAACGCAACCTTTGACAATAAAAAAGAGATGCTTACAAGGCTGAGGTGCCTGTAAAAGCATTTCTTTTTTGCCAAAAACACGTTCGGTGAAATACTGATCGACTGCATTGAGTTCTTCCTCGGTAAAAGGAAGAGCTTGCTGAAAATGTTTTTTTAGAGAATCAAACATAATGTTATTTGATCTGTAGCTTACCATTATAAAAATTACTGAATTTGGTGATTTTCCAATAAAACTCGCCGTGATGCGAGGTGCATAGGATGCTTGCAGCACGGAGAGTTTTTTATTGCATATTGTGCTATGAGTTAATTACCATATTGTAATATCATCTCTACAAAAGCAGGGTCTCGGTGAGAATAGAAGAGCGTTTGCTGGGTATCAAGAGCTACTATTAGGCTCATATCCTCTGCTGAGAGTTGGAAGTCAAATATATTAAGGTTCTGCTGCATACGCTCTTTGCGCACCGACTTAGGAATGCAGATAATATCTCGTTGCAGAAGATAACGCAAAGCTACTTGGGCAGCTCTTTTGTGATACTTTTCGCCAATAGCATTGAGCGTAGGATTGGCAAAGAAATCGTTTCTGCCTTCGGCAAAAGGACCCCACGACATTAACTTGGTATCGTATTTCTTCATTAGTTCTTGGAGGTCTTGCTGTTGGTAGAATACGTGTGTTTCCATTTGGTTTACAGTAGGTTTTATCTCAGCGTGGTATGCCAAATCGAGGTATCTATCGGCATAGAAGTTGCTCACGCCAATAGCGCGTACTTTGCCCTCTTTGTAGGCTTCTTCCATAGCGCGATAAGAGCCGTAATAATCACCAAAAGGTTGGCGAATGAGTAGCAAATCGATATAATCAGTTTGTAGTTTGCGCCAGTCGGCTTTGGAAGTAGGGCATCCCCATATTTTAGACCATATACCAGTAGCGAAAATATCATCGTGGTTGAAATCGTCGTGCCAAATTAATTTCCATTCCTCTTTTTCTTTGGAAGAGGTGTCATCTTCTTTTTGTTCTTGAGAGCAACCTACAATGATGCTCCAAATGCATAAAATAATAAAAGTTTTTCTCATAATATTGTATTGTTTTTAAGTTATTCTAAATGCAAAGGTAGTGATAATTTGATAATTAGCAAATTAGTAAATTAGCGAATTTGCATATTAGGCAATTATGTATTACTTTTGTGGCATTAAAATATTAATAATATAATTATGAAAAAAGTATTTTTAATGGGAGTGTTAGCTTCCTTTATGTTAGCGGGTTGTGGTACAGCTAAATCACCAGAGATGAAACGCTTGGAAAAACAACAACAAGCCTTGAAACTCAATACCGAGCTCAACGAATTGCAAATGAAACTCACACAAGAGCAAACCAATAATCAGTCGTTGCAAACTGAGGCTGCACAGGCTAATGAAGAAGCTACTGATCGCACGGATGCTTTTAGTGATGCGAGTTCGGCTTCAGCAAGTGCTAAAAAAGCGAACAAAGCTGAAAAGGCTTTGCGCAAAGCTAGTAAAGCTAATAAGCAATTAGCAAAAAGTAATCGCCGTATTGAGAAATTGCAAAAAGACATCACTAAATTGCAAGAAAAGATAACTGAACTAAATGCTGAAGTAGAATTTAGCAAATAGATACAAGTTAGATGTTTTATTAAAAATTCCCGTGTGGTACAAGTACCACACGGGAATTTTACTAATTAGCACATTTGCTAATTTGCTAATTACCATATTGTAGTATCATCTCTACAAAAGCAGGGTCTCGGTGAGAATAGAATAGCGTTTGCTGGGTATCTAGAGCGACTATTAGGCTCATATCCTCTGCTGAGAGTTGGAAGTCAAATACATTAAGGTTTTGCTGCATACGCTCTTTGCGCACCGACTTAGGAATGCAGATAATATCGCGTTGCAAGAGATAGCGCAAAGCTACTTGGGCAGCACTTTTGTGATACTTTTCGCCAATAGCATTGAGCGTAGGATTGGCAAAGAAATCGTTTCTGCCTTCGGCAAAAGGACCCCACGACATTAGCTTGGTATCGTATTTCTTCATTAGTTCTTGGAGGTCTTGCTGTTGGTAGAATACGTGTGTTTCCATTTGGTTTACAGCAGGTTTTATCTCAGCGTGGTATGCCAAATCAAGGTATCTATCGGCATAGAAGTTGCTAACGCCAATAGCGCGTACTTTGCCCTCTTTGTAGGCTTCTTCCATAGCGCGATAAGAGCCGTAATAGTCGCCAAAAGGCTGGTGAACGAGTAGCAAATCGATATAATCGGTTTGTAGTTTGCGCAAAGAGGTCTCGATAGAGGCTTTTGCCTTTTCATAACCTGCATTGCTTATCCACACTTTGGTTACGATAAAGAACTCTTTGCGGTCGATACCACTTTTCTTAATAGCATTACCTACGCCCTCCTCATTGCGATAGATTTGGGCAGTATCAATCATTCGGTAGCCTACCGAAATAGCATCGCTTACGCAACGCTCACATTCTTTAGGGTCTACTTGGTATACACCGTAACCCAAGAGGGGCATTTGTACCCCGTTGTTTAATTGGATGTTTTGCATTTGTAATTCTTATTTTTAGTTTTTTGACCTTGTAAAGATAAGCAATTTTTGTAAAATAATTGTTATAGAGGAGTTGGTAGTTTTTGAAATTCCCCCTTCAAAACTTTTATTAATGACGAGTTTCCATAATAAAGTTAGGTATAAGTTAACGAATCTGCTAGAGAATAAAACTCGTGGTGATGCGAGCTGCATAGGTTGCTTGGACTACGGGGAGTTTTATTTATTGTGTGTTGTGCTATAGCTGCTCAATTTTAAGGAGGTCTTCAGCTTTTGTAGGTGATATGACACTGCGCCCCAATTGTGCTTCTAATTGCTTGCGCGCTACTTTGGCTACACTACCACCTTCTTTAGCTACCTTTTTCTGTTATTCTACTCCTTGTGGGTCTCGTTGTTTGGAAAGCTCGGTAGCTGAGGCTTCGGCTAATATGTTAAAAGCCATTTCCAAGTTAGTCATATTATCACGTAAGTTCTCTTTTTTGAGTCCTTTATACTGCTTGTATTCTTTGGTAGTAAATCCACTCCATTGTTGGGTGATAATATCAGTGAGAGTAGCATACTCTACCCCTTCTTTTACTCCTGTGCGTTTCCACTCATCAGTTAGTTCTTTTGGTACTTCAATAGATTTGATACGTTGGTTTATCCACGCTTCTGAATATCCCAAGCGACGATAATCGGCTACGGCTTGTTCTATAGAGCGTTCGGGGTCTTGCAGTTGGTCAATACGAGTACTAGCAACTTCTGCCATCCATAGTTTAAAAGGCTCTGCCTTAGGAGAAGGTATAGACTGTATCAAACGGAAAAGTTGTTCAGTATCAGCGACATCAGTAAGCCGCATTTTGCCATCAGCTGCTTCTAATTTCAAAGCGTTACAGTTTGTAACGGTTTCATTTCCCTCTTCTTTTAGTCGTTTTTTTAATACACGCCAATAGGTCTGAGGGTTAGTGCTATCAGTTAATATAGCCACTGCATCTACAATTGAGAAATACCATTTCTCGTGAGTGTCGTCCCAAATGGTACGCACCTTGCGTTCTTCAAATAATTTGACAGCTTCTTTTTTCATTTCAGATGATGATATGTTTTCAAGTTACAAAGGTACTAAACAATTAAGAATTAACAAAAACTCGTGGTGATGCGAGGTGCATAGGCTGCTTGCACTATGGGGAGTTTTTTATTGCTATTGTGCTGCAACTTGCTTGTTGCGCTAGGGCTTAATTATTGTAATCTTGGAGTATAAAGCTAGTTAGAAATACTCTTTCATTGTTCTGATGTCTAGATAACCTTTTTTACCTTTCTTTACAATCTGATAGAAAGAGTGAGTTTGGGGGTCTATTTTTTCGTATATAACCTTTTTATGCTGGGGGTAGATACCTATCTTATTATCTTTGTAGAAATAGATAAGTCCATCCTTATGTTGCTGAATATTATCGTAGATGATAGGGAGCTGTTCTTTTCCTATGAGATGTGCTGAAGGATATTTGCGCACATTGCGTTTAAAAATATTTTCTTCTTCGTTTTCTTTATCCTCCTCTATTCCTTCAATATATAATTCTTTTTCTGAAATCTTTTGATAATTGTATTTGAACAGTCCGTATTTGTTCCCGCGTTGCACACGTATAAGCTCTGGGTGATGGTAAATGTTATCGACAAAAAAGTCATTATCATCCCATTCAAAATACCTACTACCATTAATGAAAGAAAGTGTTTCATCGGCACTTCTATCAGAAAGATAGTTTCGTTTTTCGGCTTCGAACTCTGAAGCAAAGCCTCCAAAACCATAAAGCATATAATGTGGGTGTTCTGATTTTTCAGGGTCTTTTTTCAATGAATAACGACTTTCATATACTGTTCCGCAGAGTGAGTAACTGATTCTTGGGAATTTTTCTATACGTTCGCCATCTATTGTGTAATATGCTGCCCCTTGCTTGTTAAGCATTTCAATGCCATCGCGGTAGAAATAAGCACTGCGCATCTCTTTGAACGATTTTTTTTGTAAGTAACTATCATAGAGTTCAAATTTGCTCCCTCTTCTGGTTATAATGCCAAATTTGTTATAATAGATTGTATCGTATCTGCCTGAAAGCACTTTTTCTTTATAGGTATTCATAAGCTCATAACGCTTGCCTTTGGGGCGAAGTATGAGATGCTCTTCTGGCTCATAATCGATAAAATCATCACTATAGGAGGAAGGGTATTGAGTTGGCGCAAGTATGGTTGTCTCTCTGTCGGTTAAAAACAAGGTTTTATCTTTTAAGGGTACTATAAAACCCTCGATATTTTCTCCATCACTCAAGAGGTAAATGTTTCGCCCTTTTTTTAGATGGATAGTGTGTAGTGCATAATAATCTTTTCTTTGATAAAGTTTTTTTTCTTCTGTATCTATATCACATAACAGAGCCAAGTAAGGGTTAAGTATCTTGACAATTGTTTGAGTATTCTGGTCATAGATAGGAGGAAGTGTTTTAAAGATTTTGCCTACAAAATCGCTGGGGGTAGTGCGTTGGATATCTTTGAGGTAGATAATTTTCTTATCGTCCTCTTTTATCTCGCTCAGGGTCTCTAAATACTCCTCATCATAATCAACCAATTTGAGATCGTAGACTTCGGTATCGGTATCTAGATTTTCATCTTCTTGAGACTCAAATTCTAACTCTAAAAACTTGTCTTTCTGTTTTTGAGCATAAAAATAAAGTCCCCCATCAGAGTCATAAGCGAGGATATCGATATGACGGGTTGAAGTTTCTTTTTGTGCTTGCGCTAAAGAAGTGAGCAAGATAGCAATGATAAGAGTGATGTTTTTTAACATAACGTTCTAAGGTTTTTGTTGGCAAAGATAGTAATAATTTGCTAATTAGCAAATGAGAAAATTAGCAAATGAGGGAATTAGCAAATTAGCAAATGAGGGAATCAGCAAATTGGGGGGATTTTTTTATAGCTTGTTGTGCTACGACTTCTGAATTTTAAGGTAGTTTTTAGCTTTTGTAGGTGGTATAAGAGTGCACCCGAATTGAGTTTTAGTATCAGTGGCTTCTAATTTGAACTGGTGACAATTTGACACCGTTTCATTTTCGTCTTTTTTGAGTAGTCTGAAATGGTGTGGGGCTTGGATTGTTGAAATCTTATTTCACTAATTGTTCTATCTGTTTTTGCAGTGTAGCGCGCTCGTTGGGTGATTTAGAGAGAGTAATCGCTTTTTGGTAGTGAGCAATAGCTTTTTGGTTATTGATATGGGTATATAAATATCCCAACAACTCGTGGTAGTAACGATTGTTTTGCAGTCCTAATTTTTCAGCCTCGACAATAGCTTTTTCTTTGCCGTATACCTTTCCGTAAGTAAAAGTCCTATTTAAGGCTATTACAGAAGAATATTCGATGATAATTAGTTGGTTATATAAGCGGAGAATATACTCCCACTTGTTTTCATCGGTGGGGGTAGTATGCCAATAGGCAATACCTGCTTCCAAGTGATATTTAGAGATTTGTGATCCTTCGCAGGCTTTTACTAAGTAATAGTTGCCTCTGTGTATAAGTTCTTTATCCCATTTGCTTTTATCTTGTTGTTCATAAAGAGTGTTTTCACCTGTGGTATTGATACGAGCTTCAAGTCTGGAACTTTGGAAACACATTAGTGATAAAAGAGCATTCACTTGGGGGGTATCAGTTTGGGGGTGTTCGGCAAGTAAGAGCGTAAGGCGCAAGGCTTCTTTGCAGAACTCCTTTCGTATGAATTGATTGTTGGTTTCGGAAAAATAGCCTTCATTGAAAAATAAGTACAAACAGCGCAATACGGTTTCTAATCGGGTTTGTATATCGGTTGGGCTTACGGTTTTGATTTGAAAATGGTGCTCTCTGAGCTTGCTTTTAGCCCTAAGAAGTCGTTTTTTTATCGTTTCGGTATGGGTGAGTAGGGCATTGGCAATCTCTTCGACTGTAAAACCACAGAGTATTTGCAAAGCCAAACTTATTTGTGACTCTACAGAAATAGAAGGGTCGCAGATATTGAAAAGCATTTCTAACTGACTGTCGTTTATTTCAGAAGTTTCAAAAGTAAGTTCTTCGCTTTTTTCAGTAGGTGTAAGTGCCTTTTTTACTTTATCTTCAAATATAGCTACGTGTTTTTCATAGTCTTTAGCTTTGTTTTTGGCGACGGTATAAAGCCACGCAGTAGGGTTGGGAGGCAAGGGCTCATTTTCCCACAATTCATAGGCTTTTAGGAAAGTATCACTTACAATATCTTCAGCGATTTCCAAATGAGAAAAGCCAAAATGGCGACATAAGACTGCCACCATTTTAGCGTATTCTTTTCGAAATAAATCGGATAAAAGTTGTGAGTGAGGCATTTTAATCTCTTTTTAGCACTTCACGCACTTCGATGCTACCTCCTACTTGTTCAAAAATAGGGTTAGCTTTAGCCATTTCTACTGCTTCATCAATGTTTTCGGCTTTCACTACTACATAGCCACTGATAAACTCTTTAATTTCGGTAAAAGGTCCATCGGTTACAACCTTATCGGCTTTGATAGTTTTGGCACTGCCTGCTATAGGCAAAAGGGTATTGCCTTTGTCGGCTAATTTGTTTTGTGAAGCGATACCCGCAAGCCAATTCATACGTTCTTGCATTTGCTCGGGAGTAGGTTTGAAATCAGCGATGTTGTTCAAACGAAAAATCAATACAAAATCTTTCATACGTTTTTTAATTTAATGTTATACCCCTATAACGATTGAATTTTCTCTATGGGGACAAAGATATAAAATAATTTACAATTGACAATTAACAAAAAAATGTGTGAATGTGACTCATTTGAGGGGGATGGAGGGGCTGTGTAGGGGTATTTATGGGGTTAGTATTAGGGTGGTGGTAGGGCTTGGTGAAAATGAAGAAAATGCAATGTTTTGGGGATTTTGTTGCGAATTTGGCAAAGGGAAGGTTGGGAAATGAAAGGGCTGATAATCAGTGAAGTAATGTTTATCTTTCGTTTATAGTTCGTTTATCCTTCGTTATAGGTTCGTTCATCTTAGGGGATAGCTGTATGGTAGCTGGGGTGGGCTTGATAGGAGAATAAGCTGGTTATGAAGGGGTTGCGGTTTTTGTAAAAAAGTGAAATGGGGGGTGGTGATTTTTGAATTATTCGCAATAAAAATGAGTATTTGGCAAAAGATAAGAGGTAGGAGATTATATAGGGGCGGTTTTTAGGTTTTGGGGGAGGGATGGAAATGGTTAAATGAGGGTGTTGTAAATATTTGATGCATTTGACCATTTTTTACTAAAATATTCATTGCCAATTAATATTTTTTTGTACTTTTGCGCCCACGAATAGAAGTGTTTTACACTTAAACTGATTTTATAAGATTTTTAAATAGCAATTAGAAATATGGGTTTTTTTGATTTCTTGACAGAAGAAATAGCTATTGACTTGGGTACAGCTAATACGCTTATTATCCATAATGATAGAGTGGTGGTGGATAGTCCGTCGATAGTAGCATTGGATAGGACGACTAAAAAGATTATAGCCGTAGGGCAAGAGGCGCGGTTAATGCAAGGGAAGACACACCCGAGCATCAGTACTATACGCCCCTTGAAAGATGGTGTAATTGCGGATTTTGATGCATCGGAACAGATGATTAGCATGCTCATTAAGAGTATCCCGGCGCTTAAGAAACGCTTCTTTTCACCTTCATTGCGTATGGTAGTGTGTATCCCTTCGGGCATTACGGAGGTGGAGACACGTGCTGTAAGGGAATCATGCGAGCGAGTGAACGGTAAGGATATTTACCTTGTACACGAGCCTATGGCTGCGGCTGTAGGTATAGGACTGGATATTATGCAGCCTAAAGGTAATATGATTATTGATATAGGGGGTGGTACGACTGAAATAGCTGTGATTGCCCTTGGTGGGATAGTGTGCGACAAATCGGTTAAGATTGCGGGGGATATATTCAACTCGGATATTGTACACTATATGCGTACGCAACACAACCTGTATGTAGGCGAAAGTACTGCTGAGAATATAAAGATTACAGTGGGTGCAGCGACAGAAGATTTGGACGCTCCGCCAGAAGATATTATGGTACAAGGCCGTGACTTGCTTACTGGGAAACCAAAGCAGGTGCAGGTATCGTACCGTGAAATGGTGAAGGCACTGGATAAATCAATCCTTCGTATAGAGGATGCGATTATGGAGACCTTATCACAAACCCCGCCTGAGCTGGCTGCTGATATCTATAACACTGGTATTTATATGGCCGGTGGTGGTGCTATGCTACGCGGTTTGGACAAGCGTATTTCACTAAAAACAGACTTACCTGTGTATGTGGCTGAAGACCCATTACGTGCCGTAGTGCGTGGTACTGGGATTACGCTGAAGAATATTAATAAATTCAAAAGTATTTTACTTAAGTAAGAGAAAAGCGGTAAGAGATAGAAGATGAATCAAATCATACAATTCTTTATACGGACGAGGGACTTTTTTGTGTTCTTGGGGCTGTTTATAGTGGCTATTGGTTTGGTTTTCAGAAGTAATTATTACCCTCAGAGTGTTTATATCAACTCGGCAAATGATGTAACTGGCAAGTTGTATGCTTTTGGCAACTACTGGTCGGGATACTTTCATTTGCGCAGTGAGAATGAGCATTTGGCGGAAGAGAATAGGCAGTTACACAAACAAGTGCTGCTATTGGAACAAGCCTTGAAACAAGTGCCATTGGCGGACTCGTTGGCCTTTGTGAAAGCTGATAGTGTGAAGTATAAGGTGTTCAAAGCTAATGTAATTAAAAATAGTTATAGGCTGAACAAGAATTATCTGACTATTGATAAAGGTACTGCCGATGGAGTGAAGCAGGATATGGGAGTTGTTTCGCCGCGAGGGATAGTAGGAATTGTAGAAAACACATCGGGACGCTTTGCAACAGTACAAAGCGTGCTGAACACCCAATCGGCACTGAACGTAATGGTAAAGCGCACGGGGCATTTTGGATCATTGCGCTGGGATACCAAACAAGTGAATGTAGTACAACTACTGGAAGTGCCTAATATAGTACCTATACAGAATGGCGATACAATAGTAACGGGAGGGATGTCCAACATCTTTCCGAAGGGTTTGCCTGTGGGCAAGATAGTGCATTTTGAGAAGAGCAAGCTAGATAATACTTTCTTGATAGATGTGCTTCTTTTTGCTGATATGGCGAGCCTTGATTACGTGTATATTATAGAGGATACCGACCGTAAGGCGATTAATGAATTAGAAAAACAGAACCCTAAATGAATCACCCACTAGTAAAGAATACATTTTTGTTTGTGTTGTTGGTGCTCTTGCAGGGGCTTATCTTCAACAATATAGCTTATTGGGGTTATGTAAACCCGATGATCTATATTGTTTTTTTGTTGGTAGCACCTTATAGAGAGAATAAAACCCCTTACCTGCTATTGGCGTTCTTCTTAGGGCTTTGTATAGATATTTTTTCTAATACTGGTGGGTTGCACGCTGCGTGTAGTGTATTTATAGCTTATTTGCGATCGCCTATACTACATATTGTTTTTGGCAAGAATTTTGAGTATCAGGAATTAGATTTATTTATGTATCCTTTTACCAAAGTACTTAGCTATACCACAATGATGGTAGTGTTACACCACCTATTGTTCTACTTTTTGGAGGTATTTAACTTCAATCATTTGTTACTTACCTTAGTGAAAATTGTAGGGGCATCGGTGTTCACTATTATAGTGTGTGTGCTATTCATTTACTTGTTTAGCGGGAAAAAGAAATGAGAAAATACCTATTACCATCTATAATTATCATCACAGCGGTTGTAATACTGTTACGGTTGTTCTTTTTGCAGATAGTGTTTCACGATGAGAATACTTCGGGCATTGATAACATAGCTATTGAAACAGTATACGATTACCCTGAGCGCGGTTATATTTACGACCGCAACGGGGAGCTATTGGTATCCAACCAGCCGGCTTATGATGTGATGGTAATACCTGCTGAGGTAAAACATCTGGATACCCTTGAACTGAGTAGCCTACTGGAACTTAGCAAAGAAGATTTTAAACAACGACTACAAAAAGCCCGTGACTACTCACGCAAGAAACCTTCGGTAATAGTGCATCAGCTATCAAAAGATGATTATGCTGTGTTACAAGAAAAGCTGCGCAAGTTTGAAGGTTTTTACATACAGAAACGTATGTTACGCAGCTATCTTACTCATAATGCTGGCAACGTGCTGGGATACATAAGCGAGGTGAACGAATGGGAGCTGAAGAAAAACCCTTACTACCTTGCAGGGGAACTGATAGGACGCAGCGGAGTAGAGAAACAATACGAAGAATTTTTGCGGGGAAAGAAAGGGGTACAATACTTCCAAAAAGACAAGCACAATGCTGCTATTGAGCGGTATAAAAACGGTGCTTTAGATACCCTTCCTATTATGGGGCAGCCTTTGCAGCTAACAATAGATATAGGTTTGCAGGCTTATGGCGAACTGCTGATGCAGA
Organism: Capnocytophaga sp. oral taxon 878; assembly: GCF_002999135.1. Lineage (NCBI taxonomy): Bacteria > Pseudomonadati > Bacteroidota > Flavobacteriia > Flavobacteriales > Flavobacteriaceae > Capnocytophaga > Capnocytophaga sp. oral taxon 878. The sequence goes on from NZ_CP027229.1 coordinate 1,955,127, forward strand.
AAAAGCACGGTGGTATTGTGGCTATTGAACCTAAAACTGGTGAGTTACTTGCTTTGGTATCGGCACCTTCATTTGATCCTGCTTTATTAGTAGGGCGTGACCGCTCTAAGAACTATACTGCCCTTTACAATGACTCGATAGCTAAGCCTCTTTACGACCGGACTCTGCTAGCAGAATATCCTCCTGGATCACCTTTTAAAGTAGTAAATGCCCTTATTGGACTACAAGAAGGCGTAATTACCCCACAAAGTGTATTTGGGTGTGGTGGAGGTTATCGTTATGGTGGACATATTATGCGTTGCCACTGCGGACGAGGCTCTAATGACCTATTATATGGCATAGCATTATCATGTAATGCATATTTTGCTAATACCTATAAACGTGCTATTGATATGAAAAGCACCTCGGCAGTAGGCATGGACAAATGGAATGCGCACGTACGCAGTTTTGGGTTGGGAGGATTTCTGGGATCGGACTTACCTACAGGACGTGCTGGAAAAGTGCCTAACACTGCTTTGTACGACAAGGTATACGGAGCTAATAGATGGAGCGGTACTACTAATATTTCTAACGCTATTGGGCAAGGTGAGATACTTACTACCCCTATACAATTGGCTAATGTAATGGCTGCTATTGCCAATAAAGGCTATTTCTACACCCCTCATATTGTAAAAAAGATAGATAACAAACAAACCCCTTTTGAAGAATATACCGTACCTAAGCATACTACTATAGACTCTAAGCACTTTGACCCTGTAATTAAAGGGATGAATATGGCATACTTGGCAGGTACTGCACGTCGCACCCAAATAGATGGGATAAATATAGCTGCTAAGACCGGAACTGCTGAGAACTTCATCAGGGTAAATGGGAAGCGAATGCAACTTACAGACCACTCAATATTTGTAGCTTTTGCACCTGTGGAAGACCCCAAAATAGCAATTGCTGTATTTGTGGAGAATGGTTACTACGGTGCCCGTGTAGCTGGGCCCATAGCCTCGCTAATGATTGAAAAATACCTAAAAGGTGAAGTGTACCGCTGTGACCTTGAACAGCAGATGCTAGAAAAGAGTCTTGAACACGAATATATGAAGCCTTATTCGGGACAGAAGTTTTATATTAATCAGTAGGGGGAAGCTATAAATAGGGTGCTTTTACCTAATTAAAAAACAATACTACTGAAAAAAATCATTGAATGAAAAAAATTATATTAGCCTCGGGGTCACCGCGTAGGCAGCAATTTTTAAAAGAATTGGATATACCCTACGAAGTAGTGATTAAACCAGTAGAAGAGACCTATCCTTCCCATTTGCAGCGCGAGCAAATTACTGATTATTTGGCGGAGCTGAAAGCAACGCCTTTTGCAGGAGAAATACCTCCTAACTGCGTGCTGCTGACTTCAGATACCCTTGTGTGGCACGAGTGCAAAGCTCTTGGCAAGCCAAAAGATGCTGCCGATGCCTTTGCGATGTTACGTTCACTCTCTGGCAAGACGCACGAAGTGATTACCTCGGTATGTTTTACTACTAATGAAGCTAAAGAAACACATCATTGTGTTACTAAAGTAACTTTTAGAGAACTCAATGATAAGGAAATAACACACTACATTGAAAAATATAAGCCTTTTGACAAAGCAGGGGCTTATGGCATACAAGAATGGATAGGGCATATAGGGGTAACTGCTATTGAAGGATCTTATAATAATGTAATGGGACTGCCGACTCACTTAATTAGCAAATTCATAAATTCGTAAATTCTCAAAATATGAAAAAATTTCTTTACATAACATTCACTCTCTTAGCTTTATCCGCTTGTAAAAATACCTCCACAACGGATAAACAAGAAAAAGAAGGCATTACTATCCTGCAGGATAGCATTAAAACGCTCACTTCTTTCAATTTTGAAAACGAGGTAACTGATGATCCTACCCCTGAGCTTGTTGCTATTGTGAAAGATGCCCTGCAAAAGGTGGATTCTCTTTACAAAGGAGAAGAAAATTGGCTATACTCTTACACTTCTCAAGACAGCATAGCAAAAACTACTATCAAAGCAGGTAAGTTCTTTAACAACCAACCCTATGTAGTGGTTCATATTGATGATGGGATAATAGAATCGTTAGTAGAAGTGTACAAAATAGAAAAAAACCGCACTTTTAGAAAGAAACTCTCGTATATACAAGACTTCACTTATGCCGTACACGATTCTATCTTCGATGCCAACGGCGATGGTATCAATGATTTTAATATAGATTGGTGGACAACAGGTGCTTTTGGTTCCAGCATTATCTATATTTATCTGTTCGACCCTAAAACCGAAAAATTTTCTACTGCTTACCAGTTTGATAACGCTACTTTTTACCCCAAAGAAAAAATAATACGAGGAGTAGAGGCAGGTTTTGGAGGAATATCAGGTTTGTACAAGATGAAATGGGTAGGCGATAAAAGCGATAAAACAGAAGATATAGAATACATCTACCCTGATTACACTACCAAAGGCAAAACCTTTATACGGACTAAAACTCCAAGTAAATATCCTGAACGAAAAGAGGGGGAACTTCTCAAAAAAGTCCCTGAAGAATACCGTGACCAGAAAGATTGGTTCTTGCGATATGAAGAATGGGGTGGCGAATTGCCTTTCCTTGAATTAATCTTAAAAGACAGAAAATAAACACTATCCATTATGAGATAACTCCCCTTCTTACCTCAACTCCCTTACTTAACTTCCTTTATTGATAAAAATAAGCAATATTAGACTGAGAATATTTGTATTATGAGGAGAGAATATAAATCATTTCTATGAAAATAAAGCAAAAGTAACATTAGTTGGAAATAAAGTTTTATATCAACACAAATAAGATTACCTATGCTCTTAGTAAGTTTTTCTATTAATTAGATTCAGAAAATATGAAAAAATTTCTTTACATATACTTTATTGGATTTTGTTTAGTGGCTTGTGAAACTAAAAATACAAGTGATGAACAAGATATAACTGTTTTGCAAGAGAGCGTTAATATAACTGTAGCTGGGGGGTGGAGCAAGGAAGATATTGACCCTTATTTTGGATCTGTTATAAAAGATGCACTAGAAAAGGTTGATTCACTTTATAAAGGAGAAGATTTGCAGTACAAATACATATTCAAAGACAGCTCTTCAATGGCTGAAACCTTTATTAAAGCAGGTAAGTTTTTTAACAACCAACCTTATGCTTTGCTTCATATTGATGGTATTGAAGTAGGACCTTTGCAAGGAGTGAAGTTCATTGAAGTGTATAAAATAGAAGGTAAGCGCACTTTTAGAAAGAAATTATTATATATAGAAGACTTTGCCTTACAAGACTCTATATTTGATGTTAATGGTGATGGGATAAATGATTTGAGCATCAATTATGACCCTTCCTACATCTACCTATTTGACCCTAAAACTGAAACCTTTTCTACTCCTTATAAGTTTAAAAACGTTACTTTTTATCCCAAAGAAGGCGTAATACGAGGGGTAGAAACAGAAATTCCGGGAGTGGCAGGACTATATAAAAAGAAATGGGTAGGTAATAAAATAGAAGTAGTGGAATACATCTACCCTGATTATACCACTAATGGCAAAACTTTTATACGAACCAAAAAGCAAGGAGAATACCCCGAACGAAAAGATGGTGAACCTATAGAAGAACTTCCTAAAGAATACCTTGATGTAAAAGCTCTTGAATTGTTTTTGGACTATGATATAGAAAGCGATCTGCCTTTCCTTGAAGAAACCTTAGAAAAGAGAAATAAAAAATAAACACTATCTGTTATAAAAAGCTCCTGATCCTATTTCTACTTTCTTGCTTAACTTTGTTTACAGAGAGAAATAAGCATTATCAAATTGAGGATATTTGTATTGATATAGTACTGAGTAATGGAGAGAGATTCTGTATTTTTGAGAATCTTAATTTTTTAGTAAAAATCTAAATAAAATTTTTAGAAAATATAAAATTGATACTTGTGAGGAAAAAGCTCATTTTTTTAGCTCAAATATTTATAGAAACACAATACTTTACAAGTACAATTGAAAAAGATAATTCATATACTCCAAGCTATGATCCTTATAGAGGAAGAGGATTTATACACCTATCTCTTAAAGGCAACTATAAAAAATATGCAGAGTCTAATATAGGAGATGATAAAAAATCCAAAGTATTAGAAGACTATTCTTTAGTAGCAAAAGATATTGAAATAGCAGCTGATGTAGGAGGTTGGTATTGGGATAGTAGAAAAATAAATAAAATTATTGAAAACAGCAATAACAGGGAAACAGATGAAATTATAAAAGCTGTAACAAAAGTAGTTAATGGTAACCAAATGTTAAATTTGGAAGAAAGAAAAAATGCCTATCATTTATTAATTAAAGTGCTTAAGTCAAATGATTTATAGATTATCCACAATACTCTTACTAGTTTGCATAGCCATAGCTTGCAAAAAAACAGTTTCAGTTTCAGGGCAAAATAAAGAAGTAACTAAAGATACGACTTACATCAGTGAAGTTTTATCGTGGCACTCAGAATATGATAATAAATCAACTGAAAAACCTACTTGTGAAGAAGATTTAGTAACGCTAACAGTGAATGAAAAGTACCCTCATTATTATTTGGAATACAAAAAACAACGCTATCCCTTGTATAGTTATGCTGAAATATTAAGTGTGCCTATAGTATTTTGGTATGATTTATTTGAAAATAGAGGCAAAAGTTGTTCTTTTGTGTTTTTTAATGGCAGCAATACAGCAGAAGGGCGATATAGTTATGCTATTTTTGATATAGCACCTAATGACTCTTTAACGGTTTCTGGGTTTTATAGAATCAATGAACGAGTGCCTGCAAATAGTAAACAAACAGACAACGATACTCTTGCTATAATGGAATATGCAAAAATATCGTATAAAGCAGCTGATTTTCTAGCCTCTTCTGATAAATTCCCCGATACAAAAGCAATTCACTATTTTCTCAGAAAAGATGAATGGACGAGCAAACCAAAAAACAAGGAAGAATATCTGATAATGAAACATTATGAGTTTATAAAAGAATGATTATCCTTACATCAAACTCACGTTATATCAAATGAAGCACTTAACAAGATTCGTGTAATTATCGGTTTGCTATTCGCAAATTGCAGTGTCAAAAACACTGATTTTCAAATTATTTCTACTGAAAGAGTAACTGAAAAATACAGCTATAACCCAATGGGATTTATAGAAAGCGATTACGGAAAATTGAATATCAAAACGATTTCATACTATGATAAGAAAGGAAAGTTGAAAAAAGTTTTGTACAATAGAGTCAATGGTTTTTTGGAATACACCCTATCAGAACTAAAAAGTGATAGCGCTTTATTAAATAGTTTGCAGGTTGACACGCTATTTACTGACAAAAAGTACATTAGCTATATAAAAGAGGAAAAGAATGACACTATTTTCTATCTCTCTGGCGATACCATAGTGATGAAAACCCCGTAGGGGTAAAGTCAGCGAGCTGGCGCAGCTGAGTATGTGAGGTAATTCGCCCACATAAAAATAAACTTATTTATTTGCAATTGATTCGTCCGACAAGTCCTACTTGTCTGATAACTAAAACGATGAGCATCACTACACTTTGCCAAAGTCTCTAATAGCGAGTCGTGCTACGACCTTTTGCTAAGTTTTCAATATATATTTACATTATGACCGCCTCATCAGCCATAAAAAACAGATTAATGTTTCTTTTGACGATACTTTTCTTATCGTCTTGCTGTACAGAAGTAAGAAAGGCAGAAAGAGAAAAGTATTATGAGATTGATGTCTTTGGTGATAGCAAAAAGGAATTATTTTTAGTAGAAGATAAACTTTTTGTAGGCGATTCCTGCTTTGGGACTTTTTCAGAAGAAAACTATCAAAAAGCCTATCAGTACTATCTCAATACAAAAGAAGATGTCTCTATGTATCTCATATATGAAATAAAAATTCAAGATGATAAAACTAAAGACTTTATAACTTTATGGGAAGTATGTGAATATAATCCTGAAACTTTCCGAAGGATTGTTTTAGACCAAGATTATACCTATAAGGATAAGTTTGGAGAAAAATAGAGCATAGGTAGTGAAGGTATCAGTAGGGTGATGAACAACTGAATGTTCTTTTAAAGGTTAAAGTTTTTAAAATATTAGAACTTAGTACAGGAGACTATTATAACTTTATGGTAATAGACAAATGAGATTTTGGGTAAAAATACTATTTTCCGTTTTCAATATAAGTGTTTTGGCACAAAACACTGAAAATTATGATCGTAGCCTAAGAGAGCAATGGGTAACAGCTACTAATGGTGAAAGATTTCGGGATCATCCTGCTTTAAAATTAGAAGGAGATATGCTTTCCTATTCAACCCGAACGTTTTCTTTTATAGCTACTGCTCAGCAATTTCTTGACCGTATGGATCCTGTGATAAGCAAACCTACCCCTATACTGATAGAAGATTATGATGGTGCTATAAAAATATTAGGAAATAGAAGATTTGAAAGAATAACAGGAAAAGTACGGCAAAGTTTCCATTTATGCCAAGAAGAGAATGAGTTCTATTTTCGGGCTTTGAAACTAATGCATAAAAAGATACATCCTAATCAGACTTACCTTTTTTCGGCTATACAATACACTTTTATTTCGACAAAAGGACAAAAAGATGTTATCTATATTAAGGATGTAAAACCTATTGATAAATGACAAATTATAAAGTGAAATACCTTATTGCCTTTATATACTTTTATTCCTTTTTCTTGTACTCACAAGAAAAACATTGCATTACTTTTACAGATAATACTTATGCTTGTAAATCTTGTTATACTGATTATTACACTTATACTGATATAGATATTTATAAAATAGATTCTATTCATTATACCCGAAAAGAATTTAAAGCGAGTTTTTATCCTTATGGAGAGAAAGGAGATAATTTTTTCCTTTTAGATACAGTAGCCCGCTTTCTGCCTAAAAAAATAAAGAGGAAAGTACATAACTATTATCGCAAAAAAGGGATGGATACTACAGCTTACTTATTTATACAAGAAAAAGATTCTTTGCCGGCAGTTGTTTTAGAGAAAAACGCCGCTTTTATAGAGCGAATGGGTAAAGAGAAAAAGCTACATATTAAAAGAGATGTAATAGCAACGGCTTTAGTTTTTTCGATTTTTGTAAAAGGTGAAATCTACCAGCAAGTAGTAGTTGAAAAATTGAAAGAATAACTAAAATATTATTCAAAATATACTATGCAGTATAACATATGTTACATCTTATCTTTATTCATATATCTGAACACCTTTGGACAAGATTTTAAGGAACAATATCATAGGTATTATCCTGATGCTGGAGATACTATAACAGTAGATACTAACCAATATGGTTTTAAAACAAAACAAGGAAAGCTAACCGAATTGGTTGTAAAAACTGTAACAGGGAAAAACACATATACCCTGCTTACTTTTAGAGCCTATACTGAAAAGTTAATTATAGAAAAAGTAGAGAATTACAAGAATGGAAAATTGCACGGATACTATTCAGAGTCTACTTTTTCAAAGGGAGTACAAGGATATTATAAGAATGGGAAAAAACACGGTTTTTGGAGGTACTCCTATGATACAAGTATTATAGAGAGCGGGTACTATAAACAGGACAAACCACACGGTGTTTGGCTTATTGAAGGTCCTGATAATGATATGCAACCTACTAAGATATATTACAAAAACGGTGTAAAAATCAAAAATGAATAACGATATTATAAGCATTGATGTTTTGATACAAGAGCGCAAGTTGCCATTTTGTACACTTTAGAACTGTTAATAGAGATTTATCGGTGTGAGAATGTGAGTGACTTGTGAGAGAGTTTTGAAACACACAAAAATAAACACTATATATTATGAAAAAAATCCTCTTTTTACTTCTGCTTCCTTTGGCAATGCAAGCACAACCGCTGGTAGAGAAAACGCCACCGGATTATATTAAAACAATTATCTTCAAGGCTGAAGGAAATGATAAAAACCAATTTCCTATTGTGAGGCGCAATGAGCGTTTTAGCTTAGAATTTGACGACCTTGGGGGCAATGAGGAGACTTATTACTACAAAATTACGCATTGCAATGCAGACTGGTCGGTTTCAAGCTTATTAAAGAGTGAATACCTTAAAGGGATAGATAACCAGCCGCTGCAACCGGAAAGCAACTCATACGGTACGCTGCAAAGCTATTCACACTACCAACTTACCTTACCCAATGAACTTACCCAACTTACCCTTAGCGGCAATTATATTATTAGTATTACTGATAGTTATGGTACTGAACTCTTCTCACGTCGCTTTGTAATATATACCCCACAAGTAAATGTACTGGCCGAAGTGAAACGCGCTAGGGATTTGCAGTATTTTGATACCCAACAAGTGGTGCAATTCACTATTAAGCAGAAAGATTTTAGACTTGATAACCCTAATGTGGCAGTGAAAGTAGCTATACTACAAAACTACCGCTGGGATACTGCTATTACTGCCCCTAAACCCCAATACGTAATGGGTAATGACCTTGTGTACCGCTATGACCGAGAAACGGCTTTTTGGGGAGGGAATGAGTATTTTTACTTTGACAGTAAAGACATAAGGGTGCCTGCTTCGGGGATATCACGGCTTTATCGTGATAAATGGGTGAATAGCTACCTATTTACCAATGTGAGTAGGGCTAACAACGTTTATACTTATTACCCTGATATTAATGGCGACTTTTTGGTTACTACCCTAAATGGCAACAAGGCTGCTAATGAAGCTGATTACACTTTGGTACATTTTGCCATAGAAGGTAAATCATCTTTTTGGAATAAGGAAGTGTATGTGTATGGGAAGTTCAGTAATTATGAGCTTACTGATGCCTACAAACTTACTTATGATGAGAGTGATGGGCTTTTTAAGGGGAAAATACTTCTTAAACAGGGTTTTTACAACTACAAGTTTGCTACTAAAGCAGGTAATACTATTGATTTTAACGAGATAGGAGGTAACTTTTACCAAACAGAAAACACCTACCTTGTACTTGTGTACTATCGTGCTCCTGGAGCCCTTTATGATGAGGTAGTAGGAGTAGGCTCGGCTTCGGGGGCTAATATCACAAGATAGATAGATAACTAGAAGACAAGAGCTGATTACATACTAACTTAATTGTTATAATAATGAATTCTCCTTTAGCAGAACGTATGCGTCCCACTACTTTAGCACAATATGTGGGGCAAGAACACTTGGTAGGTGCGCAAGGCGCTTTGCGCCAACAAATAGAGCGTGGGTTATTACCCTCTCTTATCTTCTGGGGACCACCAGGTACAGGCAAGACTACCTTAGCAAATATTATTGCACACCAAAGCAAGCGAGCTTTTTATACCCTGAGTGCTATCAGTTCGGGGATTAAGGAGGTGCGAGAGGTAATTGAGCAAAGCAAACAAAGTGGGGGACTCTTCAGTACACAAAACCCCATTGTATTCATTGATGAAATTCACCGTTTTAACAAAACACAACAAGACTCACTACTGCAAGCGGTAGAGAAAGGCTGGATTACGCTTATAGGGGCGACTACTGAAAACCCGAGCTTTGAGGTAATTCCGGCGTTATTATCACGCTGCCAAGTGTATATACTAAAAGCTTTTGAACGCAAAGACTTGGAAGAGCTATTGCAGAATGCTATACGCCAAGATGTGGTGCTAAAGACTAAGCCTATAGAACTGCAAGAGACTGAAGCCCTTTTGCGCCTATCGGGGGGAGATGGACGCAAATTACTTAATACTTTTGAACTTATTGTAAACGCTACCCCTGAAGGACAACCGGTGGTGATTACCAATGAGAGTGTGCTGCACCTTGTACAAAAAAATACTGTACTATATGACAAAACCGGTGAGCAGCATTACGATATTATTTCGGCCTTTATCAAATCGATAAGGGGGAGTGACCCTAATGGGGCTGTATACTGGTTGGCACGAATGATAGAAGGGGGTGAAGATGTGAAATTTATTGCGCGCCGTATGCTTATTTTGGCTTCGGAAGATATAGGGAATGCAAACCCTACGGCTATGATTTTGGCTAATAACACCTTCCAAGCGGTTACTACTATTGGCTACCCTGAAGCGCGTATTATACTGAGCCAGTGTGCTATATATCTGGCATCATCGGCGAAGAGCAATGCGAGCTATAAGGCTATAAACAAGGCACAACAGGTAGTGAAACAAACGGGAGACCTATCGGTACCTATACACCTGCGCAATGCCCCTACTAAACTGATGAAAGAACTGGGCTATGGGAAAGACTACCAATACGCTCACGACTATGAAGAGAACTTTGCTTATCAGGATTATTTACCTGATGAGTTACAGGGGGAGACTTTTTATGAGCCTTCGGACAACCCGCGAGAGAATGCGCTGCGTGAACACTTAAAGAAACTTTGGGGGGAGCGATATGGATACTAAATAGGGCGTGATGCTTGGGTGCATTGGCTGCTATTTTAAATTGACTATGATTTATAATTTACATTTGTAACCAATAATATAACCTTTTATGGAACACTACATCTCGAACGATGTCCTCTTACTGGAGCAGCTTATTGCCATTATTGAGGAAGATACGCAGCTAAGGCTATCGGAAGAAGCGGTGAACAATATAGAGACTTGTCACAGGTTTTTGGACGAGCATATTAAAAACCATACGGCGGACTTACACAAACTGATTGATGATAGTTTTTTTGACGAAAATGGGAATCTGAAGATAGCGGAACTGGATGAGAAGCAACAGGATATGTTGCGGCATTACGCTTGTGGTATAGGGGAGCGCATTCCTAATGAGATTGTAAGGCTGATGCTTTTTTTAAAGATACAATCTTTTTCATACGGTTTTAGCGGGGTGCGCTTGGCGTTGGTGCAACGGCTTATAGACTTTTACAACAAGGGAGTGCTACCGGTGGTGTACTCCAAAGATATACCTGATGAGAGGATTGCGCTGGCGCACCTTGCTTTGCCACTTTTTGGTGAGGGGGAGGTGTGTGTGCAGCACAAAATCTATTCGGCACAGGAGCTGGAAGCTAAATATGGCTGGGAGCCACTGAGCTTGGAGCTGCGTGAGGCTGATGCGCTGCTAAATGGCACGCAGCTGACTACTGCTTATGGGGTGTACAATCTTGCAAAATCATTACGGATAGTGGAGTGGGCGGACTTTGTAGCCTCGGTTTCGACCCAAGTGTTTGGGGGGAACTTATCGGCTTTTTCGGAAGCTATGCAAGTGGTGCGCCCGCATAAGGGGCTGATAGAGACGGCAGAGCACTTGCGCTGCTTACTGAAAGACAGCAGTGTAGCGAAGCACCCAGAGGCTTTTCCAGCTATGCCAGAGGCTTTTGCATCGATACCGCAAATACACGGTGCGGTGCGTGAATCGATAGGGGCGATACGCAAGGTGATTAAGACGGAGATGAACTCGGTTACTGATAATCCTATTCTTTTCCCAGAAACTAAAGAGATTATTTTTGGGGGTAACTCACATACCTTACCGCTATCATTGGCGATGGATTTTCTTGCCATTACACTTACGAGCCTAGGTAATATAGCAGAGCGACGAGTGTTTTACCTGCTTACCAATATAGAGCAAGAGAGTGAGATGGAGGTGGATTATCCTATTTTCCAGCGTATTATTGAGGGTATATTGAATGAAAACCGTAGGTTATCGACCCCTGCGAGTATAGAAAGCCCTATTTTATTTGAAAAGACGATAGATATTAAGGGGATGGGAGGCAGTTCGGCTATTAAATGTGAGCAAGTAGTGAAGAATATAGAGAAGATATTGGCTATTGAGCTTATTTTGGCTACTTCATTATGGAAAAAGAAGGAGCTTAAGAGGCATTCGGAGCTTTTTGAGGATTACCTCAGCTTTATGGCTGAAGGGGAAGAGAGTAGCCTGAAAAAGCAGATAGAACGTACTATTGGATTTTTTAGGGATTTTAGGAGTTAGATTGGGGGAAGTAGGCGTTGGGGGATAGGGATTGCTTTTGGATATAAACATCCTTTCATTATCATACAATTATTACACGCCACGGCGTTTGCATTGGAGGGCATCATTATGTTGTTCTTTTTAATGCGAACACTGTGGTTTTTTATTGGCAAAAGAGGAGAAGGGAGATGAGGAAAATGCAATGATTTGGCAGTTTGGTTGCGAATTTGGCAAAGGGAGGGGTTGGGTGTGAAGTGATTGGAAATCAGGTGGGTGACGACTATCCTTCGTTTACAGTTCGTTTATCCTTCGTTATAGGTTCGTTTAAGGTAGGTAAAAGACAAGAGATAGGAGGTGAGAGAGTGGGGTGTAATGGGCTGATTATTAGGTAAGAGATAGGAGGTGAGAGGTAAGAGGGTGTAGGGAGGAAAAATTGAAAGATTGGCAATAAAAATGAAAAATAGATGAAAAAATCATAAAAGGTAGGTGGGAGAGATAGGGAGGTGTTGAGGTGTGTGTTTTTTTGCTATGGGCTCATTGGTTATTACTAATTATTTATTATCTTTGCGACCTAATTATTAAAGTTGGATTACTATGGCGGCACGGTTTGCTGATTGTATTGCTTATAACCCTGAAATTAAGGGTCGGTTGGGTGGATGTCCGCCCTTAATTATTGAAGATGAGATACCGCAGGGGTATGGTTTTTACATTACTTTTGTACACCCAGATAAACCGGAGAAGATGCTATCGGTTATTACACCTAAGGACTTTGACGAGCGTATAGACCACAGTATTTATCCTGATATGGCGACAAGGGTTATTGAACATGATTTTTCGGAGATGGGCAATAGGAAGGACTTGCGATTGGAGGAGATAGGTGAGGCTATTTTATCGGTAAGTGAATACAGGAGTAAAGGAGAGGAAGATGATTTTACTTTTATACAAGTAGGTGGGGAGCCCTTCTTTATACAGAACAAACTTTTTTACTGGGAGAAAATAGAAAGAGATGACTATTCATTTTTTGTGGTAATTAATGAGGAGGGATATTTAGATTGTGAGGAAGATGAAGGGAATATTAAACAATATGTGTTTGCTTACGGGGCACTTTACCTGTACAAACATAACCAAACGGGAGAAATAAGGGCTGGTTTTTGGCAGTATTCTTAATGTGTTGGGGAGGTAAGGGAGAGAGAGTTTAGACAATAATTAGAGTAAATAATGAAAATACGCAGTGTTATATTTGGGGTGCTATGGATGCTGAGTTGGCATACCTTTGGGCAACATTGGAAGGGTGATAGCCTGACGATGTTTGTAGGCACTTATACAGAAGGAGGAAAATCGGAAGGGATTTATAGTTATCATTTTAATCAGGAAGATGGGAAGTTTGAGTTATTGGATGTAATAGCGGCTGGAAACCCTTCGTTCTTGACGCTATCGGCCGATGGGAATAGGCTGTATGCTGTGAGTGAATACAGTGATGGGAGGCAGGGAGCTTATTCATTTGACTTGAAAGATTACAGGATGGTTTGGAGTAAGCCTGTTTTTCAAAGTACTGTTCCTAAAGAAGCCTTGCCACAGGCAGGTGCCGACCCTTGCCATATAGTAAGTGATAATAACTACGTGATCACAGCTAACTATACGGGAGGCGATATCAGTGTTTTCGGATTAGATGCTGAAAGGAGATTGGGAGCGGAGGTGCAACACATAGCTTTCATAGAGGCTTCGCACGGAAGTGTATCTCATATCCATTGTATTATCCCTACCCCTGAGGGGCGATATGTGCTGGTTACTGATTTAGGGAAAAACTGTGTGTATAGATTTCGTTATAAAGAAAGGAAAGCCCCCCAAGGTGTTAAAATACTGAATGATATAAAAGTTGCGTATCGTATGAGCAATGGGGAAGGGCCACGGCATCTTACCTTTAGTAAAGATGGGCGTTATGCTTATCTTATAAATGAATTAGGAGGCGAATGTGTGGTGCTGCGCTATAAGAATGGCAAACTGAAAGAAGTACAACGGATAATGGCAGATGAAGGCGGAGGGCGCGGCAGTGCTGATATACATATTAGTCCTGATGGGCGTTTCTTATATACCTCACATAGGCTGAAGAAAGATGGTATTGCCATCTTTGCTGTAGACCCTAAGAAAGGAACTTTAAAGAAAGTAGGATACCAAGAGACGGGTGTACACCCCCGCAATTTTGCAATTACCCCCAATGGTAAATACCTGCTGGTAGCCTGCCGTGATGATAATAAAATACAAGTTTTTAGGCGAGATGAGACAAGTGGAATGCTGACAGATACCTTGATAAATATTAATGTAGATAAGCCTACTTGTATAGTGTTTGGGGGAAAGAAATAGTAAATGATAATTGCTAATTATTAATTGTTATATGACTGACTTAGAAATTGCCCAAAAGGCACAGATGCTTCCTATTAAAGAGGTGGCTAAGAAGCTGAATATTAATGAGGACGATATTGACCCTTATGGTAAATATAAGGCGAAACTTCTGTTAGACCTCATCAATGTTGAGAAGATGAAAAAGAGCAAGCTGGTGCTTGTTACTGCCATTACCCCTACCCCTGCAGGAGAAGGTAAAACTACAGTGAGCATAGGACTTACAGAAGGACTGAATAGGATAGGTAAAAAATCTATAGCTGTACTGCGTGAGCCTTCATTAGGGCCTGTATTTGGAATAAAAGGAGGAGCCGCTGGTGGAGGATACTCACAAGTAGTGCCTATGGAAGATATTAATTTGCATTTTACGGGAGACTTTTCGGCTGTTGAGAAGGCTAATAACCTATTGGCAGCTGTAATAGATAATAACATACATAGCAAGACACACAGCATAGGTATAGACCCACGTACTGTAGTATGGAAACGGGTAATGGATATGAATGACCGTGCGCTACGCCATATAGTAGTAGGCCTTGGAGGACATACCCACGGTGTACCTCGTGAAGATGGATTTAATATTACACCGGCCTCGGAGATTATGGCTATACTATGCCTATCGGAGAGTTTTTCGGACTTGAAAAGGCGTATAGGGAACATTTATGTAGGGAAGAAATTTGATGGGACTCCTGTGTTTGCAAGAGACCTGAAGGTGGTAGGAGCTATGGCTCTGCTACTAAAAGAGGCTATTAAACCTAACCTTGTACAGACCCTTGAGAATAACCCTGCTATACTACACGGCGGTCCGTTTGCTAGTATTGCACAAGGTACAAATACTGTTCTGGCTACCAAGATGGGATTATCATTGGGAGAGTATGTAGTTACCGAAGCTGGTTTTGGGGCAGACCTTGGGGCAGAGAAGTTTTTGAATATAAAATGTACCTCGGCAGGGTTGGCTCCTGATGCAGTAGTGATTGTGGCTACTATCCGTGCCTTGCGACATCACGGAGGAGCTAAAAAGGAAGCATACAATACTCCTGACTTGGAAAAAGTGAAACTGGGTATTGCCAATTTGGAAAAACATATTGAGAATGTACAACTATTCGGGCTTAAAGCTGTAGTAGCTATCAACTATTTCCCTAACGATAGCGAGGAAGAAATAGCCTACATAAAAGAGATATGTGCTAAAAAAGGTGTGCAAGCTATTGTGAGCAAAGGTTTTAGTGAAGGAGGTAAAGGTACTGAGGAACTTGCTCACGCTGTAATAGCTATAGCTGAGAGCGGTGAAAGCCACTTTGAACCTTTGTATAGCAATGAGGCAAGTATAGAAGAGAAGATAGATACCGTAGCTACTAAGATATATGGCGCTAAGAAGGTGCATTACAGTAATAGAGCTATAAGTGAACTAAAACAGATAAAGAAATTAGGCTTTGACAAATTGCCTATCTGTATGGTAAAGACACCAAAATCACTTAGTGATAATGAGAAATTATTGGCACGGCCTAGTGATTTTGAAGTAACGGTAAGAGAGTTTGAATTTGCTTCGGGGGCTGGATTTGTAATTCCGATACTGGGGGATACGGTGCGCATGCCAGGACTACCCAGTGTACCAGCTGCTGAGGGTATGGACATAGATGATGAGGGTGTAATAAGCGGCTTATCGTAACTTTTTTGTGATTTTTTTTGCATATTTACTCAAAAGTAGTATCTTTGCACTTATTTTTAAACTAAGAAGACTAATGAAAAGAATTATTTTAGCCGCTATGCTCCTTTTTGCATCAGTGAAGACTTTTGCACAGGACGATTTTCCTAAGCACCAAGTAAACCTTAACGTGCTTAATGTTATATGGTTAGCCTCAGTAGAATTGGGGTATGAACACTTTTTTGCTTTCAATCAATCAATTGAGGGAGAGATTTTTATAAATGATAGATTCTCTTTCTTCACTAAAAAGAATGGTGAAAAGTACAGTGCTAACAGTGTGAAGTTAGGTTATAACTATTATTTTGATTTGGATGGCAATTCAGGACCGTATGTAAATCCTTTTATTAAACAACGTTTTGGTAAATTTAAATATGCTGACAATACTGAAACTAGCTTGGATAGCTTTATCGTAGGTATTGGAGCTGGTTACCAATGGAATTACAACGATACTTTTGTTATTGCCCCTTATGCTAATATTGCACGTAACTTTGGTAAAGGTGTGAAAGATGATAGTAAATTCTGGGCTATAGAGCCTAACCTTGGTATTAAAATAGCATACAAATTCTAATAAAACAATTATTTTTTTTTAAATGATTGACAATTAAGGATTAACATATTGGTGTTAATTATTAATTGTCAATTTTTTTTTATAACTAAAATATACTATTTATGAAACAGTTTTTTATTACTTTGGTAGTGGCCAGCCTTGCAACTATAGGCTATGGACAAACGGCTATAGGAGTGAAGGGGAATGACCCTTTTCTTACCTTTAATGTTTTTGCTAATGTAAAATCGGGGGGGAATTATAATGTAGAGTACTTTCCTGAACTTATACTGCCTAATGTAGGGGTATTTGCTAATGTGCGATTTGCTTCACATTTTGCTTTTCAGCCTGAACTTATGTATAAGCAAGAGGCTATTTCTTTTCAAAGGGAAAATGAAAACTTAGAACGAGGTGATAGACACTTTATCAGATTTAATAGTATTGAAATGCCAATGCTACTTCATATACAAGGGAATAATCCTTTTAGGGGATTTGGGCAGATAGGTGTAGGCCCTAAGTTCTTGATGAGAGCTACTTATTCGGAAAGACAAAAGAGTGCTAGGACGGATATTAGTAGGTATTTTAACTCGACACAGTTGGTTTTTCACTTAGGTGGAGGTGTGATGTGGGAGACGAGGAAGTGGATTTTTATGGCTGATGGTAGGTTTTCGGGGAGTATTAGTGATATTAGCAGTGATAGTTATAATCCGTACCTTGACTTTAAGGATGCTACGAGTGTGTATTTGAGTTTTTCGGTAGGAGTGGGGTATAAGATTAGATAAGAGATAAGAAATTAGATAAGGAGTAAGGTTTTGAAAATACTAATTATAGAGGACGAGAAGGAGTTGCGGCTTACTTTGCGTCAGTTTTTTGAACAGGAACATTTTTTGGTAGAAACAGCTAAAGATTATCATTTGGGGTTATCAAAACTTGCAGATTATGATTACGATTGTGTATTGCTGGATATTATGCTGCCGGGTGGGAGTGGTATGCAGCTGCTTGATGAGCTGAAGGCTATGAAGAAAAAGCATTCGGTGATTATTGTATCGGCGAAAGACTCGGTAGATGATAAGGTTTTGGGCTTAGAGAAGGGGGCGGATGACTATCTGGCTAAGCCGTTCCATCTTTCGGAACTTCTGGCAAGGGTGAAATCAATCATTAGGCGGAAGAACCAACAGGGGGAAGAGGTTATACAGCTTAAGAATGTATGCTTGTACCCTGAGACTCGTACTGTGAAAGTAGGTGATGTGCTGCTGAACTTAAACCGCAAAGAATATGACTTATTGTATTATTTTATAATTCGCCCTGAGCGCTTGGTGGAGAAAACAACTCTTGCTGAGGCTGTATGGGGTGATTATATTGACCAAGTGGATAGCCTTGACTTCATCTATTCACAGATTAAAAATCTTCGTAAAAAACTTAAAACAGCCCAAGCCGAAATTGACTTCCAAGCGGTGTATGGCATTGGGTACAAATTGGTGTAAGATAATGAAAATATCACTGAAAAACTATACGCTGAGGTACCTTACTCTGGCTTTTTTGCTTATCTTAATTATTTGGACGTTAATGGTGGGCATCTATATTTATGAAGAGGTTATTTATGAGGAGGAGAGTTATAGTAAGGAGCTTTTGGACGATGATGTGCTGCTGAATTTGGCTATAGCCCTTGGGGTGCTGTATGCTGTTTTGGTGCTTTCGACTTATCTTATTAACTTGCTGCTTATAAGGAAGATATGGAGGCCTTTTCAGGCTATAATAACTGCTATTAGGCAGTATAAGGTGGGGAGTAGGCAGCAATTAGAGCCTATTACTACGGATGTGATGGAGTTTAATATTCTGCACCAGAATATACAGCAGATGTGGCTGAGAAATGAGGTGATGTTTGACGAGCAGAAGGCTTTTATTGAGAATGCTTCGCACGAGCTTCAGACGCCTTTGGCTATTACGCTTGGCAAACTGGAGCTGCTGATGACTGATGAGGGGCTTAGTGAGGGGCAGCTGCTGCAACTTAGCCAGATAAAGCAATCACTGACGCGGATGACTCATCTGAACAAATCGTTATTGATGCTTACAAGGATTGAAAATCACCAGTATAAGGAGACTGAGAGTGTATCGTTCCAGGGGCTTATTACGGCTATTTTGGATGACTTGACTGACCTTATTGAGTATAAGGAGCTGAGGGTGGAGGTGGATGCTTTGCAGGATTTCAGGGTGGAAATGAATAAGGATTTGGCTGCGATACTTATTTCTAACTTGGTGCGTAATGCTATAAAATATAACTCTAAGGGGGGTGAAATAAAGGTTGTGATTAGGGGTGATCGGTTTGAGGTGCAGAATTCTTCACAGGATCATTTGCCTTTGGATGTGGAGCGTATTTTTAAGCGTTTTCATAAGGGTGAGCAGGATGCTAACTCTACTGGTTTGGGGTTGGCGATTGTAAAATCGATTGGGGATGCTTATCAGTTGGATGTGAGTTACAGATTTAAAGAAGGGAGGCATTGTTTGGAGGTAAGAGATAAGAGATAAGAGATAAGAGATAAGAGATAAAAATGTGATAGTGAGAGGGGAACAGTTGTTCTTCTCTTTTTTTTATTGATGCTTAGGGAGATGGTGGTGGTGGCTACTATCCTTCGCGACATACTGAGCTGTGCCAGCTCGCAGACTATCCTTCGTTTATAGTTCGTTTATCCTTCGTTATTCGTTCGTTCAAGCTAAGGGGTTGTTTGCATTAGGGTGTGCATATTATTGGGGGGAGTTGGTTGGTGGATTTGGGGTGGGTGGGGTGTGGATGGTGTTTGGGGTGTGATGGGGCTAATTAATTGTGTGTGGGGGATTGCTAATTAAGAAAAGTTTCTTACCTTTGCCGCCGAAATAAAGAAGGAAAAACTATGTGTGAATCTCAACATACTTGCAGCTGCAACAAGGCTGAAACGCGCCATAATTGGACAAAAGAAGAGGTTATGGCGATTTATAATAAACCTTTAATGGAGTTATTATACGAGGCGGCGACCTTACACCGGAAGTATCATGATCCTAACTCGGTACAGGTATCGACTTTGCTATCGATTAAGACTGGGGGATGCTCGGAGGATTGTGCTTACTGTCCGCAATCGGCTCGTTATGAGACTGAGGTGAAGATAGAGAATGCTGATATGATGAGTGTGACTCATGTGAAGGCACAGGCATTGAGGGCGAAATCGGCTGGGGCATCGCGTGTGTGTATGGGGGCTGCTTGGCGTAATGTGAAGGATGGTCCTGAGTTTGAACAGGTATTGGAGATGGTGCGCACGATCAATAAACTTGATATGGAGGTGTGTTGTACCCTTGGTATGCTTACTGAAAACCAAGCGCAGCGTTTGGCTGAGGCGGGGTTGTACGCTTATAATCATAACCTTGATACATCGGAAGAGTATTACAAAGAGATTATTTCGACGCGTAGTTATGAAGACCGCTTAAAGACGATTGATAATGTACGCAAGACGAATATTACGGTGTGCAGTGGTGGTATTATTGGTATGGGAGAGGCTTTGGAAGACCGTGCAGGGATGCTGGTGGCTTTGTCGACCCTTAATCCGCAACCTGAATCGGTTCCTATTAATGCGTTGGTGCCGGTAGAGGGGACTCCTTTGGAAGACTGTAAGCCGGTAGATATTTTTGAAATGGTGCGTATGGTAGCGACGGCACGTATAGTAATGCCGCAGTCACAAGTACGCCTTTCGGCAGGTAGGACTCAGATGAGTCAAGAGGGTCAGGCTTTATGCTTTTTTGCTGGTGCTAATTCTATTTTTGCTGGGGATAAGTTACTTACAACACCTAACCCTGATATTAATGAGGATATGCAAATGTTGGGGGTATTAGGAATGCGTATTCAGAAGCCTTTTGAGACGCACCCTCAACCTCAAACTGTAGAAGCTGAGGACTCACAGTATCATTCTTTGGGAGAGAACCCTAAGTGGACACGCCCTAATCATAAGATTGAGAGGAATGAAGAGAAAAAACGTGTGAAGCTAGCGAATTAGAAGATTGGGATAGAAGAGTATATTATGCCTTTTGGGAAAGACTAAGCTATTATGAATCCTGAAATTCTGAAAGAAATAATCACTACCCCAATGCCTTATGGAAAATATAAAGGTACTATGATAGCTGATTTGCCCTCATACTATTTGGAGTGGTTTAGCTCTCAGGGCTTCCCGAAAGGTAAGTTGGGGATGCTTTTGGCTACTGCCTTTGAGATTAAGATGAATGGCTTACAAGATATAATAGACAAACTGAAGAAATGTTACTAAAACGAGTTAATGGGAAGCAACCTGCCTTTGGGAAAGGTTGCTTTCTTGCTGAAAATGTGACCCTTACAGGGGATGTGCAATTAGGAGATAATTGTACTGTATGGTATAATGCTGTTATTCGTGGTGATGTGAATAGTATTAGGATAGGTAATAATACGAATATTCAAGACGGAGTGGTAATTCATGGTACTTATAATACTCATCCTACTGTTATTGGAAGTAATGTATCGGTAGGGCATAATGCTATTGTACATGGTTGCACTATTGAAGATAATGTGCTTATTGGTATGGGAAGCATTGTAATGGATGGGTGTGTGGTGGAAAGTGGTAGTATTGTAGCTGCAGGAGCTGTAGTATCCCCTAATACACATATTAAAAGTGGTAGCCTTTATGCTGGCGTTCCTGCTAAAAAAATCAAAGATGTGAGTGAAGAACAACGTGCTATGATACAACGCATTGCGGAGAACTACCCAAAATACGCGAGTTGGATTGAGGAAGATGATCTGCCCTTTTAAAAAGGATAATTTATACCGAAGTTAAAGACTGTATCACTAATTTTAAATTTCTTTATCCAACGACTGCCCTCGGACTCGGAAGGATCATAGGTAGGGATACCCATATCTAAACGTATTACAAAGAAGTTAAAATCATAGCGCAAGCCAAATCCGGTGCTTAGTCCTACATCTTTTAATGATGATAAATTCTTAAACTTATAAACTTCAAGTTCTGTATTATCGGCAACATTCCATATATTACCTACATCGGTAAATAAAGCGCCTTTAAAAGCCCCTATAATAGGAAAACGATATTCCAAATTTAGTGCTATTTTCATATTTGCTTCATTATAATCTAACATAGAAGGGCTTGAGCCTGGTCCTAAACGGTATGCTTTCCAACCTCTATTATCAGTAGTACCTCCTGCAAAGTAACTTTGAGAGAAAGGTATATTATCAGAATTTCCATAAGGAATAGCTATACCAAAAAATGACCTAAATGCAATTGAACTCTCTTTCCCTATAGGCCAGTGCTTAATAAAGTCTAACTCACCTTTAGCGTATTGAGCATATTCTACTCCAAAAATCTTATTTTTATTATTATCTGTTTTCACTATATTACTCTTAGCGGCTGCTAAGAGATTAAGCAGTCCTCCTGCTGTTTCTGCTTTAATACGAAATTGAGAGAAATTACGCTCAAAAAATTGTGATTTACTATTGATGATATATGTAAAACTAGTTGATACTATAAAGTCATTTTTTGTAAGGCGATTATAGCGTTCTAAAATACCTAAAAAAGGTATTAAATCTTCTGTTTGTAAAGTGATTTGTCTATCTAATATATCTTTGACAAAATTGATAGCTCCTTTTGAAGGTGTTAAATTCCCCTTGTTATCTACATAATCAGTACTTAAGCTGTATTTTTTAGCTATATCATTTAACCGTTCATAGGTACTTTGGTATACCCTAAAGAAGTTATTAGGATTAATATTATTTACATATTGTACATTTGCCAAATCAAAAATAACTTTATTCTTTTGGTTACGTGGGTTCCACACATAACGTAATACCCCTGATGTAGTGCGCTTATCAAGACCTATATTTGTTTGATAACTCATACCTCCCTGTAATATAGTCTGTGGAGTCATATAATAAGGTATTAGCTTCCGCGTATTTAAAGGAAAAAGAATGGAAGGAAATATAAAACGTAAATCACCACTAACTTCTGATGTATTAAAAAAACGTGTATCCTTCAGTGTAGGTTGCGAAGCAAAAGTACCTTGCAAGTTCAATTCTAAAGTTTCAGCTCCTCCAAACACATTACGTGCAGCAAATGACGTACCTACACCAAAACCTATAGCCTCAATTTCCGACCTTTTAATTTCATTTGTAAGTCGCAATGAAAACTTATCTAATGACGATAAATAAATATTCGCATCTAATCTATTCTGCAAAGTATCTTTAGGTGGATACTTAAATTCCATATTCGGATAACGAAATACTCTCAAGTTATTAAACTGCCTATAAGTATTACCACGCTCTATATCCGAGTATATTTGTCCTGCTTTCAAGCTCGTAGCATTAGCTAGCACACGAGGTCGATAACGCAATTTCCCTTTATAATAAATTAACATCCCACGATACTCCAATGAGTCTAGTGCAGATTTATCCATTCCATTCTCATAATCAGTATATAATCGTACTTTATTAATGCGGTGTACTTTGTATTTTTTAGTTGTAATCACATCTCCATCACGCTCTACAAGGTCTCCTATATCTGTAGTAACTTGCAGATAAGGGTCTTTTTGCGCCGCTACTGTATCTCGTACTATTTCAAAGTTGATAGAACTCTGCTGAAAAGTATAAAAACCATTATTCCTAAACAACTCATACAGCCGTGCTCTCTCTGCACTAAAATCTGTAAGTCTGTAAGGATTCCCTGACTTCAACAGCGTTTTGCCTAAATGTAACTTGTATATCGAATCAATTTCAGGTGAAGTAATTCGTGTTTTCAAACTATCAATCTTATATTGCTCTCCCGAAGTGATATAATATTTCACCTCTGCAAGCCGCTTATTTTCTTGTGGCAAAACAAAAATACTATCCGTTACTTTTGTATTAAAATACCCTATACTGCGGTAATATGCTCCCAGCTGCTTTGTTGTACGGCGCACCTTAGCGGTATCAAGCACTGCAGGAGCCTCGCCTATCTTCTGTAACTGATGGTCTATACCCGATACTAAAAACGATTTCTGTAACCTACCTACTTGCTTTTCCGATAAAACCTTAGTCAAAAAATGATGCCATCTCGGATGTTTATCAAGCCAAAAAGCAAATTCCTGTTCCGATTTAGGATTAGCTAAATTATAAATATACAAACTTAGCGGCATCCCTAAAATATATGAATTCGGCTTTTGTATCACAAAATTGTTTATCTTTGCATCATCAGTCTTAATACCATTCACTTGTACTGTATTTTCTTTAAGCAAATGCCGCCCCTCAGGCACGCGCTTAGTAGCATCACACCCTATAACAAATACACATAGTATACTGATAATTAATATTTTAATAAAATAGTATCTCACAAGCTCTTATTTTAGGGCTCAAAATTACAAATATTTTTATGCTTAGCAAAAATCAAACAAAATTAATTCAAAAATTACAACAAAAAAAATACCGAAATGAGCTTAAACTCTTTTTGGTAGAAGGGAAAAAAAGCATCCTCGAATTCCTCCGCGCAGGATACAAACCCGAACTTATAGCTGCCACCGAAATATTTAGTAATGAACTCCCTAAGCAATCTTTCATCCCTATCTCTGCCGAAGAATTAAAGAAAATTAGCCTCCTCCAAAACCCCGATGAAGGACTCGCAGTATTTCATCAACCCCCTCTACAAGGCATTCTTCAAGAAGGCATCATCTTAGCATTAGACAATATCCAAGACCCTGGCAACCTCGGAACTATCATACGCCTTGCCGACTGGTTTGGTATCGAAACAATCATTTGCAACACCCAAACTGTCGATTGTTACAATCCAAAGGTAGTACAAGCCACTATGGGGTCTCTCTCCCGCGTCAAGGTACATTACCTGCCTTTAGCAGGTTTCTTCGCTACTTGTTCCTTACCCATATATGTTACCACTTTACAGGGCGAAAACCTCTACACTACCCCCTTCCCTACCGATTGTGTGATTGTTATGGGCAATGAAGCCAATGGCATTTCTGCCCAAATACAACAGCTTTCCAACCACGCCATAACCATCCCCCAATTCAGCAAGCACCAAGCCACCGAAAGCCTAAATGTAGCCACCGCCACTGCTATAATACTAAGCCAAGTAGCCAATCTCATTTCACAGCCTAAAAAATAATTAAATGATAGCTCCTTTCATCTTAATACTCTTTATAGCAGCCTTTTTCATCATAGGCATATATATACACCGCCTTCACAAAGCACCCTTATGGCAAATAATCATCGCAGGGTTCTACTTGTTATCTTTCCTGTGGTTCTGCCTCTTTTTCTACACCCATTCTGCCGATTATACCCAGCCTATCGACCCGCTTGATACCGGTTATAAATTCATAGCCTCAAAACATTCACTCACCTACATCACATTCTTTTTCCTATATCAAATAGCCCTCTATACCCTTTGGATACGCAAAGCCTCCATCCCCCCAATACCCTTAGCTATTGCACTATGCATATTATATATAGGATTCATTTTCAATGGCTTACTTATCGCTCAATTAGCCAATAACATTATGCTTTTCTTCCCCCTCTTCAGCCTTATAATCGGAATAGGCATAGCTGCACAAACCCTCAACCACATCGAAACCAATATAGGCAAAACCTTCTTGCTATCCATAATTTTAGTGCTCCCTGTCTTTGTCATAATCACCCTTATACTTATGCTTCTTGGGCAAGAATATAACTCCATAAGCAAAGGACTCACCGAAACCACCACGTGGGCATTCTCCAAGCACAGCCACCCACCTCACCTCCCTCATCAAAGCCATTATTTATGCACCGTCGCCGCCTGCGGAAGCCCTTCTTTAGTGAAACCCCTTCGATACGGAAAAAGAGCAGGACAGCCCATCATCGTTAACCGGCAACTGCAAATAGCCAATGCCTTTGAAGAACTCATAACCGACCTCTCCCCTACCCTACATCGCTTCATCCGCCGCAATTATGACAAGTACGGCTATGACCTCTCCAAGAAAATAAAAAGCACCTGGGCTTCCAACCTCACCTACATACTAATGAAACCCTTAGAGTGGTTCTTCTTGATATGCCTATACACCTTCTGTCTCTCCCCCGAAACCAAAATAAAAAAACAGTACGCCTATTAACAAAAACAGCTCAAATACAACACATTCCCTCCGTCAGAAAAATCTCCATTACACCTATCTTGAAAAGAAGAACACAATCAGCAAGCCCCAACAGCTAAATAAGCTCATACTCCCCTATACCATACCCCTTAAAATAAAGAATTCTCATCTATTTCGCATTTTCATTGCCAATATCTCAAAAAAAAACACCTCCACTCTCTTACTTCTTACCTTTTACCTCTTACCTAATAATCAGCCCATTACACCCCACTCTCTTACCCCTTACCTCTTATCTCTTACCTACTTTAAACGAACCTATAACGAAGGATAAACGAAATATAAACGAAGGATAACCCTTACCCTGCTGATTATCAAGCACCCCACCTCCCTACCCTCTCTTTGCTAAATTCACAACAAAAAAAGCAAAAAGGCTCATAATTCTCATCATCACCCAATTTTCTCCCCACACCTCCCCCAAGCCCTTCTTACCTCTTAGCTACTCCAATAGTTGCAACCAAGTATCCCTCCAAACATAAAAAAATGAGAGAAGGATAATCATCCTTCTCTCACAATCAGCTTTTTACCTGTTATTTCTTATCTCTTTCCTCCTCTGAAAATTCTTACTTCAAAATTTCAATATCCACCTGCAGCACCCCCTTATTTTTATCATCCGTAATACTCATAAAAGCACGTTTGCTAAGGTCAAGCTCACGTCCTTTGGTAAAAGGACCTCTATCGGTAACTGTCACTACCACCTGCTTACCATTCACCCTATTAGTCACTCTTAGTTGGGTACCAAAAGGCAAAGAAGGGTGAGCCGTAGTAAGATTATTATTGCTGAAAACAGCCCCACTGGCAGTCTTTCTCCCGTTAAATTTATCGTGGTAATAGCTAGCAGCCACATTACTCTTAAAAGCCCCTACTTTTACAGTACCAACCGAAGTTTTTGCCACCTTTTTAGAAGTAGTTCTATGCTTAGCATAGCGCGTATGGCTCGTACCACAAGCCTGTAATAGTAACAGCATCAAAACTGCTACGCCAAATGTTCTAAAACGTTTTATCATCATATTATTCGAATTTATAAGCGCTTATTTCCTCTATAGCAAGCACATAAGCCCTTTTTAAATATTCAATAAAAAATAAAGAGCTGTTAAAGCCGAAACTTTAACAGCCCTTTGCAAATATAAAATACTAATTTTATGAAAAATCTATTTTCCTACTTTCAGTACCCAAACTTTTGAGTTATAGAACTCTGGTTTGCGTAACAAGTTAATCAAGGCTTCTCCAGCTTCTCCTCGGGTAGGAAAAGGTTTCTCAATATAAATATAAGTCATTAAGTTTTCCGGATGCTTAAAGGTAAAGGCTTTAATGCCCATTTGTTTAATCTTATTCAGCATTTCAAAAGCTCCTCTAGGGTTTTTATACACCCCTACTACCACATAGTGTCCTTCAGGAATACCCGAGTTAGCTATATTGTCTACTACCAAGCTCATACGCCCTTCCAACTCCTGGAGCACCGTCTTCTTCTTAGGCGGTTGTGGTGGTGTCGTAGGTGTAGCAGTAGTAGTTGTTGGCGTTGCCACTGTTGGTTTAGGTTGTGGCGGAGTTGGTGGAGTTGGCGGAGCCGAAGGCGGAGTCGATGGAGCTTTAGGTGGCTTAATATGGTGTTTGCCTCCAAATTGGTATGATAATACTACATCATAGCTACCTCCCAACTCAGCTACATAATTAGCTATACTTTGTTCATAGCCAAATCCCACACTAAAATGAGTCCCTATATTAAAGCCTAAGCCTCCAAAAGCACCATATTTTTGGTCATAACCAGCATAAGCCCATCCCATTTTAGCGTCAAGCATTAAGTGCCCGCCCAATTGAAAATTATCCTTGCTCTTTTTGCCTTTAGCCAAAACAGTGAATACAGCATCCTCCAAAAAGTCACTATTACTATCCAAATAATGGCGGTACATAGCATGAGTTGTAAACGATTTTTCGTTAAAAGGCACTGCCATTTCCCCTGCCGAAAATGAATAATCTAATAAGTTTTCAGCAGTAATACCAAAATGTAGTTTACCAAAGTTAATATCAAAACCAGGCTGTATATTAACCATACTAGCTCCTTTAGCATTCTCTATCAAAGGGTCATTCACATTAGTGCGAACTCTCCCTTTATCAATACTACTTCTAGCAAAAACAGCATTAATACCCAATCGCAAAAAATTATCATCCGATACTTCTACTTGGTGCACATAGTTCCCCAGCACACCTGTATTTGCAAATATCGAGGCTGTACGCTGGAACACCATTACGTGAAACATATTGTTTCCATCATCCAATACATTTTTCTTACCAGCATCACCTCCCCATTTCTTACCGTATGATAAGCCAAAGGTATTAAATTTATCTTCCTTGAACCCCATCCATTGGTTTTTATGAAAAAACGTAATTTGTTGCTCATTCTTTCCAAAAATAGGAAAAGCTGGGTTCATTAGGTAAGTATTGTACTTCACAGCCGTATGCCCTGGCAATTCATAAGGTAAGTAGTTCCCTTCACTTTGTGCCCACAAAGCATTGCTGCCCAAAGCTAACACAATTATTAATATGTATAGTATTCTCTTCATTGTATGCTATTTTAGTAAGGTAACTACTCCTTTCTGCTTTTCTACTCCATCGCCTTCAATTACATAAATGAAGAACAATGAACGTTTGCCTAACTCTTTATAAGCATTAACATCTGGCCAGTTATTTTGGTAATTAGTGGTCGAAAATATTTCTTTCCCTTCTTGCGAATAGATAGTTACCCTCACACCAGCTTTGCAATACTCATCAGGTATTAACCAAGTGTCATTAATACCATCTCCATTAGGAGTTACAATATTAGGAATAGCTTTTACCTCGAATACATTAAGCTCAAAAGGCAACTCATTAGTACCTGCGGATGCACATGATTCTTCTTTCAGAGTGTAAGCACCCATCATATCTTTTGAAGTAATATTTAATGTATTACCATAGAATGAGGTACCATCTGGCTTAACCCATACAAAGTTATTACCTCCCTCAGCTACCAACTGCTGACCTACATTCACATCAATCTTTCGCTCACGTGCCGAACTATGTTGGGTTATCTCTCTACCTTTTGTACCTGCTGTTGTAATCTGTACTATTTTTAACTGTCCAGTACGATAGTTCTCTATCTTTATATGAGCGCGTTTAGGGCAACCTCCATTGTTAATCTCTAAATAGTACTCACCTATTTCGTTAATTACCACTGTAGGTAATTCACTATTTAAAAAGGTATCATTATGGTAGTTTGCACTAGTTACTTTGTACCAACGATATGAAAAACTATCTGCTACCGATGAGGTAGGGTCAAAGCTATCAGCAGCTACTGTCAGAGTAATAGTACCTCCTGTACATAAAAAGGCAGTACCTTTAGTACCTTCACTGGTTGATATTTCAAAATCAGGAATTGGAGTGAAAGCTATCACTTTAGGGTCAGATACCTTAATAATAGTCGTGTTATATATTACTCGCACAGCATATTTAGCCGAGTCAGAATTCCCTTCACGTGATACTACCAACTTGGAATCTGTTTCGCCTATTAAGTCATTACCATCTTTTGTCCATTGCAAACTAAAGTAACGGAAATCAGCTTTCTTAACTTCTACTTCTTCACCTGTACTGCTTAGTTTTACTACAATACGTTGCAATTCAAGTGTAGTTGCCGAACGTGTTTCACAATCAGCTGCCGATACAGCTAAAGTACCTACTTTCAAGCTCTGTATATCAGCTATTGTTTCAAAATAGACAGGTGGAAGGGTAATAGTTTTTCCACAAGTACCCATATCAGTAACTTTTGCCTGATAAATATCCACCGAAGTAGGTGCTGTAGTAATATTAAGGCTCCTACCAGTCTCACCAGTAAGTACAATGCCATTCTTTGTCCATTCAATAGTAGGTGTCTCGATATTAGTAGATACTTGCAACACATTAGTTTTCCCTACAAAAAATATTTCCTTACTCTTAATATCTTCCACCCAGCGCGCTACTACAGTGTTTTTTTTAACCACTATCGAACTTGAAGTTGCTGGGCAACCACCATTGTTAGCATCTACACTTACGTGAAATACCCCCGATGTATCTGTATTATAACTAGTAAGTCCCACTCCTTTTGCTATTTGCACATTATCCTTATACCAAGTATAGGTCGATGAGGCATTAGCTCCCGTAGTTATAGTAAGAGTAACCGAGCCTTCACAGTATTCTAATTCTGTTGTTCCTCCATTAATGCGTAATGCATTAGTATCTTTCAACAAAACACTTATTTCATTAGATGTTGGTATAGCACCATAGTTAGGAGCCGTAGTATTTAATTGATATTTACCATTATCAAGAGCTTTATCAAGAGTAATCTCGTGAGTATTAGTACCTACATTAGCATAGGTTCCTGTAGTGTTTGCCTGCCATTGGAAAGTAAAGAACGAGTAGTCCGAAGGGTCTACTATTAGTTCATTACTCCCTACCTGAGCAGTAATTTTATCTACTGTAAGAGTTATTCTGTCATAAACACAGTCTTCATAAGCACTCTTAGTTTTAATACTCACCTTGAAGTTATCTGGCTGCGTAAGTTCGTGTTCAGGTGAAGTAACTGTAGCTGCACAGCTACCTCCTTGTGTTACTTCTACTTTATACTTACCTGCTGCATTAGCCGTATAAGTTGCTCCTGTCTCTCCGCTTATCTCATTACCATCTTTAAACCATTTATAAGTAGGAGCTTGGGCTGTAGTACTTGCCGTGAAAACACGTGTTTTCCCTGGCATTAACACATTACCTCCTGTAGTGCTTATACTTGCAGTTATATTATCTGATCGGGTTATTTTTACCTTATTTGATTTTACATCACAATTACCTCCACTACCCACTTGCACATAATATTCACCAGCCAAGTTGTCAGGGGCCAAAACTGTATAAGTATTTACATCTGTTTCTCCTAACTTGGTTGTTCCTCTATACCAATAATATTTACTGCCCGATATAGGAGGCGTAGCTGTAAGGGTTATATTCTCATTAGTACAAACTGCCGTAGCCGAACTACTTAAAGTAACCGTTTGGTTACCCGACATTACTACGGTAATATTAGCTGAACGTGCATTAGTTGAGCCCGAACATTTAGTACCATAATCTACAACTGCATAATATACTCCTCCTTCACTTACCGTAAAAGTAGGCGCAGCATCTTCTGCCAACAGCTCATCACTTCCTGTCGAGCCTGCTGGTTTTTGTTTGAACCATTTATATTTGTAATTATCTGGCTTAGGGTTATTAGTCGATGGCACTACCTTCACTTCTTGTGTATGTCCAGGACAAAGTGTTACATTAGTAGGAGCTACTGTAATACGTGAACTAATTGCCTGATAATAAACCTCTATCTCTTCACCTGTTTGCTTATTGCCGCCTCCGTTATCTATTTCCCAAGTCGCTATTTTCTCTTGCGCCGGACTTGTACTACGCACACGTATTTTGTACTTTTTGCCTTGTGTATTGTTTGGAAAACTAAAACTTACTGGCACAGTACTAGTGAAATTCTTATTGCTAACTGTTTGCAATACTGTAGGATTCGCACCAAACTCACCATTTGAATCCGATAATTCTACAATGAATTTGTTATCTGCATTCGCAAAAGGTGGCGTCCACGAAATAGACAAAGTAAAACTATTAAAAGTGGCACGCGGACAAGCATAGCCTTGGAAGCCTAACTTAGCCGCCGATAGCCTCCCTTGTGTTTGGGCATATCCACTGCTAAGCATTGCTACACAGGCCAATACCGTGAGAAAACTATGAATAAAATAACTTTTTACTTTCATTTTTTCTTTTCAAAATTAAAAAAAACATTGCTACATTGTTACTGAGAGTCTTGCTTTTGAACTCTATAAATCGCACAAAAGTACAAAAAACTACTATTACAGCCAAATACAGGTCATAACTCATCCCTCTCCCTATGTTATCAATCTCTTAAAACAAAAATAATGCCACAATCTTAATACCCTTATTATCAATATTTTTCAATTTCAAAAACCTTCTTTTACCTCAAAATCTCCCTTATGTTATTTAGCTAAAATTTAATAACTAATTAAGAATAATTTAACGGTTTAACCTCTGTTATTTATAAACTGAGGCTCTCTAAAGCTTCTCTATGCTAAAAACTATTACGTTTGCGCAATACTGCATATAAGAAGATAAAAAAACTCAAAAAATAACTAATGCGGGCTATATAATCTCCCATTGCCACATAAAAGGTAATCTCTTCGTTCAGCGCAATAGTACCTTTTAAGCTGCCTTGCGTGTCGTATGGCAATGTTTCTAGCACATCTCCTCTACTATTAATAAAGCCTGAAATACCCGTATTGGCACTGCGGGCTACACTCCTACGGGTTTCTATAGCACGCAAACGCGTATAACTAAGTAACTGCTTGTGTCCTTGGGTATTACGCCACCAAGCATCATTGGTAAGTACCGCCAAAAAGTTCGCTCCTTTCTTTATGTAATCAGTCACAAACTCCCCATAAATACTTTCGTAACAAATAATAGGCGCCGCTTTCCCTTCGGTATGTACTCCCGCAAAAGCAGTCCTTTCTGCCTGAGTCGTTTTAAGGGCTACTGTCCCTCCTAAGTTGATAAGCGTTTCTCCCAAAATAGGTTTTAATATTTGCTGATAAGGAAAATTCTCTACCGCTACTACCAGCTTGCTTTTATGGTATAAGGGAAGCTCCTGTGTCTCTCCATTTAGCAAAAATGCCGAATTGTAATCGTTATACCATATCCCGTACTTGGGCAGATAATTACTCTGCGAAGTCGTGAGTGCTTTATCTGTCACAAAATCAATCATTGCCGTACCTACTACCCAATTCAACTGCGGATACCGAGCCGTAAAAGCGCGTAACTGCTGTATTTCTATCTTTTCCGACAACTCGTGTAGTTTGATATTATCAGCAAAAACAGTCTCTGGTGTAATGATAAAGTTTACATCCTTATCCATCTTTTTTGCCGAAAGTTCTACCAACAAGTCTGCAACTTGAGTATTGGTAAGGGCATATTTAGCATCATAAGGGTCGATATTAGGCTGCAAAACGATAGCAGTTACAGTCTTCTTGCCCTTTTCAGTATAGTTAGCGTATATAAAATAAGAAATAGTAATAGGAACAGCCACCAAAAGCATCATTACGCCTACTTTTTGCGCCAATAGCTTCCTGTTTTTAGTCTTCAGATAGCTATCTACAGCCAAAAAAGCAACAATATTCACTATCCAAACCCACAAAGTACCGCCAAAAGTCCCCGTATACTCATACCATTGTATCCACGTAACTTGCTCCGAGAACACATTACCAAGGTTCAGCCAAGGCCACGATACATCCCATGTAAGGTGAAACTTCTCAAATGAAATCCATATCACTGCCAAGAAGATGAGAGCCACTTTGCGCTGCATCCTTTTGGCCACTATGTGATATAGAAGGAAGGTAATACTCATCAGCAAGGTATTAGCAAGTATGGCAAATACAGCCCCCACTTCGGTCGAATACCATATCCACCAAGTTGTAGGAATATTCCATACCAAAAAAGCTAAATAACTAAGGACGAATACCTTGCGCTTAGTATGCTTATAGTCTTGCCTAATCTTTGCCTCTACCAGTAATAAGGGCACTAAGGCTATAAATATCAGCGCTGCAAATCCGTAGGTCACCCACGATCCTGCCAATAATGCGCCTGATAATATTGAAAGAAGTACTAATTTTTTCAATTTATAAGTTTTAAAATATCACGTTTAATTTACCAATTTCTGCCTGTTTTAATCCTCCTCTCCCTCTTGCATCTGCTCCCTAAAACAGTCCTTTTCTATTCTCTACAAAGTCGGTATTGCTTTCATTACTAATCTCATAACAACACCTTCCCCCTACGAAAAGCAAAATTAATACTTTTCCCCGAATTACCAAAATCTTCACCTCTCCTTCTCAGCCCAAACCCTTCCTATTCTTTTGCCCTACAATAAGTTCAAATTCCACAATTATATATTGGGGAAACATCTGCCCTGCCTCCAAATTTATCACATCCCCCCTTTTATCTTTTATCTTTTACCTCTTACCTCTTCCCCAAATTGCGAATAATGCAAAAATCCCTTCCCCCACCCTATTCCCTATCTACTAACTCCTTTCAACTGATAATCAACCCATTACACCCCTGCCCTCTCACCTCTTATCTCTTATCTATTACCTACTTTAAACGAACGAATAACGAAGGATAAACGAACTATAAACGAAGTATAAGCCTTAGCTACCTGATAATCAGCCTCTAAATACCTAATCTTTCACTTTGCCAAATCCGCAACAAAATCCCCCAATTCTTACATTTTTCTCACTCTTTTCGCATTTCCTGCCTATTTTTCTCACCCCTATCCCCTAACTCCTACACCCTATCTCCTACCCCCTATCTCCTATCCCCTAACTCCTACCTAAAAGCCCTTCCCATTTCCTGAGTTCATTCCTATAGCTTGCTGCCTTCTCAAAATCAAGACTTGTAGCGGCCTCAGTCATTAGTTTTTTATAGCGTTGTATCTCTTTTTGTATCTGTTCATCAGTGTAGTACTTAGCCTCTTCCTCTGCCGCCTGTCTATTAGCAAAAGTAGGGTCGTAATGCACCTCACTTATCACACTTTTAGCCAAACTATTCTCTATCTTCTTTTGTAGCGGTTTAGGCTCTATGTTATGAGCCTTGTTGTAGTTCATTTGTTTTTCTCTCCGGTAGTTCGTATCGTCTATGGTACGCTGCATACTATCGGTTATCTTGTCGGCATACATTATCGCTTTCCCGTTCACGTTACGCGCGGCACGTCCCACCGTTTGGATTAGCGAACGTGTCGAACGTAAGAAACCTTCCTTATCAGCATCCAAAATCGCCACAAGTGATACCTCTGGCAAGTCCAACCCCTCACGCAGAAGGTTCACCCCTATAAGCACATCAAAAAGCCCTTTGCGCAGGTCTTGCATAATCTCCACTCGCTCCAAGGTATCTACATCACTGTGAATATAGCGGCATCGCACCCCTATGCGCGCAAGATATTTACTTAGCTCCTCTGCCATCCGCTTGGTAAGGGTTGTCACTAGCACCCGCTCATCTTTCTCTACCCTTAGATGGATCTCTTCCACCAAGTCATCTATCTGGTTATTGCTTGGGCGCACCTCTATTTCTGGGTCTAATAAGCCCGTAGGGCGTATCACTTGCTCCACATAAGCTCCTCCTGTCTGTTGTAGCTCGTAATCTGCCGGCGTAGCACTCACGTAAATCACTTGGTTTTGCAGCGCCTCAAACTCTTCAAATTTCAGCGGACGGTTATCCATAGCCGCAGGTAACCTAAATCCGTATTCCACAAGGTTCTCTTTCCTACTGCGGTCTCCTCCGTACATAGCATGCACCTGCGATACCGTTACGTGGCTCTCATCTATCACCATCAAAAAATCATCAGGAAAATAATCTATAAGGCAGAACGGACGCGTACCGGCTTCTCTACCGTCCAAATAGCGTGAGTAGTTCTCAATACCCGAGCAGTAACCCAGTTCTCGTATCATCTCCAAGTCAAATTCCGTGCGCTCTTTCAGCCGCTTAGCCTCAAGCCCCTTACCCGAAGCCTCAAAAAACTCTACCTGCTTCACCAAGTCTTGTTGTATGTTCCATATCGCTTTTTGCAATATATCTGGCGATGTAACAAACATATTAGCAGGGTAAATATTAAGCGTCTCATAGTGGTCTAATATCCTGTTTGTCATAGGGTCAAACTGCTCTATCTCTTCAATTTCATCACCAAAAAAATGAATCCGAAAAGCATTGTCATCATACCCCGGGAACACATCTAATACATCTCCTTTTATCCTGAAGTTACCGTGTTTAAAGTCAGCCGTAGTACGAGCGTAAAGACTCTGCACTAGCCTGTGCATCAGTTTAGTACGCGGTAGCACATCCCCTTGCTTAATGCTAATTACGTTTTTCTGAAACTCAATAGGGTTCCCAATACCGTAAAGGCACGATACCGAGGCAACCACCAGCACATCCCTACGCCCCGAAAGCAATGCCGAAGTGGTACTCAGCCGCAGCTTTTCTATCTCATCATTTATCGAAAGGTCTTTCTCAATATACGTACCCGTTGTAGGAATATAAGCCTCCGGTTGGTAGTAATCATAGTACGATACAAAGTATTCCACAGCATTATTTGGGAAAAAAGCCTTAAACTCCGAATACAGCTGCGCCGCAAGAGTTTTATTATGTGCCAATACAAGCGTCGGACGCTGAATCTTTTCCACCACATTAGCAATAGTAAAAGTCTTCCCCGAGCCCGTAACACCCAGTAATACTTGGTATTTCTCATCACGTTCAATACCCTTTACCAGCTGCTTTATTGCCTCTGGCTGATCGCCCGTAGGCGCAAAATCCGAAACTATATTGAATTTCATTTTATTTTTAAAAGTTAAAGCGTCAGACCCTCATTCATCAGTCCAACCTGTTAAACCAATCTATCTATTTTTGCAAAAGTACTGTTTTTCACCGAAATAGCCAAATTAAATTAACCCCTCCCACCCTCTCTTACCTCTTACCTCACCCAGTACGCACCCTCCCCCCACATTACATCTCCACCTGTCCCCTAACATACACCCCTAAAAAATTTTGCACTTTTCAAAAATTATCGTATCTTTACGCCCCAAAAACAAAGATACATTATCTAATAACTTAATAACTAACATACTAACAACTATGGACGAAATCAGAGTACGCTATTCCGACAAAGATTTAGAAGAGTTCAAAGCTCTTATCGAAGAAAAAATAAAAAAGGCTCAACACGACCTTGAGCTCATCCGAAGCTCGTATATGAACACCGCCAACAATGGCACCGACGACACTGCGCCTACCTTCAAAGCCTTTGAAGAAGGTTCTAAAGTCACTAGTAAAGAGGAAAATACAGCCCTTGCTATACGCCAAGAAAAGTTCATACGCGACCTCAAAAACGCCCTTATCCGTATCGAAAACAAAACCTACGGAATATGCCGCGTAACCGGTAAGTTAATTGATAAACGCCGACTAATGGCCGTACCTCACGCTACCCTAAGCATCGAAGCTAAAAATATGCAATAGCACAATGGAATTAGTCGCGTATCTAAACGCCGAAACCCATATCCCTACAGAAACACTCTCCCCCTTGGTACACAATCTCTTTGTACGCCAAGAGGTAAAAAAATACGACCTACTACTAAAAGCAAAAAGCCACTCGCAAAAACTGTTTTATGTAGAGGAAGGATTGTTACGCGCCTATTACACCAAGAAAAAAAAAGACATCACCCATAATTTCTTTATGGAAAAGATGTTCTATTTACCAGTCGAAAACATTTATTATGGTCAGCCCTCACCCTTCTTTTTAGAAGCCTTAGAAGAAAGCACCGTATGGGTAGCCACTTTCCCCGAGGTAGAGCGCGTAGTCAATGAGCACCAAGAACTCGAGCGATTAATGCGCTTATTACTCGTTTCAGCTATCAAATCACTCACCGAACGACTCTACACTCTCAAATTTCAAACCGCCCAAGAACGTTATAATTTACTACTAAAAAACTATCCTCAAATTCTTCTTCGCGCCCCCTTAGGGCACATCGCCTCCCTTTTAGGAATCACCCAGCAAACCCTAAGCGTAATCCGAGGCAACAAATAAACATAGTATTTAAAAATACATTCTTATCCCACAATTAAAACTTCTTAAAACTATGAGTGAAGCAAAAGAAAAAGCAAAAAAGGAAGCTGCACGTATAGATATGAAGCAACATGCAAACAAACTTATTCAAGGTTTTGAAAAGTTAAATGAAAGTGATGCTAAAAGAGCTATCTGGGAGCTACTCCAAAATGCAGTTGATGTTTCTGAGAATTGTGAAATCATTATATCTATTACTGATAAATCTCTTATTTTTCAACATAATGGGAAACCCTTTACTACAACTACATTAAATAGTTTAATAAAACAAGTAAGTTCAAAAAGTTTTCAAAATAATGATGATGAAGTAGGACAATATGGAACAGGTTTTATAACTACACATTCTTTTGGAAAGAAAATATTACTATCAGGTTCTTTAAAAAAAGAGAAGGATTATGTCTGTTTTGATGATTTTGAAATAGATAGAACAGCAAAAGATTCTGACGAATTAATTGAAAAACTAATAATACAACAAGAAAAAGCTTTTGACTTAATTGATATAAATGATGCCAAAGAAGAACCATCTAAATTTACTACATTTAAATATTTAGCAACTACTAATTTAGAAAAAGAAAATATAGAAAAGGTAATTGATGAGCTAAACTTAGCGCTACCTTACGTAATGTCTTTGAATGACAAATTGATAAAAGTTACTGTAATTGATAAAAACAAAAAGGAAACGATATTCCAAAAAAACAGAGAATACTTTGAGAATACAATAAAAATTACTCCCATTCTGATTAATAGTATAGAACAAAGAATCTACTCTATATCTGATACAGAAAACAAACTAACAGTAATTCTCCCATTAGAAAATCCCAATAAAGCTATTTCTTTTGATCCGAAATTGGCTAAATTATTTCTATACTATCCTCTAATAGGTACAGAAAACTTTGGTTTTAATTTTATTGTTCATTCGAAACTATTTGCGCCAACAGAACCAAGAGATGGAATACATTTAAAAAGCAATAACGACCAAACACAGGAAAAAGAAGCCAATAACAAAGATATATTAGACTTAGCATTTGATATAATTAGCAATTTCATAAAAGAACAATGTAATGAAATAGACAACATACATTTATTATCAAAAATCAACTTCAACACCAATATACCTAATAACTCTATACTCTCTGTATATTTTAAAGAGCTAAAAGAAAAATGGGTAAATAATTTCAAATCTTATCCTATAGTAGAAACTAATGAAGAAAAAAAATGCCCTAAAGATACTTTTTTCTTTAGTGAAGAATTACTGAAAGATGACGCTTATTTCAATTCGATCTATACTATTGTTAATTTGTTTTGGAAAAATAAAATTCCTCAAAAGCACATTGTAAAAGAGTGGACAAAGTATATTACAGAATGGGAAGATACAACACTAAACTTCATAGACATTACTTCAATAGCCAAGGAGATTGAAAAATCTAAGACACTTAGTTTCTATGAAGAAACGAAAGAAGATTTAAAAAACTTCTATACATATTTAAATAAGTATAATCACACAGAGATTTTCAATCAATATAAAATACTACCCAATATCAAGAATGATTTTTGTCAGCAATCACAATTAAAATCGTGCTTATACATTGATGATGTATTAATAGATATTGCTAATGTTATAATCCCTGATATATCAAAAAAATTCTTAGCAAAAGATTTTAAATTCGAACTCAATTTAGATTCGTATGAACGAAAAGATTTTGTAAAAGATATAAATGCTAAAATTGCTGAAAACTACAAATCAGAAAACAATTTTCCGTTAGCTTCTGAAACTTTAAGTGCTATGATAAAATATTGTTCTATTTTCCCTGATACATCAAAAGGGATACGGGCAGATTTACTATCTATTATAAATGATTTTTTTGGCTTAAAGCAACCTATTATAAATATTAGAAATCTTTCTGATGATGGTTCTAACTGGTGGCTAACAGCTCTAAAATGTTTACTACGCAATTTTATATACGAGTTAAATAAAAAAAATAATGAGTGGATAAAATCAAATTTTAACTTTCTAACTAAGTTATCTGAGTCTGGCGCATATACTTATTCTGATTTTAAAGATATTATTTCCACTTTTAAAATATTTCCTAATCAGCAATTTGATTTATGCACAGGAACTAACTTGAAAATTGATAATAATATATCTGAAAAACTAAAAGACTTATATGACGAGATCTTTAAGAATAATTCTGATACACCTAAATATCCCATTAGAAATTTTTTAATACATAATGACTTTAAAGATTTTCTACCTCATAAAGAAGAAAAAACTTCTGAAAGTTTGGGTCAAGAAATAGAAAGTTTACTCAAGATACAAGATAATACTAATATTAATCAATCACCTTATATTAAACAGATCTTAGAAATTATAAAACTCATTTCAGATAATCCCGAATGGAAAAAATATTTCCCTATTATTGAAAGCAAAAAAGCTTCAATAATGTTAGATCGTATTTCAGATAGTGAAACAAAAGAAGATTTATTCTCTATCATAGGATTAAAACCAGATAAAATATCTCTATTAGGTAAATTATCTAAAAAAGATAATTTTGAAAAAATAATTGAATTAGGCACTCAATTATTAGAAGAAGAAGAGTATAAAAAAAATGACTTTCTATTTAAAAAAACAATAGGAACACATATAGAAAAATTAGTAAGAGAAGAAATTAAAGTTGATTTAAAAACATTTGAAGTAAAGGTACAAGAAGAGCAAGGTGGTCAAGATATTACTATAAAATACAAAGGTGAGATTATCTACTATATTGAAGTAAAATCTCGTTGGGATAGTAGAAATTCAATCACTATGAGTTCTTTACAAATGGAAAGAGCTGTTGAAAATCAAACAAAATATTCTCTTTGTTGTGTAGATATGACTAATTATAAAGTTGGCACAGAAGAAAGATATAAGGTTTCTGATATAAATGAGATATTTGATAGAATTTCTATCCTTTCTAATATTGGTAGTAAAATAGAACCTATTTTAAAGGGAATATTATCCGTAAAAGATAAAGAAAATGAAATCTCTATCTCTGGAGATTATAGAGGCGTTATTCCTCAAACAATAATTAAAGAAGGGAAAAATTTAGATTCTTTTATTAAAATGTTGATAAAAAAATTCTTGTAAAGACTTTAAAAAAATAAATAGTTACAAAACTTTACCTCATATTTAGCAAAGTTTTCCATTCTCTTTTACTTTTGCCAACTCTACTCGTCCAACCTGAAAAGATTCTTCTATTTATCTTATTAGTAATTGTTAATTGATAATTAGGCAACTATCCTTCTCTAGGTTTACAACGCTGTTCCACCGTGGTACAACTATTTGTCCACAAACCAAAAACGCCGCAACTTTGCACCGTCAAACAAAGGTAATGGCCAACAAGTAATAGGCAACAATGCGCGCACCGCCCCTTGCTTCTTTCCCATTACCCCCTAAATTAAATTAAAAAAATGGCTAAAAGTTTAAACATCTTAACAATGGACTTCCGCGGCGAAGTCGGCAAAACCATCGTATTCCGCCAACGCGGCAAAAAAACAATCGTAGCACGCTTTCCACGCCCTACACAGGCACAACCTACCGAAAAGCAACTCAAGCTACGTAGTAAGTTCCAAGAGGCAGTATTATACGCCAAAACAGTACTTGCTTCCCCTGCTCAAAAAGCACTCTATCAGGCAGCACCCAAGGTAAAAAGAAAGCTAATGAGCGCCTATAATGCCGCC
Organism: Capnocytophaga sp. oral taxon 878; assembly: GCF_002999135.1. Classification (NCBI taxonomy): domain Bacteria; kingdom Pseudomonadati; phylum Bacteroidota; class Flavobacteriia; order Flavobacteriales; family Flavobacteriaceae; genus Capnocytophaga; species Capnocytophaga sp. oral taxon 878. The sequence continues at coordinate 1,996,353 of NZ_CP027229.1, forward strand.
ATCACCGATTATCTCACCCCACCAGTAGTACATCACATAGATGTAAGCCACTACCACGGGGCTATCGGTAACAAGCTCTACTTCACCCTCCTCGATGATTTCTCAGTGCAATCAGTCAAGGTAGCCCTTCACCAAAGTAACGGTACCCTCATTGAGGAAGGCGAAGCAACAAAAGAAGGAATTCAGTACGCCTACACAGCCACCACTGCCCAAAGCAGTATCACAGGCAGTGTTCTCACCCTCACAGTTACAGACCTACCCAAAAATGTAACCGATAAAAAGCAAACCTTATAGTTAAAAAAACTCCCCAAAGCACAAAGTCTTGGGGAGTTTTATAATATTAAATATACATCATAACCCGTTTTAACGCTCATCAAAAACACCTTTACCATACAGAAGAAACCAATCCAATTCCTCTACCATTTCATATTCTTTAGGAAGAGCCTTTATAGGCAACCCCTCACTCCTATCAGGTAAATAAGCCTCTTTAGCAGTCTTAATAAACGTCTTTCCTTTAGTAGTTTTATCAGGATAAATATACTCTACAGTATCCAATTTCTCACCTTTCCAGCGGTATTTATAAAGCCCCGCCTCACCAGGATGCCCATACTCTACCCCCCTTACCATCTTCTCCTCAGGATAAAAAGTAGGATTTACCAAATCAATAGCCTCTGTAATCAGTTTCTTTGTAGTAGCAGGCGAAAGATAAATAGCATAACAATTCCTCCTACAACATCCCGAAAGAGGATAGTAATTCACCAAAAAATCCTTAGTTCCATCACCATTCACATCAAAAATAGTATCCGAAGAAAAAGCCAGCCCCCATTCCGATGTAACCTTATGTACTATATTCCTTTCCTTCAACTGATAAACATCTATAGCATTAAGCCCCATAATATCAGTATAAATAATAGCGTAATAGTCCGTATCATCAAAGAATTTCCTAACCTTCACCACCGATTTTGTCTCATAAGGCGAATCAGCTTTAGTAGTTACTTCAAAGTCCAAATCAGTCCCCCGAAAGCGCTCTACAAGCTCAAAAAGAGTGTCCTCTTTTGCCTTTTTAAGAATAATACTATCCGCTACACTTTTATTAAAAAAAGACTTTTCAATAGTATCCTTATCTCCCCCTCCCGATGTCTCAAGAG
>NZ_CP027229.1:2000000-2202500 GCF_002999135.1 Capnocytophaga sp. oral taxon 878
CCTCCACGCTGTGTTACCAGCGCTTCAACCTGCCCAAGGGTAGATCACCAGGTTTCGCGTCTACTACTACCAACTATTACTCGCCCTATTCAGACTCGCTTTCGCTACGGATTCATATCTGAAATACTTATCCTCGCTGGTAACAGTAACTCGTAGGCTCATTATGCAAAAGGCACGCCGTCACAGCCTAAGGCTGCTCCGACCGCTTGTAGGCGTATGGTTTCAGGGTCTATTTCACTCCGTTATTCACGGTTCTTTTCACCTTTCCCTCACGGTACTGGTTCACTATCGGTCTCTCAGGAGTATTTAGCCTTACCGGATGGTCCCGGCAAATTCAGTCAAGGTTCCACGTGCCCCGACCTACTCAGGATACCCATAAGATTTATACTCAATTACCTATACGAGACTATCACTCTCTTTGGTGTGCCTTTCCAAACACTTCTAATTCTTAAGTACAACCTATATCTGGGTCCTACAACCCCCACTATGCCGTAACAAAGTGGGTTTGGGCTAATCCCATTTCGCTCGCCACTACTCTGGGAATCACTTTTGTTTTCTTCTCCTCCGCCTACTAAGATGTTTCAGTTCAGCGGGTTCGCTCACTTTACAGTGTAGTACATCTTCAATGTACTGGGTTGCCCCATTCGGAGATTTGCGTATCAATTCGTATGTGCCAATCCACGCAACTTTTCGCAGCTTATCACGTCCTTCTTCGCCTCTGAGAGCCTAGGCATCCCCCATACGCCCTTACATAACTTTTCGCGCTTGTAGTTCCTATTGATTCTCTCAATAGAATACCTCGTTCTCTTTGATTCTTTTTAATATTTTTTCGTTAGATGATCAATAATCCTTTATTGATCTCTTATGCTCTTTATCCCAATATGTCAATGTACTGTTGTTGTGGAGAATAAGGGATTCGAACCCTTGACCCCCTGCGTGCAAGGCAGGTGCTCTAGCCAGCTGAGCTAATTCCCCGCATCAGCTTCCAGAATTTCCTTTTCAGCTCTTAGTATTGTAGTCCCAGGCAGACTCGAACTGCCGACCTCTACATTATCAGTGTAGCGCTCTAACCAGCTGAGCTATGAGACTGCTTATTTTTTTGTTGACAGCAAGATTTAAAGAAAAGATGACCTTCTTTCCATAACATCGGTTTCTCTAGAAAGGAGGTGTTCCAGCCGCACCTTCCGGTACGGCTACCTTGTTACGACTTAGCCCCAGTCACTAGTTTTACCCTAAACAGCTCCTCGCGGTAACCGTCTTCAGGTACCCCCAGCTTCCATGGCTTGACGGGCGGTGTGTACAAGGCCCGGGAACGTATTCACCGGATCATGGCTGATATCCGATTACTAGCGATTCCAGCTTCACGGAGTCGAGTTGCAGACTCCGATCCGAACTGTGATCGTCTTTATAGATTCGCGCCTGCTCACGCAGTGGCTGCTCTCTGTAACGACCATTGTAGCACGTGTGTAGCCCAAGATGTAAGGGCCGTGATGATTTGACGTCATCCCCACCTTCCTCACGGTTTGCACCGGCAGTCCCAATAGAGTGCTCGACTTTAATCGTTAGCAACTATCGGCAGGGGTTGCGCTCGTTATAGGACTTAACCTGACACCTCACGGCACGAGCTGACGACAACCATGCAGCACCTTGAAAACTGTCCGAAGAAGGGCGTATCTCTACACCTGTCAGTCTCCATTTAAACCTTGGTAAGGTTCCTCGCGTATCATCGAATTAAACCACATGCTCCACCGCTTGTGCGGGCCCCCGTCAATTCCTTTGAGTTTCATTCTTGCGAACGTACTCCCCAGGTGGGATACTTATCACTTTCGCTTAGCCACTCAGCCTTACAACCAAACAGCTAGTATCCATCGTTTACAGCGTGGACTACCAGGGTATCTAATCCTGTTCGCTCCCCACGCTTTCGTCCATCAGCGTCAATTAATTGTTAGTAATATGCCTTCGCTATCGGTGTTCTGTGTAATATCTAAGCATTTCACCGCTACACTACACATTCCAACTACTTCACAACCATTCAAGACAAACAGTTTCAAAGGCAGTTGCTTAGTTGAGCTAAGCGCTTTCACCTCTGACTTATCTGCCCGCCTACAGACCCTTTAAACCCAATGATTCCGGATAACGCTTGCATCCTCCGTATTACCGCGGCTGCTGGCACGGAGTTAGCCGATGCTTATTCATAAGGTACCGTCATCAAAGTACACGTACTCCTTATTCTTCCCTTACAAAAGCAGTTTACAATCCATAGGACCTTCATCCTGCACGCGGCATGGCTGGATCAGTCTTCCGACCATTGTCCAATATTCCTCACTGCTGCCTCCCGTAGGAGTCTGGTCCGTATCTCAGTACCAGTGTGGGGGACATCCCTCTCAGAACCCCTATCTATCGTAGCCTTGGGGAGCCGTTACCTCTCCAACTAGCTAATAGAACGCATACTCATCTTTCACCACCAAGGCTTTAATAGTTCCACGATGCCGTGAATCTATACTATGGGGTATTAATCCAAATTTCTTCGGGCTATCCCCCAGTGAAAGGCAGATTGTATACGCGTTACGCACCCGTGCGCCGGTTTCAGCCCGAAGGCTTATCCCTCGACTTGCATGTGTTAGGCCTGCCGCTAGCGTTCATCCTGAGCCAGGATCAAACTCTTCATCGTTAAAATCTTTAATGTTTTAAACCGACTTTCAAGTTATTGACTTCAGGTTTCACTCAATTCTTTAAATCTTTGTTTTGTGCTGTACAACATTATGTCAATGTACGTGTTGTTTTCTTACGCTTACAAGACTAATTTTCGTCTCATTTGCGGGTGCAAAGGTACGGCGTTTTTTTAATTCTCCAAATTTTTTCAAGACTTTTTTTGAAGTTTTTTTGAGTTTATTTGTTAAACGGTTGATTGTCAGTGATGTGAGAAGTGAAGTTTTTTTGCGTAAAAAAAGGATGAAAGGGAGAAAAGGGGGGATTGGTGGGGAAATATGCGGGGGAAAATGTAGGATTAGGTAAGAGATAAGAGGTAAGAGATAAGAGATAAGAGATAAGAGGTAAGAGATAAGAGATAAGAGGTAAGAGATAAGAGGTAAGAGATAAGAGGTAAGAGATAAGAGATAAGAGATAAGAGATAAGAGGTAAGAGATAAGAGGTAAGAGATAAGAGATAAGAGGTAAGAGATAAGAGGTAAGAGATAAGAGGTAAGAGATAAGAGATAAGAGTTAAGAGATAAGAGATAAAAGATAAGAGATAAGAGGTAAGAGATAAGAAGCTTTTAGTTGAAGAAGAAATAGCTTAAGTACTTATTAATTGATTATTGATGATTATTTTTTATCTTTGCAGTCTGAAAAAAATATAATGATGAAGAAAATACTTTACTTTTTGTTATTAACTACATTTACAATGCAGGGGCAAAACTCTATCTGTATAGGAAAGCGTATTGAGATTGCTTCGGATGATGATATAACTCGTTCGGCTTTGGTATACTTACCACCTTCGTACTATGACTCTTCGTTAAGACCGATAAAATACCCTGTAGTATATCTGCTAGATGCTGAAGCTAATTTTAACTACTTTGCTACCTTGATGGAAAAACTATCACAAGGTATACCTAATGTGCCTGAAATGATTATAGTAGGGATTGAAACCTCTAAACGTGAAACTGATTTCGCTACAAATAGCGACGCTTTCTGGAAAATAATAACGACTTCTGTTATACCTTCTATTAAAAATGCATACCGGTGTAACAATTTTAATATAGTAGTGGGACACTCATTGGGGGGACTGGCGGTGACTTATGCCCTGAATAACTATACTGACTACTTTAATATATATATGGCACACGACCCAAGCTTATGGTGGGGGGATAATAATGGACTGAGACTATTTGAAGAGAATAGAGAGAAGGACTTTAAGGGGCGAAGGTTATATATTTCATATTCGGGTGAAAAAGTACGCAACAATGGACGTAGCAGGCATCATCAGACTATTGAGGCTTTGCAATCGTTATTAAGCAAGGGGGGATGCAAACACTTACAAGCCTATTTTCAAGAATATCCTGATGAAAACCACGGTACGGTGCAGATAATGGCTAACATCGACTTTTTTAGAATGCTTTTTGCTGAAATGTTTATAGACCGCAACGAGATTGAAGCTAACCCTATGGTGATTAAAGAGCGATACAAAGCACTATCGGAAAAACTGGGGTATGAGTTTAAACCGACAGAAAAATATCTGAAGAATACTGCTAAGTGGCTACAGAAGAATGGGAAAGAAGCTGAAGCAAAGGCTGTATTATCAATTAGCAAATAACAATATAATAATTAAGAAATTAAAAATGCTTGAAGAACTTTAATTCTTCAAGCATTTTTTGTTAGTTGTTAGTTGCTTTTTTTGAGTTATTACAAGATTAGATTTTTCCGATACCGCGTATGCCTTGTGCTCCTTTTACTACTAAGCCTTTTTTGGCTTGTGCTGTAGAGGGGTCGATTACGTAAATGGCGGCATCGTTGTCTTTTTCTGCTACTGGTAAGTAGCATTTGCCTTTGTAGCCCATTGCCATTACCCCTACCGTACTAGTAATATTAGCAGGATCGGGCAAGCCTGTTACCCAAGTAAGTGTTTTGGCTGCAGCATCGACAATAGCGTATTTGGCAGCTGGTGAGTTGGTATTTATATTTTTATCATTATAGAACTCTATCAAGAATTTAGTACCTGTAATGTGGAATACACTACGGAAAGGATGCCCTCCTGAAACTTGATCAATATTAAAGAAGTAATCTTTATCAAAATCGGTAGCGTCTTTCTTAATAAGGAGTGCCCCTGCTGGTTTGGTAGAACCTTTTTCGAAATGACCAGAGAATACATACACATCGCCATTATCGGCTTTGCCTAATTGAGAGATGTACTGAGAACGGAAACGCCCTGATGAATAGCCTAATTTATCGCTTTTGTAGATGCGTTTTAGGTTCATATTTTTATCGAAGGCAGCAACCCAAATAGAATCGAGTTTGGTAATAGCAGCTGTAGTAGAACCGCTGCCAGGGCGAGGTTGATTGCGCTCAGAATAAATCATTGAAGAAAGGAATTCGCCATTGCCTCTGTCTAAAATACCAGAAAAAGAAGCTATTTCTTTATTGTTTTTGCCTAAATCTTTGGTGATTTCGAGCGTGCCGATGGTGGTTTGGGTGGCTACTTTATAATCGGATACGTTGTGGAAAATAAAGGTAGCACCATCGTTGCGGTCTTTGCCATTGATTTGTTGGCCAGCAAGTGTTTGTCCGCCTACATTCACAACAAAATATTTGTCGAAGAAACCATAGGTAGTGAAACGAGAAGGCACTTGGAAGTCGGTTATTTTTTCCAACTTATCGGCATTTCGTTTGTACGATACCCCTATACCAGGGGTCTGACCTTTATAGGCTAAGCCAACCGCTGTATTCTGACCAAATGACCAAAAATAACCTGTTTCGGGCAGTTCTTCAAAATTAGAACTGATAGAGACTTCTCCACTTTCTAAATCAGAGACGTAGAGTGCAAAACTTTTATCGGTTCCTTTAGCATCGATTAAGAATTGTTTTTCGGCTACAGGAGGGTTTTCGGGTTCGTTTTTATCTTTTTTGCAAGATATAAAAGCAGTACTACCTGCTAATAGAGAGAGCATTAGCCCTTTTTTGAATGTTTGATTGTTGATATACATAAATTTAAATATTTAATTTTTCGCTATTGGGGTTGCTAAATGTTAGCCTTTAATAAAATCGGTAGGACAGTTTGGCGTAGAGAGCACGACCGGCTTTTTGGAGGCTATAGTTATCGTATAGGAGTTGGTTGGTGAGGTTTTTTATCTCGGCGGATATACTTATTTTTTTATTAGAGGTTTGGTAAGTGAGATTGACATCATGTGAGAGCTGTGAGGGGACAGTGTTTTTAGCTCCTTCGCTTTGCCAAGTAAGGTAAAACTCATCGGTATAAAGTAGGTTATAGGCGAGTGATAACTGGTCTTTTTTAGCAAATATTCCTTTAAAATTATAAGAGGCATCGGCATTGGCAAAAAAGTAAGGCAGATTGGGCACACGGTCATTATAAGTAAGAGAATTCGCCCCGAAAGCTGTTTTCTTTTCTTTGTTGCGTATATCCATATAGGTGATATTTCCGCCTAAGGCAAAGGTATTCTTGTAGAAATAACGGGCTGAAAGGTCGGCACCTATATTGAGTACGTTGCCGTGATTGCGGCTAGCGGCAATACCCCTACTATTAATCCCCCTGATGATATAATCGGTGATATTACGGTAGGCTAAGCCAGCTTCGATAAGGAAAGAATGGTTATCGGCTATGGGTTGGTAGGAAAGGTTAAAATTGATATTGTGGCTGTTTTCGGGTTTGAGCTGTTGGTCGCCTTGCTCGAGGTCGCCATCGCCAAAGAGTTCGCGCTCGGTAGGCAAGCGGAAGGTTTTTTCATACGACAATTTGACTTGCAGAGGGTTCAGTAGCTGGTAGGTAGTAGCAAGCCCATAGCCTGTAGTACTGCTATAGCGACTTTGCTCTTGGTATACAGCATTGCTTGCATTGCCAGCTATTTGTACAGGCCCAGTTACTTTGGTGGTGTAGTATTTAGCAAAAGCTAACATATTCCAAAGGTTATTGGGAGCAAATTTGTAGGATAAACCTACTATGTTTTTCTGATTTACCCGACGCATAAAATCGGCTGCTGTAGTGGCAAGTGATACTACATTATCGGTAGTGGTGCGCTTATAATGGCTATAGGTATTGCTGAGCTGGAAAAGGTGCTCGGGGGCAGGCATATAATCAATATACGAGGTAATATAGCCTGTTTTGCCCTCAAAAGTTTGAAGGAGATGCTGTACTTCGCCTTTGGTGGCTTTGGTACGGTAGGTGCCATCCCAAGCGTATTGGCGAGGCTCTTCGTCGGTATTGCGGGTAGTGGTAAGGTCATAGCGAGCGGTAAGAGCGAAAGAGAGCCCCCTAATGATATTCTTCTTTTCGTATTCCATAGAAGAGGAATAGGTGTGAGAGGTGCGGTATTTGCCCCCGAAGACTATCTGCATTAGGTTGGCATTCTGTATTTGCTTGTATTCTTGGTTGTAATTGAGCCCAAAGGAGAGTTTATCTGCCCATTTTTCATTGAATATATTTACACGACCTATTAGGGCTTCGTTATGATAGCGGTCGTGAAAGCGGGTAAACCAGCGAGGTTCTTTTGAGAAGACACCTGTATGTACATCGAGGTATTTGGTAAATACATTGTAATTATTATCGGAGTAGTTTTGGTAGGCATTCAGCTCGAGTGAAATATTATCAGTGAGTCGTTGCCCTATACGCAAGGTACTTTTGTGGGTATTGAAAGAGCCAAAAGTGTAGGATAGATTGGCATAATTGCGCTTACTACGGCGGGTAACAATATTGACAGCCCCCCCGAGAGCATCGGCACCAAAGGTGATAGGAACCACACCCTTGTAAATTTCGATGCGCTCAATCATTTCGGCTGGGATGTTATTAATGCGGAAAGAGGCATTGGCGCCGTTCATAGGGACGCCATCAATAAAGGTGCGTACGTGCCGGCCTGTAAAGCCATTGAGATTGATATGAGCCTCTGCCCCTACCCCACCGGTTTCGCGCATTTTGACACCTGAAACACGAGAAAGTATATCGGCAGCATTACTATTGACAGCTTGTAGAGACTGAGCCTCGATAGCGACTACGTTATAAGCTGCTTTTTGTATTCTTTTGATAGGAGCTTCGGCTTTGACTACGACTTCTTCTAATTGAGTAATGGAGTCTTTGGGCTGTTGTGCTATAGCAGCTATAGGAGCTAAAAGACTGATATATAAGAGTTTTTTCATTTTTATCACTAAATTCGGGGGCAAAGATAGTGAAATTATTTGGAATAACAATAAATAAGGAGTCGTTTTTTAGATTTTAGGGGTGTGAGGTTATTTGAGTGTTTTTTGCAATATATTTGGTTGGGGGAGATGAGCAACTATCTTTCGGGACATACTGAGCTGTGGCAGCTCGGTGACTATCCTTCGTTTATAGTTCGTTTATCCTTCGTTATTCGTTCGTTCAGGTTGGGGGGTGGCGGGGAGATGGTTGGGAGGAAGGAGATTGTTAAAAAAATTGTTTTGTTGGTTTTTTATTTGTAACTTTGCCTCATCGTTTAGCATTTTTAGGATATAGATATGGATAATAATAAGAATAAGTGGCTGACAATCACTACTGTAGGCTTTGCTCTGTTTGCTATGTTTTTTGGAGCGGGGAACCTTATATTGCCGCCTTTTATAGGCTTGCAAGCGGGTGAACACTGGGGTTCGGCACTGTTGGGGTTCTTTATTACGGCTATCATTGCTCCTTTTTTGGGTGTGCTTATGGTGGCTAAAGTGGGAACGCACTTCACTGACCTAAGTAAAAATATAAGTAGTGTACTGATAAAACTGCTTACTCTGGTAATTATTCTTTGTATTGGTCCGCTAATTGCTATTCCGCGTACGGGGGCTACTACTTTTGAGGTGGGGATAGTGCCTTTGCTACCTAATTTCAGTAAAGTAGTATTTTCTTTGTTGTTTTTTGGGGTGGTTTTGGTTCTTTCTATTTCAAAAGCGAAGATAGTGGCTATTATAGGGCGGTTTTTGACACCTTTTTTGCTGTTTGTGCTGTTACTTCTTATCATTTTGGGGGTAGTTATGCCGGTGGAAGAGGTGCATACGACGGCTTTGATGGCTAAGGGTAGTTTTGTGATGGGATTCACTGAAGGGTACCAGACTATGGATGTACTGGCGTCGGTGATTTTTGCGGGTATTGTGATTGGTGCTGTTATTAACAGTGGTTATAAGAGTGCTGAAGAACGCTCTCATATTACGCTGTGGGCTGGAGTGGTATCTACTTTGTGCTTGCTTTTTATTTATGGGGGGCTTATTTACTTGGGAGCTACATCGGGGTATGCGCTAGAAGAGAAGGTGCAACGGACGGAATTGCTTTTGCATATATCACACTCGGTATTGGGACATTGGGGTACTATGGCTATAGCGGTGGCTATAGGATTTGCGTGCCTTACGACGGCAATTGCTTTGACCTCGGCAGTGGGTGACTTCCTAGAAGAATACAGTAGAGGGAGGATAAGCTATAAAGTAGGCGTGGTGCTGTGTACAGTAGTATCGGTGGTGCTTTCTAACAATAGCGTAGATGCCATTATTGACTATGCAGAACTGATACTGCTATTTTTGTACCCTATTGTATTCACCATTATATTATATGAGCTGATATTTAGTAACTTTGTGCGTTATAGGACTGCCTATATGGTAAGTATTGCAGTTACGGCTGTGGTATCGGGGATAGGGATAGCAGAACAATTGGGACTGCCCCTAGGTGCCTTGTACGAGTTTAGACGATGGTTGCCTCTGAGCGAGTATCAGCTGGAATGGGTGTTGCCTTCACTAATGGGATTTGTAATAACTACGATTTTGAGACGATTAACAATTAAGAATTAACTATATGAAGATTTATTATTGGGGTTGGATAGCAATGGGTACGATATTGCTGTCATGCGGAACAGGAAGTAAAGAAAATAAAGAAGCGGAAACTGAAGAAGTACAACAGCTATTGCCTGAAACTACTGCTGAAGTAACAGTGATGCCTTTGCAACCTAAGATATTCACACACGAACTGGTGAGCAATGGGAAACTACAGGCAGGACAATCGGTAGCATTACAGTTTAAAGCTAATGAGAAGATAGCACGTATATATGTAAAAAACGGTGATAAAGTGACAGCAGGACAAACTATAGCAACTTTGGAACTGTTCTCTTTTCAAAATAAACTGCAACAAGCTACTGACGAGCTAAAACGCAGTAGATTAGACCTTCAAGATGCACTTATATCACAAGGGTTTAAGATAAAGGATTCGGCTAATATACCTGCGGCTACTTTTGAATTACTAAAGGTAAAAAGTGGCTATAATCGTGCTAAAAGCAATTATGAATTGGCACTGTTTGACTATCAAAATGCTACCCTTAAAACGCCTATAGCCGGTACTATAGCTAACCTAAACAGCAAGGCAAATGCTTACCCTAATACTAATGCCCCTTTTTGCAATGTGGTAAACTTGCAAAGCACTGAAGTGGTATTCCCGATAATGGAAAGCGAATTAGGCTTAGTACATATAGGTGATGCTGTGAAGGTTATGCCTTTTTCAATACCTGATGCGAAAATGCAAGGTAAGATTACAGAAATTAATCCTTGGGTGGATAGTAATGGGATGGTGCAGCTAAAAGCATCGGTGAGTTATCACCCGCAAATGGTAGAGGGGATGAGCGTGAGAGTAAGCATCTTCCGAGAAGTAGAAAAACAATGGGTAGTGCCTAAACAAGCAGTGGTACTGCGCACTAACCGGAAGGTAGTATTTGCCCTAAACAATGGTAAGGCATATTGGCATTATGTAGAAACAGGCTTGGAGAATGGTACAGAATATACCATTACGAGTGAAACCCTAAAAGAAGGAGATACAATTATTACTTCGGGGAATATTAATTTGGCACACGAGTCGCCGGTAGTAGTAAAACCTTAGTTGGCACAGTTTTTGAGACTGTATATATGTCCTAAAAGGAAATAATATGAAGAGAATACTTTTGGCAGTGGTAGCAGTAGCTATGCTTAGCAGTTGTGGTAATAGCAAGAATGCTGTAGCTTACAACAAAGCTGAGAACTACTTTGTAAATAATACCTTTCAAAATACCAAAGTTGAGACTTTAAAGATTGACAATAAAGCGGATTTTGACCGAGTATTTGGTATGGCTACTACTATGAGCAGCAGACCTACCGCTATTGACTTTGGCAAACAAACTGTACTGGCTATTGTAGCTCCTGCAAGCAACAAAGAAGTAACTATTCGTATTAAGGCTTTGGAAACTACCCTTACTAATGGTATATTGGTGAAGTACACTCTGGATGAAGGTAAAGATTTAGGGTATACAGCACAATCTTCTGAGATTATTACTGTAAATAAAACAGATAAGGAAGTTCTTTTCCAAGAAGTATTTTAAAGAAAATCGCTATTATATTTATATTGTTCTAAAAAGAGCGTGTAGCCTTAAAAGCTACACGCTCTTTGTTTTTATATTACAACCGATAGGTGGTAGGTGTAATTGGAAGTTTGCCTTTAACATCATAAATGATACCTTGAGGGGCTAAGTAGTTGGTAAGGGTGAGCTGAAGGAGCTGGGTATGTGCCACACATAATACTACAACATCATTATTAATAGGAAGGGAGTCCTTATCGGTAAGGATAGTGATGCCGTACTCTTGCTGGGCGTGAGCGGTATTTACTAATGGATCATACACTGTGATGTTATTAGTGAAGTTTTCCAACGTACGGTAAATATCAACGACTTTGGTGTTGCGCAAATCGGGGCAGTTTTCTTTAAAAGTAAAGCCTAAAAGAAGTATGCGACTGTTTTTTACTACTACCCCTTGTTGGCATAACAAACTGATGATTTGGTGCGCTACATAGCCGCCCATAGAATCATTGGTTTTGCGGGCTTCCATCATTAGGCGGGGTGATAGACCGTGTAGCTTGGCTTTTTGTATGAGGTAATAGGGATCGACACCTATGCAATGACCTCCTACCAAACCTGGGCGGAAGGGCAAGAAGTTCCATTTGCTGCTAGCGGCATCGATAACGGCATTGGTATCGATATTAAGGAGATTGCAGATTTTGGCTATCTCGTTCATAAAGCCGATATTCACATCGCGCTGGGCATTTTCAATAACTTTTGCCATTTCGGCTACTTTGATGCTGGGGGCAGGATAAGTACCACCGGTAAGTACCGAGTTATAAAGCGCATCTATTTCGGCAGCAATGGCGGGGGTGGAGCCTGATGTTATTTTGCATATATTCTCGACCTTGTGGTTTTTGTCGCCAGGGTTAATACGCTCGGGCGAATAGCCTACAAAGAAATCTGTATTATAGGTAAGGCTTGATATTTCTTCTAAAATAGGTACACACACCTCTTGTGTAACGCCTGGATAAACGGTAGATTCATAAATGACAATATCTCCTTTTTTAAGCAATGTGGCTACTGTATGGCTGGCAGTGCGCAAGGCAGTGAGATCGGGTTGCTGATACAAATCAATAGGGGTAGGGACTGCTATAATATAGACATTGCAGCTACTGAGCTCTTGGGCATTGGTGGTGCAGTGGAGGTGAGTAGCTAAACGGTTTTGGAGGGTGTGGGTATCTATTTCGGCAGTAGTATCAATACCGGCATTAAGCTGGGCAACGCGTTCGGTATAAGGGTCGAACCCTACTGTTGGGTATTTTTTGGCAAAGAGGCAAGCCAAGGGGAAGCCTACATACCCCAGCCCTATGATGCCTATTTTATATGATTTCATTTATCCTTCTAAATTGTATTGTTTTATTTTTCGGTACAAAGTGCGCTCGGAAATACCAAGAGATTTGGCTGCTTCCTTGCGTTTGCCCTCATTACGGCTGAGGGATTTGACTATCATTTCTTTCTCTTGTTCTTGGAGTGAAAAGCGTTCTTCTTCGGTAGCTTCATCTACATAATCATAATCGATATTAATAGGTGATGGCTCTTTGACAATGGTAGGTTCGGGGTATAGCCGGCTGTTATTATCATTGCCATAGATGCGGTGTATGAGTACCTGATTGTCTTGCTGCACTTGTGGAGAGTTACCATTTTCAAGCAGCTCAAGAGTGAGTTTTTTAAGATCGTTCAGGTCGTTTTTCATATCAAAAAGCACCTTATAGAGGATTTCGCGCTCGTTGGCAAAATCGGTATCGTTACGTGAGGCTTGTGGCACTACTGAGGGGAGGTTCGCCCCTTCGTGAGGTAAGTAGCTGTGGAGTATAGATGCATTGATATCGCGTTTTTGTTCCAGTACGGATATTTGTTCGGCTACGTTGCGTAATTGGCGTATGTTACCATTCCACCGGTAGGTTGTGAGCATTTGCACGGCATCGTCGGTAAGCCTTACTGGTGGCATTTTGTATTTTTGGGCAAAATCGGAGGCGAATTTTCGGAATAGCAAGTGTATATCTTCTTTGCGTTCGCGCAGAGGAGGTAGGTGTATTTCGACAGTACTAAGGCGGTAATAGAGGTCTTCACGGAATCGTCCTTTTTTAATTGCCTCTTGCATATTGACATTGGTGGCGGCAACTATGCGCACATTGGTTTTCTGCACTATTGATGAGCCTACTTTGATAAACTCGCCATTTTCGAGCACACGGAGCAATCGGACTTGTGTGGTGAGGGGTAGTTCACCTACTTCGTCGAGGAAAATAGTGCCGCCATCGGCTTCTTCAAAATAGCCGCTACGGGTAGCGGTAGCGCCTGTAAAAGCCCCTTTTTCGTGGCCGAAAAGTTCGGAATCGATAGTACCTTCGGGGATGGCACCGCAGTTGACGGCTATATATTTGCCGTGCTTGCGGAGGGATAGGGAGTGTATTATTTTGGGTATTGCTTCTTTACCGACGCCACTTTCTCCGGTGATGAGTACGGAGATATCGGTAGGGGCTACTTGGGTAGCTTTCTCGATAGCGCGGTTTAGCTTAGGGTCGTTACCGATGATGCCGAAGCGTTGTTTTATTGTTTGAATATTTTCCATAAAGTAGATTCGCAAATCAGCTTTTTAGTGCTTCCGTAATTTTTGGGCAAAAGTACAAAATAATTGGCAATACACAAATTAGTATTTTGTGATTGGCAGGAAGGAAAGGCTTCCCGCTGACCTACCCTACTGATATCTTCTTACCACCGGTTCCTTTCTGCTAAAAATTACAACTTTTTAACAATCAATATATTAAAGCCTAACATCAGCCGAGAAATGCTTAAAAATAATGACAAGAAAGAGCAAAGGACAAAGTGAGTATATGTGTTACTTTAGTATTTGTTAGGAGTTTTGGGGTTAGGGAATTTGATGAAAATGAAATGAAATTGGAGAATTTTTGAGAATAATGCAAAGATTGGGGTATTTTGCGGCGAATTTGACAAAGAGAGAGGAGAAAAGTTAAGCGCTTGAGAAACAGTAAAGTAAGGTTTATACTTCGTTTACAGTTCGTTTATAGTTCGTTTATCCTTCGTTCATCTTAGGGGATAACTGGGGTGTGGGTGGGGGGAGGGCGAGAGCGGAATGAACTGATTATCAGGTAAAAGATAAGAGGTAAGAGGTAAGAGAGAGGGGATGGGTGTTTTTTGAAGAATTCGCAATTTAGGGAAGAGAGAAGATAGAGGGAGAAAAAAGGGGGAATGGGTGGGGATGGTTGGTTGGTGGTTAATAAGTGGGACTAATTAATGAATACTAATTGTTATTTGATAATTATTTTGTATCTTTGCACTTTCAAACTAATAATAGCTATATATGAAATACCTCATCATTAGTATGTTGGCGCTTTCGCAAGGAGTTTGGGCACAGGAACTACTCTCGGAAAGCGATGTACAAGAAAAGAAATTTGGCAGTGAAAGTGTATTTACTCTTTACACTGATAACAAGCCGCTGAATGGTGATTACAAAATTGCTAAAGGCACTAAGGGGGAATATTACGAAGCATCATTTGTAAATGGTAAACTTAATGGGATAAGCAAACATTATGACCGCGATGGCAAACTATTTGTAGAAAAACCCTATAAAAATGGTGTGCTAAGTGGGGTGGGTAAAGAATACTACCCTAACGGACAAGTGAAAGTAGAAGCTGTACTGGAAAATGGTGACTATAACGGATATTACCGCAAATACGGACGTAATGGCGAGCCTTGGGAAGAGTGTAACTATAAAAACGGGCAGCTGGATGGGAAATATGTGGAATACTCGGAAGGGAAGGTTTATAAACAACGTTTTTATAAGAGTGATATACCTGATGGCGAATGGAAAGAGTTTGATGACAAAGGTAAACTCATCGCCTTAGAACATTATAAAATGGGTAAAAAAGATGGTAAGCAGTGGTTTTCCAGATCGTGGGATAGGCGTAGCGGGATTAGGGAAGAAACTACTGAATACTATAAAGATAATAAGCCTACTGGCAAATGGGAAAGCAAACTTAGCGATGGAACTATGCGCTCTAAACAAGAATATAAGGCTGATGGGACTTCGGTAAGGGAACGCTATCACGATAATGGGAAGCTGAGAGATGTTACAACCTTTAAAGGCGATAAAATGCACGGGGCTTACAAACGCTATTCGGACTTAGGATTGCTAATGGAAGATAGTACTTATGAGAATGATTACCCTGCCCATAGCAAAAAATACTATGATAATGGTAAGCTGAAAGAAGAAAGCTACTTTAAAAATAATAACCGAGAAGGAAAATACGTACTATACGATGAAAAAGGACGTACTATGCGGGAAGGAGCTTATTTGAAGGACTATGAGGATGGGCTTTGGAAATACTACTCGGCAAAAGGTATTTTGGAAAAGGAAGTTAATTACAAAGAAGGTAGACGCGAGGGGGCTTCTAAGGAGTACTACATTTCGGGCAATATCTACGCTGAAGGTAATTATCAGAGAAATGAGCGAGAAGGGGTATGGAAATTCTACTCGGATGCTGGTAAGGTAATAAAAGAGATTACTTACCAAAATGGTAATGAAAAGGAAGTAACAAAATATGAATAACACACGGCGCGACATACGTGCTTTGAGCAAGGAAGAACTGCGAACTTTTTTTGAAGGTGTAGGAGATAAGGCTTTTAGAGGTAACCAAGTGTATGAATGGTTATGGCAAAAAGGAGCTCATACTTTTGAAGCTATGACTTCACTGCCGAAGGCTACAAGGGAGATGCTGGCAGCACATTTCAGCATAAACCATATAAAGGTAGATGTGATGCAGCGCAGTAGTGATGGTACTATTAAAAATGCTGTACGACTGCACGATGGCTTGCTGGTAGAATCGGTACTGATACCGACTGATACACGTACTACAGCTTGCGTATCAAGCCAAGTGGGGTGTAGCTTGAATTGCTCATTCTGCGCTACGGCACGGTTAAAGCGGATGCGTAACTTATTACCTGATGAGATTTTTGACCAAGTGAAGGTGATAGATGAACAGAGTAGGACTTTCTTTGGCAGACCTTTAAGCAACATTGTATTTATGGGTATGGGAGAACCATTGATGAACTACAATAATGTGATGAAGGCTATAGATAAAATCACTTCGGAGGAAGGTTTGGGGATGTCGGCAAAGAGGATTACGGTATCGACTTCGGGGATTCCGAAACTGATAAGAAAGATGGCTGATGATGAGGTGAAGTTTAAGCTGGCAGTATCTTTGCACTCGGCCATAAGTAGTGTACGGACAGGGATTATGCCTTTTAATGAGCAGTTCCCACTAGAAGAGTTGCGAGAAGCATTGGCGTACTGGTACCAAAAGACTAAAAACCGTATTACCTACGAATATGTGGTGTGGAAGGATATTAATGACCAGAAGAAAGATGTGGAGGCACTTATTAAATTCTGTAGATTTGCCCCCAGTAAAGTAAATTTGATAGAATATAACCCTATAGATGATGGGGAATTTAAACAAGCCGACCCTAAGGCTTTGGAACTATACCAAACAATGCTGGAAGCAGCAGGTATTACAGTAACCATAAGACACTCACGAGGGAAGGATATAGACGCAGCCTGCGGACAGCTGGCAAATAAAGGGGTTAATTCTTAATTGACATATTATTATTTGAATGGAAGTATTTTTAATAAAAGCAGCTCAGTTGATACTGAGTTTATCAATTTTGGTTGTTCTACACGAGTTAGGACATTTTATACCGGCAAAACTTTTTAAGACGCGGGTAGAGAAGTTTTTCTTATTTTTTGATGTAAAGTTTGCTCTTTTCAAGAAGAAAATAGGAGAAACAGTATATGGCATAGGATGGTTACCCCTTGGTGGCTATGTGAAGATTGCCGGAATGATTGATGAGAGTATGGATAAAGAGCAAATGGCACAACCACCACAACCGTGGGAGTTCCGCTCTAAGCCGGCTTGGCAACGCCTTATTATAATGATAGGCGGGGTAACGGTGAACTTACTATTGGGATTCCTTATCTATACTATGATACTTTTTGTATGGGGACAAAGATATGCTAAACCAGAAGGTATAGAAGGAGGTTTTGCGGTGAGCCGTACTATGCGTACTTATGGTTTTGAGAATGGTGATGTGGTAATTGCCATTAATGGAAAGCCTTTGGAAAGCGCATTAGATGCTAATAAACATATTTTGCTACGTGATGCCCAACAACTTACTGTACGTGGTGCTGATGGTACTGAAAGAAGCTTATCATTACCTGATAGCATTGGGAAGACCCTATTTGTAAGAGGAGAGAGAAGTCCGCTGAGTGTAAAGATACCGGCTATTATAGACACTGTAATTGCTAAAGGTGCTGCTGCTAACGCAGGCTTACAAAAAGGCGATAGAATAGTGAGCATAGGGGGTGAACCTATTTACTATTTTTCGGACATACCTCCTGCCCTTACTATGGCACCTGAAAACACGCCTGTGAGTGTGATGATAGAACGCAATGGGGAACCTATGGAAGTGAAAATGACTTTAGGAGAGGATAAGAAGCTAAACGTAGTAGCCCCACAGAGTGAAAATCCTATAAAACTGAATCATCGTAGTTATAGCTTAGGAGAGGCTTTTAGCCACGGTGTGGCTTATGGCTATTGGGTACTTCACGATTATATTTCGCAGTTTAAATTTGTATTCACAAAGAAAGGAGCTAGTGAATTAGGAGGCTTTGGGGCTATAGGTAGTTTGTTCCCAGAGCAATGGAGCTGGTTGGAGTTTTGGCATATTACAGCATTCTTATCAATAGTATTGGCATTTATGAACATATTGCCTATACCGGCTTTGGATGGTGGACACGTGGTATTCCTGCTCTATGAGATGATTACGGGTAGAAAACCAAGCGAAAAGGTATTGGAATACGCCCAAATGGTAGGGTTTGTGATTCTTATTTCGCTATTATTATACGCTAATGGCAATGATTTGTACAAAGCAATTTTTCATAAATAACGAAGGAAACTGATTGATAAAGTTTGCAAGTGGGTGTAATACAGTTATTTGCTAATTTGCAAATTATTTGTATCTTTGCCGCCTGAAACAGAAAACAATGGCAACACGAAAGCTATTAGTAGATTATGAATGTGATTTTAAACTAATAGGACTGCACAGCCTTTTAGCAGATTATCGCTTAGTATATTTTTTAAATAAAGAATTGAGGTTACAGCTGCATAAGGAGCATGAAAAAGAGGCTTTGCTGTGCCCTATCTACCAAAAATACTTTTCGTACTACACTTGGTATAACCCCGAAACAAGCGTTAAGTGGCACTGTATTGGCAACAAGCTAAATGCAGAGAGAGAAATGAGTGGTACAGAAATTTTTAGTACTACACATAGTGTGCAATACTTAATAGCTAACTTAAAGAAAGTAGACTATTTCCTGAAGATAGATACTGAAGGACGGCTGAATACAGCTGAACTTGTAAGTAAGCTGAACCAAATACCTTCTACCACAGCTTATATTATAACACCTGATACACTGAATTTAAAACATAAATTGCTTTTTCAAGAATGCTAAACACTAAAAAAACAAAAATAGTAGCAACCTTAGGTCCTGCTACGGAATCGCCTGAAATCATAAAAGCTATGATGGAGGCAGGCGTGAATGTATTCCGCATTAACTTTTCGCATGCTGATTATGATGATGTGCGCCAAAGAGTGGAAATGATACGCCAGATAAACCAAGAATACGGATTTCATACAGCTATACTTGCTGACTTGCAAGGTCCTAAACTAAGAGTAGGTGTAATGGAAGACGAGAGCCACGTAGCCCCTGGAGATCGTGTTACTTTTGTAACTGGTGAGCCTTTTGTGGGTACCAAAGAACGTGTGTATATGAACTACAAAGAGTTCCCGATGGATGTGAACCCTGGTGAGCGTATTTTGCTAGATGACGGAAAGCTTATTTTTCAGGTAGAATCAACTAATCGTGAGGATGAGGTAGTGGCTGTAGTAGTACAAGGAGGTCCGCTAAAATCAAAGAAAGGGGTGAACTTACCTAATACGAAAGTATCATTACCTGCTCTTACTGAAAAGGATGTACGCGATGCCTTATTTGCTATTAGCCAAGAGGTAGATTGGTTTGCTCTTTCATTTGTGCGTAACCCTGAAGATATACGCGACTTAAAAGAACTTATAGAGGAGAATGCTGGACACCGCATTCCTATCATTGCTAAGATAGAGAAGCCTGAGGCTTTGGTAAATATTGATAAGATTATGGCTGCCTGCGATGGTATTATGGTAGCCCGTGGTGACCTAGGTGTAGAAATACCTGCCGAAGAGGTACCGCTTATACAAAAAGAATTGGTACGTAAAGCTAAATCACACCACATACCGGTAATTATTGCTACCCAAATGATGGAGAGTATGATTACCAGCCTTACCCCTACCCGTGCTGAGGTGAATGACGTAGGTAACTCGGTTATGGATGGTGCTGATGCGGTGATGCTTTCGGGAGAGACCTCGGTGGGTAAATACCCTGTACAGGTAATACAGCAAATGAGCCGAATTATTAAGAGTGTAGAAGACTCTAACCTTATACAAGTTCCGCTTATTACTCCTTTTATACGCTCATTGCGTTATGTGACTAATACTATCTGTTTCCACGCTGCTAAGATGGCGAATGATACTAATGCTAAGGTGATTACCTCACTTACTAATAGTGGGTATGCTGCTTTTAGGATTTCGTCGTACAGACCTAATTCACATATTCTTATCTTTACATCAAACAAGCGTATTCTTACCCAGTTGAACTTGTTGTGGGGGGTAACTACCTTCTACTACGATAGATTTGTATCGACTGATGAGCTGATAGAGGATATTAACCATATTGCTAATGAGAAAGGTTATGTGGATATGGGTGATATTATGATAAGCCTCGTATCAATGCCTATGCAAGGTAAAGGTATGGTAAATACCTTACGCGTATCGGAAATTGACTCGTGCGCGGTGAACTTTGAAAAGAAGAAAAAAGAAATAAAACATATACCTATTTGACTAAAAAAGGCTGCCCCGAGAAATCTCGGGGCAGCCTTTTTTTACTTTTTTACACAAATTATAGAAATTGACAACACATTGGCATTAGCTTTGTGGCTTTTAATGTAAAACAATTATATATGAAAATGAAAATAAAAAAACTATTAGCCATCGGCGTGTTATTAATAGCTTTTATAGCTGTTAGTGCTTGTTCTAAAGATGAAGAAATTACTAAAGAACAACTAAAAGGGATTTGGGTATGGGAACGGACTACAGTTAATGGGCGCGATGTGTGCTATGGAAGCGACGAATCGGCGATATGCCATTGCAGTAGGGTTCCTTTCTTTGTTTTTCACGAAAAGGATTTGGAAAGCTTTACCTATAGAGATAATAGCTGTGAGCTGGAAAGAAGTGTAGGAATATACGCCTTTTCGGAAAATATGGTCTTTATAGAGGGTAATGCTGCTAGAATTACAATGGAGAAAAGAGGACGATTTTCTAGAAAAAGACTTGTAGTGGAGGAAAGAAGTAGAATGGGAGTTACAACTGTAAGTTATTTTGTGAAAGAATAGGTTAGAAATTAGTTTTTGAGTTATTAGGTCTATGGTCTTCACATTCATCAGTTGCTATATATGCTGATTTATTTTTAACTACTCAATAATATATATTCAAGTGAAACATTTTTTTGTAATATTTACAACTTTTTTATCGCTATGTAGTTTTTCGCAAGAAGTGTTCTTCTACTCACAAGTAGTAGCAGAAGAAGATAACATTCCTGTGTATGGGGCTGTAATTACTATAAATGATAGTGTGATTACTTCAACTGACGATAAAGGGCTATTCCGTTTTGCTGCTAATCCTACAGAAGTAAAAAAGATTTGTATTTCACATATCAGTTACAAAACTTTTTGTTTAGAAGGGACAAAGCTACCTACCAAAATTACCCTGCAAACTGATGTGAAGCTATTAGCAGAGGTAGTGGTGTACAACAAACCTAAAACTACTGATATGAAAGACTTTATTAATAAACTAGAATTAGTTTACAAGAAAACCGCTGAGGGTAATTTTGGGGTCTCTTTTAATTTAAAATCAGTTTGCACTAATGAGCTGGAACAACCACTGAAATATGAAGAAACAGAGGGGGAAGTAATAGTACAAAAATTGCTTACCCCTTACATTTTTGATAGCCCTTTGTGGAGCTATTGTAAAGCAAGGGTTATAGAAACTAATCAAAAAAAAGATTTTGAAATAGATAAACATATAAACATTATAGATAATTATCTTTTTTACATAGCTAATCACCCCTTCTTAAAGGTTAAGTCTTATCATTTTAGGATGGAAGATTCACAATATATTAATGGAAAAGAGTATTGGGTATTAGCATTTCAGTCGGTTGAAAAAATAAAGAATAAAGGGCGGTATTTTACTAATGTGATAGGTAAGATGTGGATAGATCCTACAACTTACTGTATCAGTAAAGAGATATACAGTCTTGATTTTGAAAATATATCTCATTTTGAAGGTCAAAATTTTTATACATTAGTAGAAGGGCATAATGTTTTTAATAAACTATATATTTCTATGTTTTATAAAAAGGCTCAAGTAGCTTTTAAGTCGGTTCTTGAACTATATATCCCTAAAGACAGATTAAAGTATAAAGTACAAAACATAGATAGTTATGCTAATTGTTATAACACCCCTATTAGATATAGAGAATCTGATTGGTTAGGAAAAGAAATACAAGTTTCTAACCCTTTTTATAAGGAATTATTCATACTGAAAGGGACTGATAGTTTTGAAGAGGCTTTTAGCAAAGGTGCTACTTCTCAATCATTTAACTCAATAGATATTAGACATAGCTGGACAAAAAAGAATTTTGAAAATAATAAAGGTAAAAGAAATTAAAAAAATAGCGGAAAAATTTGTCTATATGAGAAATACTATTTACCTTTGCAAATAATTATAAATATTTTTTTATGAAGATTTTTTTTAAATGCTTATTGGTTACAGGTATTGTGATAGTAAGTAGTTTTGGAATTACTAATGGTATCCACAAGGATACTAAATTAAACAATGTAGTTTTAACTAACATTGAAACATTAGCAGAGTCTGAGGGATATGTTGGTGTTGGAGTAACAATTAACATAGACAATTTTTCTATTAAATCCAACAGATGTGTTTGTAAACAGGGATATTGTTCAGATGGCGCTTGGATTTCCTTAAGAAAAGAATGTGGTAGTGGTGATTCCGATTCACAATGTAGCAATAATGGTCACTCTACTTGTGGACGATAATTTTTTGTCCAAAAAGATAGTAATATTTTATTAATATACTTTCTTTTTGGACTTTTTCATAATCTTACACTCTATTTTGATAAAATATGAAATACTTTAAATTACTAATTGTAGCTTTCTTCATACTCTTACAGTTAACTTGTAATAAAAAAACAACAAAAAAAGTAGACCTTAATAGTACAACTACAGAAATAATTAATAATAAAAATATTACAGTTGACACAATCGTAAAAACATTGGGGAATCTAGAACTTCAAAAGAGGAAGATAAATATTGGAAAAGTAAAAAGAGGAAGAGATGTAATTTACACCTTTATTATGAAGAATATAGGATCTGAGGATGTTAAATTAGTAAGCCAACAAACTTCTTGTAATTGTACTGCTATTGATATTTCTAAAATAGTGATTGCTCCTGCTGATACTGTATCTATAACTATGAAAGTTACTACTAAAGACAAAGGGTTAGGCAAACATAATGTATACACTGTACTAACTACTAATGGACAACACAAATACTATAATTTAGAAATTATATTTATTCTTATTGAATGAAAAATATTATATAGTATTTCTAATCATAACTAGTATATCTAAAACATACTATTTTTTTTAAATAACTCGTTGTCAACACATTATATCCTAAAAATTATACCTACTCTACTTGAATTGAATATATTTGCATTCTCAATTTAATTTACAATAAAAATGTGCTGAGTATATTTGTTATGTTTTCTCACAATTTATGATGTACTTAACTTAAAAATATTTCAATAGATTAGTAGATAAATACAATGTAAAATACAAAAATAGAGTTTTTCTTTTTGGAATCACTTATTTATTCTAATTTTTATACACTTATGGGCTATGAGGGAGAGATTGCACATATTATAACTCCACCTTAAAAAGAACATATTACTTAGGTTTTCGTAAGTATATGGTTAATGAAATAAATCTTTCAAGACCAAATGAAGTTAAAAATCTTAATTGGTCCTAAGATTTTTCTTTATATATAATTAATATTGCTCAAAAAAAAGAGAATTATCAATAATTTTTGTTTACACAGTAAATTTTCTGTGTTTGTTGATAAACAAATAATTAATTTATATGCCTATTTTTTTTATAAATGGCTTTTTAGAGAAAATAAGTCAGGAATAAAATTTACACTTAAATTGATTCATATAATTATAGAAATCTCTACATTCTATAGAATTACCAATACAACTGTTCACTATATAAATATTGTGAATTGAATAATATATTAATATTCATATTATTACATATTTTATAGAGGCTATTTAACCTCAATAGAAAATTCAAAATTAACCTAATAAGAGCTTTCTTTGTTATTCATAAGAAGAACAGACATAAATATGAAGTACTATGTATCAAATAAACAACTTACAGAGAGTAATAATGTACTTATTGATTAAACAATTATGTCCGTAAAGTCAATAAATAAGAGTAATTATCCCTCTGAAATAAGACAAATAGTCTATTATATACTTGATTCGAAATATATTTTATATTAATAAATTTTACTTAAAAGCTACAGAAATAGTTTTTTTATACAAACATAAGTGGTAAATTGAGTTGTTTTTGAAATTTGTAAAGCAACTTCTTAAAGTAAATCTCTTTTGAAAAAGGTCAGAAATAGTTATTAGTATACAAATTCATTTGCCAATCATTACATGTTGCTTTTTTTATTGTTGAAAATAACTTAAACTTGATAGACTTATTGCCGAATTAATCTGTTTTTAGGTAGTTTTTTATTAGTCAAAGACTCTATTTACCACTTTGCAATGAGAATATAATAATGAATTTTAGCTAAAATTAACCCTATTAAAATACTTGACAAATTAAAAAAACAGCAGTTATTCCTAACATTTGTCTTTCTTTATATTAAAAAAATATTTTTACAATAAGTTTTTTACACCTCACAAGTTAAATAAGGCTTTTATTTATTACAAAAATAGTATAATTGCATTAATCTATAATAAATTTCTCTTTTCCACTATTACATAAGGGGAGGAGTTTTGCTTTTTTATATTAGCTATAATTCTTTTGCTTGGAATTGATCAATTAATATGAAGTAATTAGAAGAAAAAATGGTTTTAAATAATCCTTGCACAGTTTATTGTAATTAATAAAGTAAAGAATAAAGAAAAACAATAATAATTAAAATGATTACAAAATGAAAAAACTTATTTTTTTTAGCATTATGAGCTGGGTAGTAGGATGCCAAAACAAGCAAGAAGAAGCTGATGCAACTGCCTATTACACTACTACTAACACAGTTATAAAAAAGGCTATACAACATACTAATTTTAGTCTTGATTCCTTAAAAATAAGGGTAGATGAGACCTCTTATACTGGTCATTTTGATGTGTACAATGATACTCTTTATTTTATTGATGAGCGTTTTGATTATATTTTTAGTTTTGACAAGAATGGGACTCCTATAAGCAAGCATATTGGTAAAGGAGGTGGTCCTAATGAAGTTTTAGGCATCAGTGGGATTACTATGGGGGCTAAGGATTTTATTACTTACAATGATAAGAATAGTAGTGTAGATGTGTTTAGCAAGCGGTTTGAGAAATTGCGTTCATTGCGTATGGATTGGCAAATTAGACGTTCTTATGAGGAAGTGCTGAACAACCCACAGCCCTCAATAGGTGATACGTATGAGTTTGATTACGGTATTCCTAACATTTTAAAAAAATGGGATAAGGAACATGTTGCTATAGCTATTACAGCTTCGCACCCTAAATTCAATGGTTATTTTAACAGTGATATTTATTATAATTACTCTCGTATTCTAGCCATTATAAACTTGCAAACAGGTAAGATAGAGCAACTAATAGGCAGACGATCACCTATTTACTTAAAATACAAAAACATTCCTAACTTTGATCATTTTAACTATGATACGACAGAAGATATAGATGAGGTATATCTCAACTTTTGGGCAGACCCTGCTATTTATATTTACAGCAAAAAAGAAGATAAGATAGTAGGCAAGTTTGGACTAGCAGGGCTAGACATGAATACAAATTACAGACAAACAAATACTTTTGATGAGGCAGAAGAGAATAGACGAGAAGATGAGCGTATTTATGGTTATTATACTTTTATAAAATATTTGCCGCAATTGGGAAGTGTAGTAAGGGGGTACAGCAAAGGTGAAGGAACTACTAGCGATGGCTTACAATTATACCAAAAACAGCAACTTATAGCAGACATTGAGGTGCCTAAAGGGTTACAGTTAATAGGTGCAATAGGAGGTGTGTACTACGCTACTACACCACAAGATATGGATAGAGATTACCTTACTATTTACAAATTTAGTTTTAATTAGAAACATTTGTAGTTTAGCTTATAGTTTTGATTTTTATACTTTGTAATGATAACAAGATTACTAACTGTATTTTTATATAATATATTTCCTATTGGCGCGCCCTATGCGGGTACTGATAGGTGGTGGTGAAAATACAATATGCTATGCTAATAATAAGAGGGACAGAGTTGAAAAGCTGAAGTAAAATAGTGGCTGAGCAAAAAAATAATTGAATATCAAAACGAATTAAGATATAACATAAGACAAAGGACAACAGGAAGTGGTTGTTAAAGATTGTCATAAAGTAAGTATTATGGAAGAATTGTTTATATGGTTTTATTCAAACCCCAATGCGTTACCTAAAGGAGTTCCTGCTACTGTAATGACAACTATTACAGAGGAATTTTACCCTAAAAATCCAACTAAAATTAAACGTGGAGAATGGATTAAATACTCTCCTATGTATTTCTTTTTTCCTCCTGAAGAGAAATACAAATTGCCTGAAGAATTGATTTTAGTGGTAAAACGCCAGAAAGAAGTGTTGTTTGATTTCTTAGGATATTATGAAGGGATAAGAGTTTTCTCTGATAGATTATTAAATCTTGTGATAGAGAATGGCTTAAACCCTCAATATGAAAAAGCAACCTTGAATGTTGTAAATACTAAAGGGGAGAATATTGCTAAGCAGCCCTATTATTTATTGCGTTTCTGTAGGGCTGATAACGAATTATTTGCCTTTAATGACAACTTAAAAATAGCTGCGAGAGGTTGGGAGGACACTTTTCTTTATCCTGATTTGCACTTAAAAGAGTCTTCTGATAGGAATATTTTTGTTTTAGGAAATGTATTACCCGATAATTATTTTTGCTATCAAAATGCCTTAGTTATAAAAAAGTCATTAAAAGAGGAAATAGAAAAGCTATGCTATGCTCCTGAGATATATTCGGTAAGTGAGTTCCCAGAAGTGTATAATACTTGTTTAAAGTGGTAATGCACCCATTGGAAAATACTTTAATAGGGCACAAATTACAAAAAACACGTCAGTGGGGGAAGACGAGCAAACTCATATCTACTTATGAATATAGAAATAGATTATAAAGCGCTTATAACTCGGTGTGAGAATTTGGATTACTCTGATACAGAAGAAATATTTGATTATGCTCTTGATGTATTATATAAGTTTTCTCCTGAGCTATGTATAATTGTTATGGTGAACGCTATCATAAAAGCAGATAGATGCTTAGATGAAACCCTTCCTGAGCTTGCAGCAATAATTACATCATACGATGGTAATATAAGTTCTTATGATTATATAAAGCAGAAACTTGCAGAGAATGCAACTAATCCGAACTTTTATCACAAAGATGTATTGGAGAAGTTATTAAGATACTTAGAAAGCAAGTATGAAAAGATGAAAGTAAACTTAAAGAACCATTAAGCTCTTGCTTGTAGCAAGGGGTGTGTTATGATTTTGAGACTAACAAATAGCTATAACTAATGAAAAGGTAGCTAAATTAATAAAATGTATAGATTAAAATATGAATAAAGTAAAAGAAGAACCTGTAAAATATATCACATATCAAGGAGATCATAAGAAATTTTATAGACAAATCTACTTTGAATATATTTGTTTGTTAATTACTGATCTTTATAAGAAAGCTGTCCCTGATAATGGTTTTGTAATGATTTTATTGAACGACTTAATACTTTAGAAGATGACCCAAAACCTTATTATGCAATAGGGTTTATAGAGCATTATGAACCTTATAGTTGGGCTTGGTATATCATTGCTAATAAGTATGAAGTAAGGAATCTTACTGAAGAAGAGAAAATTTTAGAACATAACTTATTTAATGATTTTTTGGAAAGGAAGAAAATAGTTTTTTGGAATATAAAGGATAATGGGAACTAATATGTGATGAGTTATTGGCTAAAAGCAATATATCAAACATAATATTAAATTGGGTAATGTTTGGGGGGGGGTAGTGAAACCTGAATAAGTTGCTAATGATTGATAGAGAGAAATATTTTTCAGTTCTGTGGTGAAAAAATAAAATAAACAAAAAAGTCCTTATGAAAGAAAACCTTCATAAGGACTTTTTTGTTTGAGGTAAGAGATAAGAGATAGGAGGTAAGAAGGGGTTAAGGAATAGGTGGAGAGGGGAATTGGTGATTGAGAAAAATGAGGGGAAAATGAGAAAAAAGATGAGAAAAATGTGGGAATTGAGGAATTGGGTTGCGGATTTGGCAAAATGAAGGTTGGAAGGTGAAAAGACTGATTATCAGTGAGGTAATGACTATCCTTCGTTTATAGTTCGTTTATAGTTCGTTATAGGTTCGTTTATCCTTCGTTCATTATAGGGGTGGGGTGTAAGTGAAATGGGGTGATTATCAGGGGATAGGAGTTGGGAGTTAGTGGATAGTGGGGGGAGAGGTTTTTTTTGAGGATTTGGTAATTGGGGTGGGGAAAGGGGGTGAGTGGGTGTTATTTTTTTTCTTCAAAAATATTTGTTTTTTTGATGTAAAGTTTTTACTTTTGTGCCTTGTAATAATAGCAAGATTGCTAACCGACTTTTTATATGATACGCTTCCTTTTGGCACGCCCCATAGCGGTACTAATGACTTTCTTGGCTTTGGTAATTATTGGTGCAGTTACTTTCAGTAGACTGCCTGTATCGCTTTTGCCTAATATACCGATTCCTGAGATTACTATTCAGATTACGGGTGAGCATACTGCTGCCAGAGAGCTGGAAAATACGGTGGTTACGCCTATTAGGCAGCAGTTACTACAGGTGGGCAAGCTAAGGGATATTACTTCGGAAACGAGGGATGGGAGGGCTATTATCCGGCTTAAATTTGACTATGGGACTGACACTGACTTGGCTTTTATTGAGGTAAATGAGAAGATAGACGCGAGTATGAGTAGGCTGCCGCGAGGCTTGTCGCGCCCACAGGTGATAAAGGCTAGTGCTACGGATATACCGGTGTTTTACCTAAATCTTTCGTTAAAAAATGATGAGGCTTATAGGGATAGTGATGAGGGTAAATTTATTGAGTTATCGGAACTAGCACAGCATATTGTGAAGCGGCGTATTGAACAGCTTCCTGAGGTGGCTATGGCTGATGTTACGGGATTTGTGCAGCAGTATATTAGGATTGTGCCTGATATGAACTTTTTGGAGGCGAGTAATTTGCAGCTATCGGATATTGAGAATCTGCTTGCAGCTAATAACATTGAGCCTGGCAGTATGGTGGTGCGTGATGGGTACTATGAATATAATATTAAATTTTCATCGGTATTGCGCTCTATTGAGGATGTGAGAAATATCTATTTTAGGAAGGGAGATAGGTTATTGCAGCTGAAGGATTTTGCGACGGTAACCTTGAGTAAGAAGCCTGAGATGGGTTTATCAATGGTGAATGGGAAACGTTGTGTTACATTGGCTATTATAAAGCAGGCTGATGAGACAATGGAGCAGCTGAAGAAGAGCTTGGAGGGGGTGCTTGGGAACTTGGAGGAGAGTTATCCTGAGGTGGAATTTAGCATTAACCGCAACCAAACTGAGTTATTGGATTTTACTATTGACAACTTAAAACAAAATCTTTTTTTAGGTTTTTTATTGGTATTTGGGGTAGCGATATTTTTCTTGGGGGATGCGAAATCGCCTATTATTATAGGGATTAGTATGTTCTCATCCTTGATTATTTCATTTTTATTCTTCTATTTTTTTGGTAAATCACTAAATATTATTTCATTATCGGGGATGATACTGGCTATTGGTATGATGATAGACAGTGCTATTATTGTTACCGATATTATTGCACAGCATCGTGAGAATGGGGAGAGCTTATTGGAGGCTTGTGTGAAGGGGACTAATGAGGTTATTACGCCTATACTGAGTTCGACTTTTACTACTATTGCGGTGTTTTTACCTTTGATATTTTTGAGTGGTATATCGGGGGCTATTTTTTTAGACCAAGCCTTTGCGGTGAGTGTGGGGCTACTGGTGTCATACTTTACAGGGATTATTCTGCTACCTGTGCTTTATCATATTTTCTACCGTAGGAAGTTTTTTAGTAAGGTTTCTTTATTGGAAAAAGTGCAAGGGGCTATAGACAAGCGTCTGTTTGCGGGGTATGATAAGGGAATTTCATTTGTTTTTAGGCATAAAAAAGGGGTTATGATAGCCGCTGGGCTTACTATCCCGCTATGTGTAGTATTATTTTACTTTGTGCCAAAGGCTAATATGCCTTATCTGGAGTACAATGAAGTAGAGGTAAAGGTGGAATGGAATGAGAATATACATACCCAAGAGAACAAACATCGTACTGATGAACTGCTGAAGAGCTTGAAAGATTATACTATTGAAAGCGCTACTTATGTGGGTACAAAGCAATATCTGCTAGAAAAAGAGAATAACCTTACTACAACAGAAGGAGAAGTGTATATTAAGGCAAAAAGCGCTAAAGAAATAGAAAAAATTACCGCACAACTAAGGCAGTGGGCGCAAGAGAAATACCCTAAGGCTACGCTTAGTTTTGCACCTCCTAAGAATATTTTTGAGAAGATATTTGATACTGATGAGCCTGAAATAATTGTACAACTACAGGCTAAAAACAAGTATAAACCACTTACAGAGCAAGATGTGCAGGCTGTGCAAAGGCAGGTAAACCAACTTACCCACTTAAAAGCTAATACAATCCCTTTTGATGAGCAATTGGTGATTACTATTAACAAAGAACAGTTAATACGCTATAAAGTAGATTATAGTGAAGTGCAACGCACACTTAAAACAGCCTTCAAAAACAATGAAATAGCGACCTTGAGATCATACCAGCAGTATTTGCCTATTAGTCTTGCGGGCAATAGTCTTACAATTAATGAGGTGTTGCAGACAACTATGGTAACTACTGCCTTACAAGATGAACAGAAACAGTATCTTAAAGTGCCTTTGAGCGCTTTTGTGAGCACGGCTAAGAGTACTGACTTAAAGACAATAGTTTCGGGTAAAAATGGGCAGTATATACCCTTAATATACCCCGATACTGATGCTCCTGCTGAGCTTGTAAATACAATTGAAACGAACTTTAAGAATAATACTGACTGGGAGGTACAGTTTGCCGGAGCTTTTTTCTCAAGCGAGAAGATGCTTAGTGAGCTAGTGGTAGTATTGCTTATTTCGGTATTACTAATGTACTTTATATTGGCTGCACAATTTGAGAGCTTTGTACAACCACTCATAGTACTGGCAGAGCTGCCTATAGATATAGCTGCTGCGTTACTATTATTCTACCTTACAGGGCACACCCTGAACCTGATGAGTGCTATAGGGATAGTGGTATCGTGCGGGATTATTATTAATGACAGTATCCTGAAAATAGATATGATTAATGAGTTACGCAAGGCAGGAACGCCTCTGTTAGAGGCTATACACCAAGCTGGAGAAAAGCGTTTGCGCTCTATAATGATGACTACCCTTACTACTGTACTGGCAATGGTACCATTGTTATTCTCATTTGACATGGGATCGGAATTACAGAAGCCTCTTGCTGTGGCAATGATAGGCACTATGCTGATAGGTACTGCTGTGAGTTTGTTTGTAATACCATTAGTGTATTGGTGGGTGTATAAAGGTAAAAAATAAAAACTAAAATGAAGAGGAGATTAATACTTTTAATATTAATGATTTTCGCATTAGATATTTCGGCACAAGAGGCGAAAAAAGTACTTAGCTTAGAAGAAGTAGTGAGCAAGGCTAATGAGAAATCGGTAGCAGCATTTAAGGCTCAGAATATTTACTTATCGGCATACTGGCAGTTTAAGGCTTTTAGGGCGAATAGGTTACCATCACTCTCACTAAACATGACCCCCTTGCGTTACAATCGGGATTTTGTAAGACGGTATGATTCGGCACAGAATATTGATGTGTATAGACCGCAACAAACACTCTTCTCACACGGTAACCTATCACTTATACAAAACTTTGACTGGTTAGGGGGTACTTTTTTTGTAGATTCGGAATTAGGGTATTATCAGAATTTTAGTGATCATAAATTTGTACAATACTCCAGTGTGCCCATACGTATAGGCTATAGGCAACAGCTATTGGGTTATAACGCTTTTGGCTGGGAAAAGAAAATAGAACCCGTAAAATATACCATTGCGCAGAAAGAACTTATTTACAATATAGAACAAACCTCGGAAGAGGCTACTAACCTTTTCTTTAGCTTGGCGATGGCACAAGCAGAACACCAACTGGCAGCGGATAAGATTAAAAGCGCTGATACCCTTTATGCCATAGGGAAGGAACGATTTGAGATAGCGAGTATAAGCCAATCGGACTTAATGACCTTACGGCTAGATAAGATTAATGCTGAGAATGCGCTGCAAACTGCTAAACTGAATGAAAAGAGAGCTATGTTTGCCCTAATTTCATACTTAAATTTAGACAAGCAATCTTCTATCAGTTTAGAAATACCTACTACCCTTAAAACTTTTGAGATTGAGGCTGCTGAAGCCCTTGCGCAGGCGAAAGAGAACAATCCTAACTACCTAAAACAGCAGTTACAAGTACTACAATTGGAGGAAACAGTGGATAAAACGAAGCGGGAAGCGCGTTTTAACTTAGGACTTTCGGCAAGTGTAGGTTTTAACCAAGTAGCCCCTACCCTATCGGCAGCTTACCAGTCGCCATTACAACAAGATGTATTTGCGCTTACCTTAAGTGTGCCTATATTGGACTGGGGGGTGAACAAGGGGAAGTACAATGTGGCTAAAAGTAACTTATCGGTAGCTAAACTATCGGCACAACAAGAGGAGGTAAAATTGGAAGAAGAACTACTAATGACCTTGGGAGACTTTAAAATACAGCAACAGATTATAAGTAGTGCAGAAGAAGCCCTTAGCCTTGCTGCTAAAGCTTACCAACAAACCCAAGAACGCTTTATTATAGGCAAAGCTGACATCAATACACTTACCCTTGCCAATGATAGACACCAGCAAGCACAACGCAACTACATATCGGCACTGCGCAACTATTGGCTTAGCTACTACAAAATACGCAAATACACCTTATACGACTTTGAAAATAACACCCCTATAACTATCACACCGCTTAATGAATAAGAAAATATCATCATTCAGCATTATACTGGTATTTTTGTGTGTATCACTTATAGGTATAGCCCTTGTGCCACTATTACCTATAAAATTAGCCCCTTCACAAACCTTACCAGGGCTTACCGTGCACTTCACTATGCAAGGTAGTGCCTCACGTGTGGTAGAAATGGAAGCTACCTCAAAAATTGAGGGGATGCTTTCACGTATAAAAGGGGTAAAGAATATTACTTCACGTTCGGGTAATGGGTGGGGATATATTTCTGTTGAAATAGATAAACATACTTCATTAGAAGCTACTCGGTTTGAGGTAGCTACTATCATTAGGCAATTATGGGGGCAACTGCCACGCAATGTATCATACCCTCAACTGCGAGTAAAACGCCCTGATGAGAAAGCAAACCGCCCTTTTTTAAACTATACAGTGAATGCTCCTGCTCTTCCTATCAGCATTCAGGAGTATTGTGAAAATGTGATTAAACCACAACTAAGTGAGCTGAAAGGTATCTATAAAATAGATATTACTACTGCCCCTAATATGCAGTGGGAACTGACCTATAACAATGATGTACTGAAGCGACTTAATATTACTATTGGCGATATACAGCGCGCTATTGGTGAATATTACGATGTAGCTTTTTTAGGTATAGGAGAAATAGAGAATGAGGGTAATACACACTTCATAAGGGTAGTGATGGGGGATGCTACACAAAGAGAAAACTTTGATATTTCGGCTATACCTGTGAGCAATGTAGATGGGAAAGTGGTATACCTAAGTGAGCTGGTTACTGCACAACGTACTGAACAACAACCTAGGAGTTACTACCGCATTAACGGACTAAACTCTATCTACCTTTCTATTTTTGCCGAAGAAAATGCTAACCAGTTGCAATTAAGCGATGCTATTAAAGCTAAAATGCAACAGCTAAAAAAACAATTACCCAATGGCTATGAGTTACACCAAAACTATGATGCTACCGAATACATAAAAGATGAACTTCATAAGATATATGTGCGCAGTGGCCTGACAGTGCTTATTCTTCTGTCATTTGTACTACTTATTTCACGTAACTTAAAATACCTGCTGCTTATTATTTCAAGCCTTAGTGTGAACTTAGCTATAGCAGCTGTGCTATATTACTTCTTCCAGCTGGAAATTCAGTTGTATTCTTTGGCTGGTATTACTATTTCTTTAAACCTTATTATAGACAATACCATTATAATGACCGACCACTGGCTGCACAAGCGCAACCGTGCGGCTTTCTTGCCTATACTAGCGGCTACCCTTACTACCATTGGAGCATTGTGCATGATATTTTTCTTAGATGAGCGCTTGCGCCTTAATCTTTTAGATTTTGCAATGGTTATTGTAATTAACTTAGCTATTTCACTGCTCATAGCTTTGTGGTTTGTACCTGCTATGATGGAGAAGTTAACCTTCAAGAAACGGAAAAGGAAAGCCCGCTGGCAGCCATCAAAAAGATTATTAGTAAAAATAACCTGTGTATATCATAAAGGATTATTAGGCCTGGCAAGAGTGCGCTGGGCGGTATTTGTTTTTTTTATACTTCTTTTTGGATTCCCGATATTCTTACTACCTGATAAAATAGAAGGCGAAAGCAGCTGGGCAAAGACTTACAACAGTATTTTTGCTACTGAATTTTACAAAGAAGCTGTTAAACCTATAGTTGAGAAGGTTTTAGGAGGTACATTGCGACTTTTTGCTGAGAATGTATATGAACAAGGCTCATTTAGTAGGAAGCAAGAGGTAGTGCTTACTATTACCTCATCAATGCCTAATGGGACTACCCTTGAACAAATGAACAACCTGATGCAGCGTATGGAAAGCTACCTCAGTCGTTTTAAACAAATTAAACAATTCCAGACGAATATTAACAGTCCTAATAGGGCTTCTATTGATGTGTTTTTCAATAAAGAAGCAGAACGCTCGGGGTTTCCTTATCAGTTAAAGAATAATGTAATTAGTAAAGCCCTGGAATTAGGAGGTGGTAGTTGGGGAGTATATGGCTTGGAAGATAGAAGTTTTAGCAATGATGTAAAAGAAACAGCAGGTAGCTTTTCGGTAAAACTATTAGGCTATAACTACGATGAACTGAACCAGTGGGCTGATACCCTTAGAACACGCTTATTAAAACACAGACGTATACAAGAAGTGACTATTAGCTCTGACTATTCATATTACAAAGATGATTATGAAGAATACAAATTCAATTTGGATAAAAAACAATTAGCCCTTGCTAAAGAGCATCCTTTGGAGTTATTTAGAGGGTTATCACAGCTATTTGGTAGAGATATATGGGCAGGACAACTACTGCACGAAGGACGTAGTGAAGATATAGTGCTGCACAGCCAACAATCTAAACAATACGATATATGGGCATTACAGCACTCGCTTAGTCCTTATGCTACTATTATGCGTGACCAAGCACCACAAGAGATAGCTAAAGAACAACAACAGTACCGCCTTGTAACCCAGTTTAACTATATAGGGTCGGGACAGCAAGGGAGTAAGCTATTAGAGCAAGAGATAAAAGCACTAAATAAGCAACTACCTGCTGGTTATAAAATAGAAGAACAAGAGGTAGGATGGAATTTTGGCAAAGAAGGTAAACAGTATTGGCTATTGGCATTGCTGGTTACTATTATTTTCTTTACCACTTCGGTATTATTTAACTCATTAAAACAACCTTTTATCATTATTCTTATCATACCTATTTCATTTATAGGAGTGTTTTTGACCTTTTGGGGATTTGATTTGAACTTTGATCAGGGAGGGTTTGCCTCATTTGTGTTATTGGCAGGGATTACAGTAAACGCTAATATATACATACTAAACCAATACAATGCAGTGCGCAAAGCACAGCCTTTGCTGCCAGCTGATAAGGCTTACCTAAAAGCGTGGAATGCCAAAATTATACCTATAATGCTGACGGTGCTATCTACGATTTTAGGGTTTATACCATTTGTGATAGGCGATACAAAAGAAGCCTTTTGGTACCCCCTTGCCGCTGGTACTATGGGAGGCTTGCTTTTCTCACTGATAGGTGTTTTTATACTTCTCCCACTATTAGTTATCAAAAGGAAAAAGGCAAAAACTAATAGCTAAAAATTCATACTATTACTGAAAACAGAAAACTGTGCTTGGTTGATTTTTCTTTAGCTTACAAATTCCCTTTTTCATATTCCCAGAAGGCTGAGGAATGAGTAAAATAAAGTAGTGAATTAATATTGCTAAACTAAAAAAGGCCGCTTGGTAAAACACCAAACAGCCTTTCTTGCTATATGAAAAGGGTTTTCTTTTTTATTGCCTATTAATTTACCAACCTCTGCCCCCGAATCGTCCTCCAAAACCAGAACTTACTCCAGAAGTAGTAACTTGTGAACTTACTGTAAACTGGCTACTTGATGTACCTCCGCTATAAGTGCCTGAGGTGTATAGCCCATTAAATTCTTCGCCGCTGGTTACAGTACCACCCATATACAGATTGTAAGTGCTATTGGCTAGCTTGGAGTTAGAAACCATTAAGTGACTATAAGCTACTGGAGCTTTGAATGTAACTACCTCGGTACCTGAAGTAGAGGTGATATTCACTATTTGTGAAGCTAAACCTGATAAGCCTCCTAATACTACTGTTTTTTGGGTAGAAGAAGTAAGAGGGGTATCGGGGGTGTTACCTACCCCTATGGCTACCAAATAACCTCCGGTAATAGTAAAACCTGTACTCCAAGAGCTATCTTCGGCAGTGGCATCGAGGCTGGTTTCGGGAGATGCTGCGGTGCCTATAGCTACTACTACCCCACCGGTGATACCTAACTTACCATTGGTATCGATAGCATCGTTACTGGTAGCATAAGCATAGGTTTTACCACCATTGAAGTAAAGCGCTTCTCCTGCATTGATAGCATCATCGGTAGTTTTGAGACTTATGGTTCCGCCATTGATAGTAAGGATATTTTTAGCTTCCAAGCCTTCGCCTTCTGCGGTTACATTGATAGTACCGCCATTTATAGTAAGATTGGCTACGCCAGAGGTAGTGCTTTCATAGGCAGCTGTAATACCATCGTCGCCAGCGTTGATAGTAATGGTACCGTCATTGATAAAGATTTTACCTTCTTCACATTGGATACCGTCCTTAGTACAAGTAAGATTAAGTGTACCACCATCGATATATACAGCAGAAGTTCCTTGTATAGCGTGTGAAGCCGCTGCTGTTACAGTTATATTACCTTCGGTTACGCGTACATAATTGGCAGCAATACCGTGTTTGGCATTACTTGCTAAGCTAAGGCTTCCGGAGCCTTCAAAGAGCAAAGCTCCTGAACTGAGGAAAGCAGTTGCTAAAGAGCTGCTAAGAGTATTGGTAGTGCCAGCTGTGAGCTGAACAAAAGCCTTCACATTGGAATTGATGAGAACTGCAGCCCCACTAGCATTGGTGATATTAGCCCCATTAAGGGTGAGCTTAAAGGCATCGGTACTAGTGATAGCTAACTGACCGCTACTGGCTGTGCCAGACACTTTATATTCGACCCCTGAAGCAGTAGAATTGACTGTTACTAGCCCATTGCTTTGGGTAATGGTTACGCCTAATACGTTATTACTAACAGTGGCTGAAGTGCCATTAAAAACGATATTTACGGTGCTGCCGAAGCTGTTATTGGCAAGCAAATCGGAGGTATCTTTACCGGTTGTAGTGGTACCTAATTTGTTACTTGATGTAGTACTAGCAGCAGAGACTGTGATACTGCCTGAGGAACTACCTGTTGTAGTGGTAGTAGTAGTGGTATCATCATTTTTGGAGCAAGCCATTAGCATAGATACAGCTACTGCCCCTGCCATTAAAAGAAAAGGGTTCTTCATAGTTATAAGGCTTTAAGTTCTTTGATGAGGCAAAGGTAGTGCAGGAAGTGCTCAGGTTACAACTAAAATCGATGAAAAGCACGATTTTATAGACAAAAAGGAAGTTTTAGAGGATAGATGAGGGAAAAGATTTTCTATAAAAATTTGTTACATAATAGCCAAAGCGGTTTATTTGATTGGGGCATAATTACAAATCTTTTTCCAATTAACAATAAATAACCTATAAAATAATTAGCAAAATAATGGGGAAATGTGACGGTTAGTATAAATGAATAATCAGAGTATTTTTAGATTTTGTTGTTTTCTTCCCAAAACTCTACTAGTTTTTCATACAAACAATGGATTAAAAGCATTTCATCTTCTTTAGTTAAAGTCTTTGTGAAATCTTTTTTAAAAAGGTAATATTTTATTTGTTGAGAAAAGACAAAGTTAGTCGGTAATTTGTATTTAGAAGCTAACCACTCGCTAAACCCCTTTAACAATATATTATCTTTAGCTAGATCATAGCCAATAATAAGAGATACGTAGTTACTATAAGTACTATCGGGTACAAACACACCGATGCGGTCCTTTATATGTCTAAACAATTCTATTTCTTTCATATAACACACTATCTACAATTTTTAAAGAGAATATCGGCTATAAAACGTGCACAAAGCCAGCGATTTGGTGTAGCTGGTATATAAAACCTGAGGGTGAATTATTAGAATTACTGTACCCATAAAAAAGGGTTTATACAGATTTCTAAAATCTCTTTAGCACTAACATATTCATTAAATGTTAGGAAAATAACAATCATTATCATAGGAAAATAATAGTGCCATACAAATATTACTATTGGGAAAATATAGTAACTAAAGTTGCTAATATTCCATTTTTTTAATATATACTTCATTGCTTTAAAAACAATAAAATGCAAAGACGAAATCCAAATAAGTAAAAAACATAGTTTGATCAAGTATTTAATAGAAAAATTACTTGTGAACTCTACAATATCTGGTTTGATAGAGAATAGGTATGATAAAAAATTAGTGCTGAAAAAGCTACTACTTTCTAAATAAGCAAAGAATATTTTTAGTATTAAAAGAGTGAGTACTATTATATATAAAAAGTCACTCATTATTTTTTTGGGAGGATAAAACATATATTTCATTATAATACACTATCTACAATTTCTTTTTCTTCAAACTAATCTATTATATTATTCATAAATAGTTTTACTTTTTAAATTTCTAAAGAGAATGCACTTCTGTGCTCTCATTGGCTATTGTTTATGGATTTTAGTCTCTATAAAAACCAACTTTTAAGTTTTCTTTCTCTATGAGTTCCTTTAAAATATTACTTACAACAAAATTAGACATATATTTAGCTTCTCTAGCAATAAGAAGGTTTTTTGTTTTATAATAAATAGTATTACTCCTCTACTTTGGGATTATCTTTTAACCATTCTTGAATGTTCTTTGCTTCATTGAGTAAAAGGGCTCTATCTACATCAGAATTGTCGTTAGGAATACACTCAACATTGATATAGACTTGCTCTCTCGGTTGGTTAATAGAGAAAATGCCTTCCTGATCCAATTTTTGCATCGCTTGTACCATTGCCGAGACTCTTAGTTCAAACTCTCGCTCTATTTCATCTTCGTCTTCCATATCAAAAATACTAGGATAAGTATCTAACAAACTTTGAACAGGCTTGAAATATTCTTCACCAAAAGCGTAATAAGGCGAATCGGCAAAGTTCCATTTGTATAACCAAATTTCTTCTTTAGGGTGTTTGGACTTCTCTCTATCCAAAGCTTCATAAGACCAAGCTGATAGAATAGGTGCATAGCCCTCGGCAGGAGCAAGTAATACACAATTGTAATAATGTTCCTTGTTCTTAAACAATTCCAAGAATGCTTCTTTAGCACACTTATAGATAAGCTGACTTAATGCTTCTGTTCGCGCTTCTTCTGTCATTTTAATTTGATGCTACTTGTTGAAAATATTGAGGATTTATTACCTAATTATGGTAAAGTGGTATGTTCTAAAATGGTTATAAACTCGGTAAATGTATCGCATACAAAGTAGGTATTACAATCACTATTGGAAGCCTCAAAAAAGTGAGAATGGTCATAGAAATAAATCCCTTTGGAGA
Organism: Capnocytophaga sp. oral taxon 878; assembly: GCF_002999135.1. Classification (NCBI taxonomy): domain Bacteria; kingdom Pseudomonadati; phylum Bacteroidota; class Flavobacteriia; order Flavobacteriales; family Flavobacteriaceae; genus Capnocytophaga; species Capnocytophaga sp. oral taxon 878. Next base: position 2,039,808 of record NZ_CP027229.1, read on the forward strand.
AATCACCTACATCTTCGGTTACTAAAAGGAGCATTCCTCCTCCTGGATCTCTCCCGATGACAAGACTTTTGCTCGGAAAATCCTCACTGAACTCTTCATAGATTTTTATACATTTTTCTATATTATAGAAAAGATCAAACATAATGTATTCCTCTATATCCTTTACATAGAAATAGGCTTCATCAATGGTAGCACCGTCATTTTGGGCTAAAAAATTAAAATAATCATCGGGCAAGGTAAAGCCTAAAAACTCCTGAAAAGCAAGGGCTTTTGCTTCACTCCCTTTGTTAATTGCTTCTATTTTCATACTTGTAAAATATTTTTTTGTGGATTGGTAAAGCGTTGGAAGCTTTTAATCCTGAAAATCATCATACTCAAAGTAATGGTCGATAGCTGCTAAAAGGACGTCGGTATCCTCGGTAGTTAGCGATTCATTATGATCAAACTTATTGTCAATAATGTCTTGAAAAATGCCTACTTCTGAAAAGTAAGCTACTTCAAATTGGGCTAATGATTCGGGGACTTCTCCGTACTTAGTTTCGACAGAATCTTGATCAAATTCCTCATCACTGGATAAAACCCAAAATGCTGCCTGTTGATAATTATTCTGTTTTTCTCCTTCGATATAAATACCACCAGGGTAAGGCAATTGCTTGTAATCTTTGATAAGTTCTTTTATTGTTTTGTAATGTTGCATATTGATATATAAATTAAAATGTTTTTGTGTTTGGGATAAGGGGTGTGAGCTATAGGTTATGGCTATTGTTGTAAGACTTCTAATCTGTTGTTGATAATATTTTGGTTGGTTATTATTTCTAACCCACATAGTTGGGCTTTATTATCTGTATTAAAGCATAAAAGGAGTTGTTCTTTTTTATAAATATAATAGTGTCTGGTTATATTTTCTAATATATTATCTGTAAAATTGGGTTGGGCGAATTTTTGTTTTATCAGTGAGAAACTATCTTTAAATTGTACTGGAAAGTTTATGCTTTGTAATATTTTATTAGCTATTTGTGTTATAGTTTGAGAAGTAAGAATATCTTCAAAACTAATGGCTGAAACTTTATTAGTTGTTTTTTCGGCAAAGAATATAATATTCCAACCTAAACAATCGGCTTTGCCTTCGACTTGAGAATAGGTAAATTGATTGGTATAAAAGGTGCTTGTAAAGGAAGCGAGTTGTAATTTATCGATGTGTATTCTCATTTTAATGGTGTTTTAAGTAGCTATGTGCTTTTGTTGGGCAGGTGCGTGCTAGTGGTATTGGGGGCAAATATACGATAAATAAATGAATTATTGTTTTAAAGGGTGTAAAAAAATGGGGGTTATTTTGTGTGACTTTGGGGAGATATGGGGTTGGCGTTATTGGAGGGACTATCCTTCGCGACATACTCAGCTGTGCCAGCTCGCTGACTATAGTTCGTTTATCCTTCGTTATTCGTTCGTTATTCGTTCGTTCGGGGTAGGGGGTGGTTGGGAGGTGCTTGGAAGGGAGGGGGATAGAGGGCAAGAGATAAGGGGGGTGCGGTAGGGGTTGGGATGATTGGCCTATTAATTGCTAATTGTTAATTGATAATTATTTTGTACTTTTGCACTTTAATACGATGGAAAGAACTATGAAATACTTGGTGTTGGTTTTATGCATTTGTGCTTTGCCCTTGCGAGGGCAGAGTATTGGTGAGGTGCGGAGGGCATACCCTACGGCTTCGGCAAGCAAAGAGGAGGCTACGGCTTTTGTTGCCCTAATGGCTAAAGCGCCTGCTACTGATGTGGTGCTAAGTGCCTACAAGGGGGCGAGCTTGATGATATTGGCTAAATTTGGAGGGAAACGCACAGCCTTGCTAAAAGAAGGGAAAGCGCTTATAGAGGGCGCCTTAGCACAAGAGCCCGAAAATGCTGAATTGCACCTTATACGGCTAAGTGTGCAGCAAAATCTGCCCAAAATAGTGCCTTACAGGAATAATATTGCTGCTGACAAGGCTTTTTTAAAGGCTCATTACAGCAAGCAACCGGCGGACTTGCAGGCGTATATTTCGGGGTTTTTAGAGCTGAAATAAGATGAATTACTGCGTATTAATACCGACATATAACAATGCTAAAACCCTTGCCCGCGTGGTGGAAGGGGTATTACAGCATACGCCTAATGTAATAGTGGTGAACGATGGGGCTACGGATGAGACTGGGGTTATATTGGCACAATACCCAGAGCTTACGGTGATACATCTGCCTCAAAACAAGGGTAAGGGGAATGCGCTGCGCATAGGATTTGAAAAGGCGAGAGAGCTGGGGTATGAGTATGCGATTACGATAGACTCGGACGGGCAACACTACCCTGATGATATACCGCTATTTATAGAAGCTGCTAAGGAAGAAACAGCGCCCGTACTGCTGGTGGGTAACCGCAATATGGCACAGGAAGGGGTGCCTAAGAAGAGTAGTTTTGGGCATAAATTTTCGAACTTTTGGTTTCATCTGGAAACGGGGGTGCGATTACCCGACACGCAATCGGGGTACCGGCTATACCCCTTGGAGGCGATTCCTAAAAAGTACTATACTGAAAAGTTTGAGTTTGAAATAGAAGTGCTGGTGCGCAGCAGTTGGCGTGGTGTGACAGTAAAGAACGTGCCTATAAGGGTGCTATACAAGGCAGAAGAAAGAGTATCGCACTTTAGACCTTTAAGGGATTTTGCGCGTATTAGCATACTGAACAGCGTGCTGGTGCTTATAGCTCTTTTCTACATAAAACCGCGTGATTTTATTAGAGAAGCGAGGAAAAAGAGCCTGAAGCAATTTGTTAAAGAGAACATCTTGGAGAGTGATAGCAGCCATAAGGTAAAGGCATACTCGGTAGCTTTGGGGGCTTTTTTTGGGTTATCGCCATTTTGGGGATTACAAACGGTTTTGACCATTAGCTTGGCGGTATTTTTTAAGCTTAATAAGGCATTGGCTTTTGTGTTTTCAAACTTGAGTATCCCGCCAATGATACCAGTACTATTACTGAGCTCACTAAAAGTAGGCTCATGGTTTGTAGGAGGAAGTGTATTACCAGAGGGAGGTGAAGTTACTAAAGAATACATATTAAACAACTTATTGCAGTATGTAATAGGGAGCTTGGTAATAGCGGTAAGCATATCAGCCTTATTAGGCGTTCTTACTTACTTAGGCTTAAAGATAAGAGATAGAAGAGGAAACTAAAAAATGTGATATTTACAAGAGAAAATTTGGTAATTTGGAATTTATTTGTACTTTTGCAGTCTAATAATAAAGAAGAATTATGAATTTGAAAAACTTGTTTGTTTGCATTTCTTTTCTGTTGCTATCGGCTACAATGGTGGCGCAGAATTTAGAAGTTTCGGGTACTGTAAAGGATGACAAAGGGTTACCTTTGCCAGGTGTATTGGTACTGATAAAAGGCACACAGAACGGGGCATCGACAGATGAAAATGGGAGATATACCGTTCGTGCAAAAGCCGGTGATGTGCTTAATTTTAGTTTTTTAGGTATGCAACCTATTGATAAAAAGGTAGGTGGTAATACTAAAAAAATAGATGTAGTGATGAGTGAAGAAGCCGAACAACTAGAAGAAATGATAGTTACCGGTTATGGAGCTCCTAAAATAGCAAGCCGCACCGTAGCACATGTAGCGCAAGTACAGGGTAAAGATGTGAGTAGTGCTCCTATTGCCAGTGTATCGGACGCGTTACAAGGCCGCCTAGCAGGGGTGGTAGTTACCTCTGGCTCGGGACGCCCAGGTAGTAATAGTGAAATCCTTATTCACGGGTATAACAACTTTCAAGGAGCTTTATCCAAAACAGGCACCCAAGAGCCTCTGTTCATAATGGATGGTATTGCTGTGAGTAGCAGTGTGATGAGTGATTTCAACCCTAATGATATTGAAAACATTACGGTACTGAAAGACGCGGCTTCGACTTCTATTTACGGGGCACGTGCTGCTAACGGTGTGGTACTTATCACTACCAAAAAAGGACGCCGCAATGAGCGCACTAATATTACTATTAGCAATCAGTTAGGCTTTTCAGCCCTAACTAATGCAAGTAGGAAATTCTTTGACGATATGATGACTCCGCGCGAGTATATGGACTTTTGGCTTGAAAGAAGTCCTTCTTCTATAATCTCGGCGGCAGGAATGAGTAGATTGGGTAATACTCGTGAAGTAGCAGAAGCTGCTGCTAATAAAATTCTACAAGACAACCCATATAACACACAGTGGGATAGATTTTTCTTCCGTGACTTTGTGCCCCTTACACGTACTGATGTTTCACTTTCGGGAGGGACAGAAAGTACTTCCTACTATCTTTCATTGGGATATTTTAAACAAGAAGGTACTTCAAATCCATCTTCTGATTACACCCGTTATACCCTTAACGGTAGTGTTAGCACACAAATCACAAAGTGGCTGAAAACAGGTATTTCATTTGCTGCAGGGCATAATGAACGTGATGGTAGTGGATCGGACTCGACTATCCGTATGAATACACTGCCTTTTTACTCGCCTACTTATGAAGACGGTAGGAGGAAGGACTATATTAATAGTATTATAAGTCCGTCATTAGGGTTCTATCACCCTGAATACTATGCAGAAAAGCACCCAAGATCTACCATTAGTGATGATTTTATGCCTTCAGGATTTATTACTATTGAACCTATTAAGAACTTGATATTTAAAACACAAGGAGGGGTACAATACGGGTATGGAGATGTAGAGAATAAAGAGCTTTCCTCTTTTATGATATACAAACAGCGTACTCCCGCCCCTACTACTAATGCTTATGCTCTTTTTAGCAGTAGTAGATCACTTAGAAAGACACTTACTAACACCTTGGAATACCGTTTCCTTTTAGGAGCTAAGAAACAACATAGTTTTAATGCGTTATTAGGACAAGAGTCTATAGAAAATAGTTCAAAAACATTAACAGTAATAACCTATGGACAGCCTTCGGATGGGCTTTCGACGCTTTCGCATGGTAATAAGAACCAAACAGTAGAAGATGATAAAACTACTACTACTTTTAATTCTTATTTTGGGCGATTGGAATACTCTTATGGTAGTAAGTACTTTTTAGACCTTTCAATACGTCGTGATGGTTCATCGGCTTTTGGGAAGAATAACCATTATGGTAATTTCTGGGCATTGGGAGCGATGTGGAAACTAAAACAAGAGAATTTCTTGAAAGATGTAAACTGGCTTACAGATTTAAACTTGCGTTTTAGTACAGGTTTATCGGGTAATTCAGGAGGAGGTAGCTATAATCACCTTACCACCATTGAAGGATCTGATTACTATCAGCAAAATATGGGATATACCATTTACCGCTTAGGAAACCCTAACTTACATTGGGAAGAACAGCGCAAAACTACAGTAGGAGTTAATGTTGTGATTGATAGAGCAACCTCATTTAACATTGAGTACTATGACCGTGAAACCTACGATATGCTTTCAAGTAGGGAACTTAACACTACCTCGGGACAAAATCAGTTTATGGATAATGCCGGAGGAATGCGCAACCGAGGTGTAGACTTTACTTTCTCATCGGTAGTTTACAGAAATGCTGCTAATGATTTTACGATTCGCCCTTATTTTAACGTAAACTATAACGTACAGGAAATAACCTCTCTTTTTGGTAATAAAATATCTGATATAAGTACAAGTTCAGGAGTAGGATATAAATTGGGTAGAGCACTAGAATGGGCAGCCGTTATTAGGAAAGGAGTAAATCCTACAACAGGACTTACTGAATACTATGTACCTGGTACAGACCGTATGGAACAGGTAACAGATGATAATAATGTAACTACTTCTTATGATGACAGTAAACTAATACAAACTACTGGTAAGAAAATGCAAGCTCCTGTAAATGGAGGTTTTGGGTGGAATATCAACTACAAGAGCTTTAGCTTGGATATGGCATTTTCATTCTCATTGGGTAGGTATGTGGTAAATAACGATATGAGATATGTAGAAAATCCTGGTAGATTTGGGGTGTACAATATGAGTAGAAAAGTATTTGACTACTGGAAACAAGCTGGTGATAATACACGTCACCCTAAAGTAAATTCGGATGCATTTATATATAGCTTAGATTCACGACTTATACAAGATGCTTCATATATGCGTATGAAGAGTATTAGCCTTAGCTACCGTTTGCCTAAGAAGGTTATTGACCAAATAGGATTCTTTGACGGGATACGCTTATATACTACTGCTAGGAATATCTTTACGCTTACTAAATACGAAGGGGCTGACCCTGAATCGGCTAGTGCTATTTCTTTAGGAGGATATCCCCCATCTCGTGAGTTTACCTTAGGGATAGATATTAATTTTTAAAATGTAAATCGATGAAAAACTTATATAAAATACTTATATTGATAAGCATTCCGTTTTTGCTAAATGCTTGTTTCAGTCTTGATCAAGAGCCTTATAAAGAACTTAGCCAAAAGAACTCTTTTAAAAGCTTACAAGATGCACAATATTGGGTAAATGGAATGTACGCTACTTTGCGTGGTAATGTGTATGGAAGAGCAATGTATGCTAGTGATGCACAAGCTGATTTTGCTAACTTAGCAAGGCGTTCATCTAACAATGATATTCTTACTGAAATACATAACTGGACCCTTTTGACCTCATCTAATGGGGTAATAGCTACTATTTGGCAAAAATACTTTGATGCTATTCAAAATATAAATATAGGGATAGAGGGTATTCCTACTATACCTATATCGGCACAAGGTGCTACCTCGGCTAGGGCTCAGATTAATCAAAATATGGGTGAACTATACTTGGCAAGGGCTTACTATTATACTTATTTGGTAACACATTTCTGCCCTGCTTATGATGAAAGTTCGGTATATGGGTTACCTTTGCTTGATAAACCTACTATTAATGATTTTCCTAAAAGAAGTACTGTAAAAGAGACTTATGAGTTTATTTTGGCTGATATAACACGAGCACAACAATTGCTAAGTAATGTAACTGGAAGTGCTGGTAAAACTACTTTTTCGAAAGATGCTGCAACTGCCCTTAAAGCGCGTGTGTTACTTTATAAAGAAGATTGGGCAGGAGCTTATCAAGCTGCAACTGGACTTATTTCGGCTGGTACCTACCCTCTAACTACTACTTCGTCTACTTTGCAAAATGTATGGGAGAAAGATGCTACTGCTGAGTCAATAACACAACTATATGCACGCTATGACAAAGGAAATACTGCTGAATTACCTAATGGTAATGATGTATACTTAGGAGAAGAAAAAAGCTATTACACACAGCGAGTACTTTACTATTATCCTAAACTAATTCCTACTCAATCATTTGTAGATTTATTTGATAATACAGATTTTAGGAAGAGCGTATATATTAGGAAACTATTCGCTAATTATTCTGAGACAAAATACAATAATATCTATTTAGTATACAAGTATCCTGATAATGATGAGTTAAAGAATAGTCCTAGAGATGATTCTAGTTACTTACATAGACCTAAAGTATTCCGCATAGCTGAATTATACCTTATAGCAGCTGAAGCTGCTTATAAAAATGGCGATCAGACCAATGCTAAAGTTTACTTAGATAGATTGCGCACTGCACGTGGTATTGGTAGTGTTACTTATACCGACTTATGGGCTGAGATACAAAACGAGCGCAATAGAGAACTTGCTTTTGAAGGCTTCCGTATGGCTGATATCAAGCGTTGGGGATTAGGTGTGGTACGTGGTACCCCTCAGAATCTTGATGCTATTGTATCTGATCCTGCCGATCAGTACAATCAGTTGAATATTCCTGCTGGAAATTACAAAATGACTTGGCCTATACCGCCAAATGATGTTAAATATCAGCAAGGTAAAGCTGACTGGGCGCAAAACCCAGGTTGGTAGGCTAATATAATTACAAAAAGAGAGAGAGTCCGAAGAGCTTTAAAAGCTTTTTGGACTCTTTCTTATTTGGAAGTAATGTTATCACATATTGAGGTATTTTTCAAAATAATGTGATATGTCTTTCAGCTCTTGTCGGTAATTATCATCCTCTTTTTCGGAAAGGATTCCATAGCCATAACGGCGGAAGGCTTGGAGTATTTCGGAGAGAGGATTGGCTATTACTTTTAATGTGATATGGACTGTTTTAGCAGTATAACCAGAAATGTAAATACCTAAAAGCCTACCATGATGTTCCTCTACTATTCTGCTAATTTGGGAGAAAGAATAATCGTTTTGCTTTTTCTCTAAGATAATTACACGCCCTGCTTCTTGTACAAAAGGTGTTTCGGTAAGTTGTTGCACAAAATCGGTAAGGAGGTAGTAACCTACAAACTGATGGGTAGCTGTAAGTACTGGCAGCATATTGGTGCGGTAAGTAGAAAAAGCCTCTACAACCTCATCCCAAGCAGCTGTATTCAAGACAAAGAAGGATTCAAAAGCATAATGATAATCGGACACGAGGGCTTCATTAGGCTCATTCTCAATAAAATCCTTATGTAATACCCCCATAAAGGTAGCACCTTCACATACTGGCAATGCATCAAGAGTATGGGCTTCAAAAAGGAGTTTAGCCTCTTCGACCGAAGTTTTAGGGTTGATATACAGTGAATATGTAGTCATTATTTTAGGGATTAGAGGTTAGAGGGTTAATATTAATAACAATCGGTTTTGAGTTGTCCTTGATTTTCAAAATGGCTGAGAGGCTGGCGAAGGTGGAAACGGCAAAGCTCATCAAGTGTTTCGGTTACGGCTTTGAGCATAGCCAGTGAGCCACATATCATTATCACCCCTCCCCTACTGAGCAGTTGTGCAAAAAAGTCGGAATGCTGCTTGATAAGGTCCTGTACATAAAAACGGTCGGCTTCACGAGAGAGAGCTTGCCAGTAGTTAGTAAGTTTCCCTTCGGCAGTAAAGGTATCGGTATAGGGTTGATATATTTTTAGAGCCTCGGCTTTGCGACAGCCCCACACTAAGGTAAGCGGTTTTTGGGCTGTATTATGAGCTATCATTCCTAAGAAAGGAGCCATACCTGAACCATTGGCAATACAAGCTATTTCGGGAGCCTCTGCAGGGAAATGAAAACGCTCATTAAGTACTATAGCCCCTTGTAGAGTATCGCCTGTTTTTAGAGTGTTTAGGTAGTTGGTAACAACCCCATTGGGTATGAGTTTTATACTAAGCAACAGTTCTCCATTTTCCATTTTGGCCACTGAGTAGAGACGTTCGCGCTGATCGGAAGGGGTAATGCTGAGCAAATCACCAGAGGTAAAAGTTATTTTTTTGGTAGGCTGCAAACGCAATAAGAAAATATTATCATCGGTTACTGGGGTACGCTGAACAACAGTAAAAGGAATATATTTGCGTTTTTTTCTTTTGAGTTCGGCTGGTGAGAGGCGCAAAGTAAGGTCTTGAGAAACAGACCAACGGCTTGCCCACAAACTGAAAGCCTCAAACGACTGTTCATTAATAGTATGCAAAGGAGTCATAGCCTGAGCGTGAGGTAGTTTGGCTAATAACATATCAACCTGGCGGGCATACTCACAAAAAAGTGGGTAGGTGAGTGAGCCAAAACCTACTACTGTATACCCAAAAGGTTGCACTATAGGATACTGAGCAAAGAGCTGGGTAAAATAAGTAGCAGTAGTAGGAGCATCACCATCACCATAGGTACTAGTGAAGATGAGTAACTGCTCCATTTGAGGATAGTTGGTAAAACGGTTCATTTCGGTAAGAAACGACTTTTTGCCCTGACGGAGTAACTCATTATGTACTAAGCGTGCAAAATTACGAGTAGTCCCCCCTTCGGTACCTACTAAAATGATATAATTACAATCGTCTTTAGAGAAAGGATTAATAGGCCTCTTTTTGCGTTGTTTTTTGAGTGTAATAGCAAAGCCTGTATATATGAAGAACAACACAGCTAAAGCTGAAAACAATAGTACTGTTGCCCATATAGGATGCCCCTTACCTATGTGCAAGGTACGCACTAAATACGACAAGGCTTTTGTAGCTGAAACTGACGCACTAATAACCTCACCTGTGAACTGATTCACTTCTATGTTCTTATTGATAAAATCAATTTTATAGACCTCCTCTACATCTTCAAAGGCAGGAAAATCGACTTTGCGAACTTCGGATAATGGTACATTAAAAGCCTCGATATTGGCTATGGGTACTACAGGAGTATCGGGTAAGGTAGAGGCATCATACTGATGAACTGGGGTATATTTAGGGATAAGTCCAACAGTTTCTAAGCCCATATATACCCCAGTAAGAGCAATGATAAGCAATGGTATGAGCGCCCAACGCCCTACTGCTGTGTGATAATGATTATTAAACTTCTCGCCCTTAGGTAGCTTTTTGAGAAAATTTTGCCAGCCTAACTGCTTACGCGCTATGTACCAAAGACCAGAGAGGAGTATCACAACAAAACACAAAGCAACTACCCCCATTACTACACGCCCTGTTTTGCCAAGAAAGAGAGAGCGGTGGAGGGTTTTGTTCCATTGTATGAACTTAGGAGTTTCATAGGTGCCTTGTATAACCTCGGCAGAATGGGGATGAATAAAGAGTGTTTTGCCTTCGGTAGTTTCGACCTTTACAAAGTGATTGCGGTCGATACTCATTTTTAAGGCATCTATTTGTTTTTCTTTAAGAGCATTAAGCGTTTGGGCAAGGGTAGTACTTTCAAACTCGGGACTTTTGTAAGGTAACGTTTGATTATACACCGATTCGGCTGCTAAGATAGCCCCTGTGAGAGCTGCCAGCAGAATGAATACCCCTGCTATTAGGGCACATATTAAATGAAGTTTTCTTGTCATTTATCAATTAATCGCAATCTGGTTCTATAGCTATAACGCCTTGATATGCTTTCTTTTTTTAAGGCGCTGGTGTTGCTTTCTTTTTACAAAATAGTAATAGATACAAATAACTATTCAAATATTTCGTAAAACTGGCACTCTGAATCTGCATATATGCCACCTCCAGGTAATAGTGCTTTTTTAAGGCGTTTGAGTTTCTTTTCTTTTACAAAATCATACAGATAGTTATAACCATCAAAAGCTACCATAGCAACATTCCCATTTATGTATTCTATACTATTATATTTAGGTTCTACTATTATTTCTCCTTTGAGATTGATAAGCCCATTTACATCATCGGTATATAAACTGTTACCACCAGTATAACAATATCGAGCAACCCCATTTTTAAATGAATACATCTTGCTATTGGCAAACTTAAACGGAATAACGATTTCATTTTTTAGGTTGATATAGCCCCATTTGCCATTTTTGCTTACTGGAGCCAAACCTTCGCTAAAATCAGCGACTTCTTCATATTCTAAGGGGATTACTACCTTGCCATTTGCATCTATATATCCCCATTTACCATCTTTTTTAACTGCAAAAACAGCATTACCAGTCCTATTCTTTCTAAAATCATCATAGGCGCCTAACAAATTACCTTTGAAATCATAGACTTTATACTTACATTCATTATTCTCTCTTAGTAGAACAGTTACTATATTAACATTATCGGAAGGATCAAACATATCAGTATAAAAATCTTGAATAACAGGTTCTCCTTTGAGGTTGATATACATATAATGTTTTGTACCCTCTTTCTGTACTTTAGCTAAACCTTGCTTAAAAGGGAAAGCTTTTTGGTAGGTAGGAGGTATCACCCATTTATTTTTAGTGTTGATATATCCCTCTTTACCGTCTAAATTGGCTACAATAGGAATGTTTTTATCTATTTCAGTGGTATAAACCGAATTATAACTGATAGGAATGACTTCTTTGCCTTCGGAGGTAAAAAGACCTTCTTTTTTATCAAGGCTTACTGTATAGCCATTTTCATTAGGTTCTATAAATGAGTATTTTAAAGGAAATATTACAGTTCCTTTTTGAGAAACTACTCCATACTTTTTATCCTTCTCAACAATAAATTGCCCTTTACAACCAAGTTTTATAAAGTTATATGCCCCTTTAAAAATGAGTTGTAAATTTTCGTTATACACAAAACATTCTGTTTCACTACAAGCGAGGTAGTAAGGATATTTTTCCTCTATAGAATTAAAAGTAGGGGCTAACACTGTTTCCCCTTGTAGGTCTACCAGCCCTTGCTTTTTATTCTCTTCAAAAATAAAGTATTTGGGTTGTGCCAAAGCTGTAAAGCTACACAACAACAATACAAGTCCGAGTAAATGTTGCATCTTTTTCATATTTATTAATTTTTTGACTGCTCTAATGAAGTAGCCGAGTGATATTTCTGAGGTCTCTAAGGTGGTCTTGGCAAGGTCGCGCTTCTCTATCAGTGCCTTGAAGTCTATGGGGGGTTTTGTAGTAAGTGCCTTTCATTTATCTTATAACTTCTAATTCTTTTTTACCTTTTGGGCGATATAAATATATAGGGAAAATTCTTACTTTTTTTCTATTTTCCTCTTCATATCTTCCTACTAGAACAGGCTCTCCTTTACAACGAGGACATTTCATTGCTGTAAATAATAATGTGACTACTCTATCTTCACAATAATAAACCAACTCTTCATTATCAATTGAAGTCATATTAAAATTCTGTAGAGTTCCATCAAATGCAGCTGTATAAAATTTTGCAATATCCTTACTTTCTTTTTCTGTCATAAATAAAGCTTGAGCTACTTCTTTTTCTTTATATAAAATACTCTCTTCAAATTTATTTTCTTCTTTATTGATAATCATATTTCTAAGTTCATTAAACTTGTTTAGAACTTCTTTTTTTAGATTTAAGCTATCAGATAAATCAAATTTTTCTCCATCTTGCCATCCTTTTAATTGATATGGGACATTAGCCTGAAATGTTCCACTATATTCTACATAAGGTTTTCCCATATCTACAAATATATTTTTTCCTGTTTTTTTTTCTTTTTTTAGTGGAACTTCGAAATCTATCACAGGTGTAGAAATCTTTTCAATATCTCCATCATCTTTAAAACGAATAGCTTGTATTTTTAATTGGACTCTTGCCCCTCCTTCTATCATTTTTTGTGGAATTCCATTGATGTGTATAGGAAAAATTCTAATTTTCCAAGATTGTAAACCACTCTTTAAAATTGCTGTATTTATGGGGACACTTGCGCTTAAGGCACCATTTCCCAATCCATAATATCTCTCAATAGGGAAGCCATTAATTAGTATTTCAAAATTACAACCTCCTATAAAATACTCTGCTTGATAACTAATAGCTTGCTCATTATATTTAACTTCTTTATATAAATTTGCTATTTTTTCCATTTTTATTCTTTCTTTACAATTTAAAAATGTTAAAATAGCTATAGCTAATAAATATACTTTTTTCATAAGTTATAATTTAAATTCATACGAAAATCCTTCGTGGATAAGGTATTTTTGCTCTTCGGGCTTAGGTTCTTGTAAATTTTTATTTCCTTATTATCACAAACTCATTACTACCTTGGGGTAAATATAACTTAACTGGAAAATCTTCTGCTCCTGATTTTCTCCCTTTTCGGATTAAAGGGCTCCAACCTTTAATATCTAATGGTGAATAATTGTTAAACTCTCGGGTATGTGTTTTTCGTTCTAAACAAACTAATTTTCCTTCCGCATAAAGTTTCATCTCATAGTCCTCCAAGTATATCATATTGTCTGTGCAATTTTTCTTTATTTCTTCGGATTCTTCTTTATAAATACTATCATAATCTGTTTCATAATCATAAAACATTAATTCTTGGTCTGCCTGTTTCCATAAATCCATATATCTCTCCCCTTCTCCATTATTTAAAATACGCCATAGTTTTTGATAGTATGCTACTACCTTTTTCTCTAATTTATCCTTATCCCATTTACGAAGGTCTTGCCCCTTGCTCCAACCTTCTAATTCATAAGGCAATTCTGTAAGCTCTACATCCCACTCTTGCTCAAAATAAGGCACATCCTCCTTAGGGGCTACAATAGGAAGGGCTACATCTGCTTTGTAATTTAGCATCTCATCGGTCTCTTTATTTCTGATGTAGCTGCCAAAAAACAAATTACATCTCATAATATTCTCTACTGTTACCAAAGTATCTCCTTTTCTAAAAAGTGGAAATATCTGTAATTTTATTTTACATTTCCCATTTTTTAACACATAAGGATTTAAATCTATGGCTGTACCCAAAGGCATATTAAGTTCCGAAGCTTTTATATCATTAACATAAACAATTACTGGAATATTGGTTGTTATATCAATCATATAAGTTATTTGTTTTTTCAAGGGTATTATTTTTTTTTGTGCATTATGACAATTAAACCATAAAATAAAACACAAAAATACTAATTGTCTCATAATCTTACATTCTTATTATTACAAACTCATTACTACCTTCGGGTAAATATAATTTAACGGGATAATCCGCAGCTCCTGATTTTTCTCCTTTACTGATTAAAGGACTCCAACCTTTGATATCCAAAGGAGATTTATTATTAAACTCCTTTGTATGTGTCTTTCGTTCTAAACAAACCAATTTTCCTTCCGCATAAAGTTTCATCTCATAGTCCTCCAACGGTATCATTGTGCCTTTACAATATTCTTCTACATCTTCAATTGTATTTTCTACAAGTTTTAAATATCTTTCTTGTGTTGTATAATAATATGAAAATAATTCCTGGTCTGCTTTCTTCCAAACTTCTACATATTTTTCCCCTTCTCCATTATTTAAAATACGCCATAGCTTCTGATAGTATGCTACTACTTTTTTCTCCAATTCTTTTTTGTCCCATTTACGAAGGTCTTGCCCCTTACTCCAACCTTCTAACTCATAAGGCAATTCTGTAAGCTCTACATCCCACTCTTGCTCAAAATAAGGCACATCCTCCTTAGGGACTACAATAGGAAGGGCTACATCTGCTTTGTAATTTAGTATCTCATCGGTCTCTTTATTTCTGATGTAGCTGCCAAAAAACAAATTACATCTCATAATATTCTCTACTGTTACCAAAGTATCTCCTCTTCTAAAAAGTGGAAATATCTGTAATTTTATTTTACATTTCCCATTTTTTAATACATAAGGATTTAAATCTATGGCTGTGCCCAAAGGCATATTAAGTTCCGAAGCTTTTATATCATTAACATAAACAATTACTGGAATATTGGTTGTTATATCAATCATATAAGTTATTTGTTTTTCCAAGGGTATTTGTTGTGTTTCTATTTTTTTTTGTGCATTATGACAATTAAACATTAAAATAGCTATAGCTAATAAATATACTTTTTTCATAAGTTATAATTTAAATTCATACGAAAATCCTTCGTGGATAAGGTATTTTTGCTCTTCGGGCTTAGGTTCTTCTAAATTTTTATTTCCTTATTATCACAAACTCATTACTACCTTCAGGTAAATATAATTTAACGGGAAATTCTGCTCCGCCTCTTACTTGACCTTTTCGCACTAATGGGCTCCAACCTTTCAAATCTAAGGGGAAATAATTATTAAATTCTCGGGTATGTGTTTTTCGTTCTAAACAAACCAATCTTCCTTCTGCATAAAGTTTCATCTCATAGTCCTCCAACGGTATCATTCTATTTACACAATGCTTTTTTATATCGGCAATTTCAGATTTATTTGCTTCATCAATCTCTGTATCATAATCATATATAGCATTTTCATCATCGGCTTTTTCCCAAAGTTTCATAAACCTTTCGCCATCTCCATCGTTAAGCATTTTCCATAGCTTCTGATAGTATGCTACTACCTTTTTCTCCAATTCTTTTTTATCCCATTTACGAAAGTCTTGACCTTTGCTCCAACCTTCTAACTCATAAGGCAATTCTGTAAGCTCTACATCCCACTCCTGCTCAAAATAAGGTACATCAATTGTGGGGGCTGTAATAGGCAAAAGTTTATCTTCATAGTTTAATATCTCATCTGTCTCTCTATTTCTGATGTAGCTACCAAATGATATATTTGATTTCTCAATATCATCAAATTCAATCAATTTTTTTCCAGCTTTAAAGGCTGGAAATATCCTCAATTTTACCTTATATTTTCCATTTTTTAATATATATGGGTTCATATTTACACCACTATTTCCTCCTACATAATCACAATCTGCTTTTATATCGTTGATATAAAGTTCATAAGGTACACGCATCGACAAAGAAATGCCATAAGTTATTTGTTTTTCCAAGGGTATTTGTTGTGTCTCTATTTTTTTTTGTGCATTATGACAATTAAACAATAAAATTATAAATATAAAAAGTATTTTTTTCATAAACTAATCTAACTTAAATTCATACGAAAATCCTTCGTGGATAAGGTATTTTTGCTCTTCGGGCTTAGGTTCTTCTAAATTTTTATTTCCTTATTATCACAAACTCATTACTACCTTGGGGTAAATATAACTTAACTGGAAAATCTTCTGCTCCTGATTTTCTCCCTTTTCGGATTAAAGGGCTCCAACCTTTAATATCTAATGGTGAATAATTGTTAAACTCTCGGGTATGTGTTTTTCGTTCTAAGGTTACTAACTTCCCCTCTGCATAAAGTTTTAACTCATAATCCTCCAAGGGTATCATATTGTCTGTGCAATTTTTCTTTATTTCTTCGGATTCTTCTTTATAAATACTATCATAATCTGTTTCATAATCATAAAACATTAATTCTTGGTCTGCCTGTTTCCATAAATCCATATATCTCTCCCCTTCTCCATTATTTAAAATACTCCATAGCTTCTGATAGTATGCTACTACCTTTTTCTCCAATTCTTTTTTATCCCATTTACGAAGGTCTTGACCTTTGCTCCAACCTTCTAATTCGTAAGGTAATTCTGTAAGCTCTACCTCCCACTCCTGCTCAAAATAAGGTACATCCTCCTTAGGGGCTACAATAGGAAGGGCTACATCTGCTTTGTAATTTAGTATCTCATTGGTCTCTTTATTTCTGATGTAGCTGCCAAAAAACAAATTACATCTCATAATATTCTCTACTGTTACCAAAGTATCTCCTCTTCTAAAAAGTGGAAATATCTGTAATTTTATTTTACATTTCCCATTTTTTAATACATAAGGATTTAAATCTATGGCTGTACCCAAAGGCATATTAAGTTCCGAAGCTTTTATATCATTAACATAAACAATTACTGGAATATTGGTTGTTATATCAATCATATAAGTTATTTGTTTTTCCAAGGGTATTTGTTGTATTTTCATTTCCCCTGTATTTTGTGTATTATGACAATTAAACAATAAAATTATAAATATAAAAAGTATTTTTTTCATAAACTAATCTAATTTAAATTCATACGAAAATCCTTCGTGGATTAAATATTTTTTGAGGTTTCTAAGGTGGTCTTGGCAAGGTCGTGCTTCTCTATCAACGCCTTGAAGTCTATTGGGGGGGTGTAGTAAGTGCCTTTCATAGATTACTCTTTTGGATATAATTGGATGTTAAATGTACTATTAAATAGCTCAAACTCTACATTGGGGATTTCCTGCATTATATCATCTTTTTTTAGGTATAGTTTAGGATTTTCAAATTTTTCATCTATTTCTAAATGTAGATCAAAGGGTTGTTTTCCTATCCTTTCATAAAACTCCTTAAAAAGTTTTACAAGCTCTTGCTCTCGTTTGCGATATTGTTCATAAGGCAAAGCAATAAACTCTTCACCCCCTACATTACCAGGGTAAACCCTTATTACATACTCACCTTCTTGCCCATCATACACAGCATCTACTTCTACAGGAATAGGTTTAGGGGCAAAACCTGTTAAAAAATCAAGGTCAAAATGCATATTTTTCTCCCCGTCAATAAATAAAAGATACTTGCCGGCATCATAAGGACGTGAAATCATTTTTAGAGGATAATCATCTTTATCCGCAATATGGATGGTAAAACGCCAAGGGTATTTAATGATAACCTCCTTCCATATATGAGTTGAAAGTTTATTGTTTCTGATCTCCTCTTGAGTTTGTTGCGGCATACTATTTTGGTATTGTTGTGCAGTGGTTTCTCTTGACCAATCCCTTACAATGCTTATTTCTGGTACTTCCATTATCCTATGGAAAGCCTCATCTCCTTCTACAATATACTCTTTTGCTTGATATTCACCAACTAAAATAGTATTGGCTCCACTTAAATAGAGCAATACCTGTCCTGCAGGCAATACTGCAATTTTAAAATCATAATAGCTGGTATCGCCAAACTTGTCAAGATAACCTTCTTGAAACAACTTAGTGATACGAGGCACATCTAAATCAAAAGAACCTGAATAAAACTTATTTTCCGCATACGAAAACCAGGTAATCTCCATTTTTACGGGGATAGGACGCTCCCACTCTCCTACGATATCTGTTCCTGAGTCGTGGAATAGAGTTGATTTTAAGCTTTGCATAGAAGGAATATATTCCCTTTCTCCATTATTGTAAATGAATGCACCATCTACTATTTCTGTTGTATATCCTTCATCTCCTGTGGTTAAAATAAGCCAGTGGTATTTTTTTGTCATCTTATTCATTATTTTTGTTATAGAATGTTTTGCTTTACTAAGTTTCCAAGCTACATTCTTTCTATAGTAAACGAGTGTTCCTATCAGAAGCACTATAATGCCTATTATTACATACTTTTTCATAATTTATCCTTGTAAAATGTCTCGTTTAGGTTTTCCTTCTTTATATCTCCCATACATAGCTATCATATCATCATCCTGATTAGAACAGTGTAGATACTGATGTCTTAATTTGTGTAAATCTTCTTTTGATAGATGAACCTTTATAGAATTGATCCCATCATTTTCCTTTGCATACTCCAGTATCTGGTCTTGTATTCTATATAAAAAATCATCTTGTTCTTTAGTTATTACATACTTACTCATCTTATCTTTATCAAAAATAAGTTTTGAACTATATTTATTACAAAAATATACCATTATTTTTAGAGCAATATACTGATAATTATTTGATAAAGATTTACGAACTCCATATAAATTATATTGATATGCTACTACAGTCACTCCTTGTTGAACAGTGTTTAAAATCTGTTTTTTGAGGTGTCTATTTAGCTACATACTAATTGACTTTGGGGAAACGGGAGAACGTTCTACAATTCTTTTCATTAATTTGTTAAAGATAGTCTCTTTGCTCTGTGAGCGATTGATTCTAAAACTATACTCAGCTAAATAGCGGTCTATATTAAACTCTGAAACCCAAGAATATATACCTCTTATCCAAGATTTTGCTTGGTGTATTACTTTGTGTAATGTAGGAAAATTCTTTCCGTCATTACTCGGTTTTTGAGTTATATTATAGTCCTTTATTTGTCCCTTAAATAATTCCATAATACATTAATTTTCAGAGTACAAATGTATAAAATTATTTTGACACCTCAATTATTTTTTTTGTTGATTTATTTGCTGATTAATTCAAATCGTATTTTTTTAGCGTTTTTCAGTGCTTCGTGGGTGATGAAATACGACTTGTAGGGTTTGTTATCTATATAGATGTTTTTGATATAGATATTTTCGGGTGAAGCATTACTTTCTATCACTAAATCACCTGCTGGATAGTACTTTGGATCACGTTTCAAGGTGATTTTATTGAACTTAGGCGAGGTAAAGGTGTAGGTAGGCTCAGCAGGAGTGATAGGGTAAAAGCCTGCCATACCATAGACAAGCCAAGCGGACATTACCCCTGTATCTTCATTACCAGGGAGTCCTGCGGGTTTGTTTTGAAAATACTCATTGATGAGTTGGTCTACTTTCTGTTGTGTTTTCCACTCTTTGCCTTTTAGGAAGTTATAGAGATAGGGGTAGGCAATATCGGGTTCGTTCGCCATATCGTACTGCTTGCTATCAAAAATATGGTCGAGTTGCTTTTCAAAAGCTTTCTCGCCTCCCATTAGCTTAATCATTCCTTTCACATCGTGGGTAACCATATAGACATACTGCCACGCATTGCCCTCGATATAGCCTACATTCTCTTCAAAATTGGCACCACTTTCGGGATTGAAAGGTGCATACCACTTACCATTGGCGTGACGGGGACGCAATAAATGAGTTTCTTTGTCGAATAACTTTCTATACGAATAGGCTTGTTTGTTAAACTTCTCGTAATCGGCTTTTTTGCCTAATTTTTTAGCTATTTGAGCAATGGCAAAGTCGGCGATATTATACTCTTGGGTAGTAGATACGGGACCTTTTACGCCTCCGTCTACGCTAAGATAACCTAATTGCCAATACTCTTTTACCCCTGGGCGTATAGGGTTATTTTCAAGGGTATTTGCCCCTTTGAGCATTGCCTGGTAGGCTGTTTGTATATCAAAATCGGTAAGGCCGTGCAGGTAAGTATCGGCTAATACGATACTGGCAGGGTCACCTACCATTGTAAAGGTTTCAGTTGAATTGAGTTCCCATTTGGGCAGCCAACCGCTTTCTTTGTAAATATCTAACATAGTACGCACCATTTGCAATTGCTGTTCGGGGTAGAGCAGGGTGAGCAGCTGGTGGTAATTGCGATAGGTATCCCAAAGCGAGAACACCGTATAGCGCTGGTTATTTTTGCCTATTTTGTTAGTCTTGCTCTCAGGGTAATCGCCATTTACATCGTTGAGTAGGTTGGGGTGAATAAGCGCGTGGTAGAGTGCTGTGTAGAATATCGTTTTTTGGTCGTCGGTACCACCTTCGACAGTAGCGCGAAGGGCATCATTCCACGTTTGGCGAGTAGCGGCATATACCTCATTAAAAGTGCGGTTGCCTATTTCTTTTTCGAGGTTTTCACGAGCATTGGCAATGCTCACGTAGGAAATACCCACTTTGAGTTCCACTACTTCCTCTTTATCAAATTTATAGCGGAAATACGCCCCTATACTATCGCCTACTACCTCGCGAGCGAATTGCTCTTTAAGACGAGTTTCGCCGTTGTACCACATCCATTGGGCTTCGACGCCTTGGTGCTTTTCGGGAGTATGCCATACGCCATAAGAAGGGGCTGCCTTGCTTACTTTGGCTACAAAATACACTGGATAGGCGAGTTCTGGACTGTTATAACAGAAAGTACCTACCATACGCATTCCTTCGACCTCGGTAGGTGATACGAATTTGAGCATTGCGCCCTTCTCATTAGTAAGCCCCAATCCGAGATTGATGAGCAGGTTGGCTTCACCTTTGGGGAAGTGATAGCGGGTAATACCTGCGCGGGTGGTGGCAGTAGCTTCGGTTTTGATATTATATTTGGTGAGGAAATTACTGTAATAGCCTGCTTTGGCAACTTCTTGAGTGTAGGTAGAGCCGTAATTGAGGTGGTTTACTTGTAACTTGCCAGTAGTAGGCATTGCGATAATCACCCCCAGTTCGGGACAGCCTACGCCACTGAGATTGACGTGGGTGAGTCCTGTGAAGAATTTATTTTCATTTACATAGGGATTGGAAAGCCAACGGCTGTCTTTTTCGAGTGGAGCCTTCACCCCAGTAGTATCGAAAGCTACATTAAAAGGCGAGATGCTGAGCATACCGCGCGGAGCAATAGCGCCAGGGTGTGTAGCACCGAAATTGGAGGTTCCTATAAAGGGATTGATATAATCAATGGGTTGTTGTTGTGCGTGAAGTGAACTTGCTATGCAAAGCCCTAAAAGAGTAATATATTTTCTCATTGTACTGTTGTTACTAAAATAGACCGCAAAAATACTGCAAATTATTTTAATTCGCAAATTTTAAAGGTAGATAAAAGACAAGAAGAATTGTGAGGAAGGAGGGGGTGTGGCGGTTGGTGGGAAGAGGGTTTTGGTTTTTGATACAGGCTGAGAAATGGATGTGGTAGGTAGGAGTGGCTGAATGGGTATCCTTCGCGACATACTTAGCTGCGCCAGCTCGCTAACTATAGTTCGTTTATCCTTCGTTATTCGTTCGTTATTCGTTCGTTCGGGGTAGGGTTATAGTTTTGGGATATTGGGAGGGGTGTTATGTGGTGGTAGGGAGGTATTAATTTTTTATTAGTTTGTGTGTATTCAAAAAAAATAATGTACTTTTGCAATTTCAAAAGAGTTTAAAACGTTATGCCACGTATATATTATAGGGAAAGAAAACTGCATAAGCCTCGACTGAAGAATGAGGTTATTACTACTTCGGTATTTGATAAAATTATTGAGCGATGCGCCTTTATTCCGGAGGATGCTTTGCAGATTTTTGAATTGCCACAAAAGAGTTCGGGGTTTGCTTTTTGGAAATCGGAAAAGGCTTTTAAATACGCTGTGGTATGGAACAACGAAAGGCCGCATAATACTTACGAATACGGTGATTTTTATCTGCCTAAAGCTATAGTTTTTTACGATGTTAAGGATGCTTATTTCCCTTCGGATTACTACTCGGTTGTAGAGATTGATGGGGAATTGGAACTTGGGCATATTAAGGCTGGTGGAGATACGGCTTGGTATGAGCAACCACAACTATGGCACGAGGTGTGTAACCCTAAACTTATAAAACGCTTTGAGAAAAGTATTGCTGAACTAGACGAATTGCTGAATAAAGAAAAATAACAATGCCTTATTAGGAAAAAAGAGGGGAGAAAATGAAGTAGGCTAGTGCTTTATATTGGCAATTATAGTCAAACAAATTTAGATTGCGAATAAATAAAAAATTATTATCTTTGCACTGTCTTATCAAGGTCTGCTTAATATTTTTCAAATAGAATCCTTAAAACAAGAGTTACGCACACATCTTTATACAGATGCAAAACAAGTATCTCAATGGGTTAAAGACACTTTTGAAGTTACCTATACTCCACAAGGAATGGCTGATTTACTTAACAGAATGAGGCAATTCGAACTAAATTTAGAAATCTTAAATAATTATCACATATGAAAAGATTATTTTTAACCTCATCATTCAGTTCAGTAGCAGAATTGTTTGAAGATTTTGCAGGTGAACCCGTAAAAGGGAAAAAACTTGCTTTTATTCCAACAGCAAGTTTGGTAGAAAAAGTGCGTTTTTATGTAGATGATGATAGAAAAGCCTTTGAAAAATTAGGTCTTATCATAGAAGAATTAGAAGTTTCTACCGCTACTACCGAAGAAATAGCTACAGCATTAGAGCGAAATGATTATATTTTCATTTCTGGAGGGAATACATTCTACCTAATGCAAGAACTAAAAAAGAAAGGGGCTGACAAGCTACTTATAGAACAAATTAATAATGGAAAGTTGTACATAGGTACTTCAGCGGGTTCTGTCATTGCCTCTCCTACTATTGAATTTGTTAGCGATATGGACGAGACCAAAAAAGCTCCTGAACTTACTGATTATTCAGGCTTACATTTGGTAGATTTTTACTTATTGCCTCATTATCTGAACTTTCCATATGAGGAATCTAGTCAAAAAGTAGTAAACGAATATTCACCGAAAATAGATCTGAGACCTATTTCCAACAATCAAGTAATTACTGTTTTAGGTAATGAAATAAAAACACTTGAAAAACCCACCAGCTGAACACGTTGGCAAAAGCCGCCATGCCCAGCTAACACCTATTGCAATAGCTATATATAGTCAAACAAATTTAGATTGCGAATAAATAAAAGATTTATTATCTTTGCATTGTCTATGGAACTAACAGTGTCACCAACAGAAATAGAGGAACTTAGAAAGCTCCAACGCAACTTGCAAGGTCGCTCGGATTATGCCCGAGTTACCTGCATTTTGATGCTTTCTATGGGCAATACTCCTATTTTTGTTGCTGATTGCTTGGGTATAGACATTTCTACTGTTTATCGTTATCGTTCCTTATATCTTGAAGGAGGACTAGATAAACTCCTTGAGAATCGTTATAGAGGTTATCAAGGTCTGCTTAATATTTTTCAAATAGAATCCTTAAAACAAGAGTTACGCACACATCTTTATACAGATGCAAAACAAGTATCTCAATGGGTTAAAGACACTTTTGAAGTTACCTATACTCCACAAGGAATGGCTGATTTACTTAACAGAATTGGTTTTTCCTACAAGAAAACAACCGAAGTGCCTTGTGAAGCGGATCCTTTAAAACAAAAACTATTTGCTGAAGCACTCTCTAAAATTCTTCAAGAAAAGGAAGAAGGGGATGTGGTGTATTTTGCCGATGGTGTTCATCCTACGCACAACAGCCGTTCCACTTATGCTTGGATAGAGAAAGGTAAAGAGTTTCAACAACCAACAGTTAGTGGGCGTGATAGAGTGAATATTAATGGTTTACTTAATGCTTATGATGTTACAGATGTAATAGCTCTTGATTGTGAATGCGTTAATGCAGAATCAACAAAAGAACTTTACGAATTAGCTCTTAAAAAGCATCCAAACGCTAAAAATATTTATATTATATCCGATAATGCTCGCTACTATCACAATAAAGAACTTCAAAACTGGGTAGAAGATAATAGAATCAAGCAAATTTTCTTGCCTCCATACTCTCCGAACCTCAATTTAATAGAGCGCTTGTGGAAATTCTTACGAAAAAAAGTAATCAATACGGGTTTCTATCGGAACAAGACAGAATTCCGAGATGCTATAAGGAATTTCTTTGATAATATACATACTTATAAAAAGGAGTTAGAGTCACTTCTAACTCTCAATTTCCGTTTGATAAATTCGCAAACCATTTCTTTTTGACTATAAATTCTATTTGAATAAAACGAGCATACAAACTGACAACTAACGAGTAATGACTAATGTTTAGAACTGAATACGATGTAATAGTAATAGGCGGTGGACACGCAGGAGCTGAAGCTGCTGCGGCAGCTGCTAATATGGGCGCACAAACCCTGCTAATTACTATGAACTTACAACATATTGCCCAAATGAGCTGCAACCCTGCAGTAGGAGGTATTGCTAAGGGACAAATAGTGCGTGAGATAGACGCACTGGGCGGCTATATGGGTATTATTACGGATAAAACGGCTATCCAATTTAAGATGCTGAACCAATCCAAAGGGCCTGCGATGTGGAGTCCGCGTGCGCAATCGGATAGGATGCGGTTTTCGGAAGCATGGCGCTTACAACTGGAGAGTCTTCCTACTCTTGACTTTTTTCAAGGGATGGTGAATGACCTGCTAATAGAAAAGGATAAAGTGGTAGGAGTACGCACCTCATTAGGGGTAAGTATTAAAGCTAAAAGTGTGGTGCTTACCAATGGTACCTTCTTGAACGGAGTAATGCACATAGGACTGAAACAGTTTGGCGGTGGACGCGCTGGTGAACCTGCTGCTTACGGGCTTACTGAATGCCTTGTAGAACACGGTTTTGAGGCTGGACGTATGAAGACGGGTACGCCGCCCCGTGTGGATGCCCGCTCGCTTGATTTTAGTAAGATGATACCTCAGCCGGGGGATGCTAATCCGCAGAAGTTTTCATTTAGTGATGAAACTAAACCTCTTGCTGTGCAAAAGGACTGTTATATGACTTACACCAATGAGCGGGTGCATAATATACTGCGTACGGGTTTTGACCGTTCGCCTATGTTCCAAGGGATTATTCACGGTGTGGGGCCGCGCTATTGCCCATCGGTAGAGGATAAGATTAATCGTTTTGCTGATAAAGAAAGGCACCCTATATTTGTAGAACCTGAAGGATGGGATACGGTTGAGATGTATGTGAATGGGTTTTCGACCTCGCTGCCTGAAGAGGTGCAATATGCTGCCCTTAGCCAAGTGGCGGGATTTGAGAATGTGAAGTTTTTAAGACCTGGGTATGCTATAGAGTATGATTACTTCCCCCCTACCCAGCTGAAACATACCTTGGAGACTAAACTGATAGAGAACCTTTATTTTGCTGGGCAAATAAATGGTACTACTGGTTATGAAGAGGCTGCTGCACAGGGACTTATGGCGGGGGTGAACGCTGTGCTGAAAGTGCGTGAACGTGAGCCTTTTATCCTGAAAAGAGATGAGGCTTATATTGGGGTGCTTATTGATGACCTGATTACTAAGGGTACTGAGGAGCCTTACCGTATGTTCACCTCACGTGCTGAATATCGTACGCTTTTGCGACAAGATAATGCTGATAATAGGCTTACGCCTCTGGGCTATGAAATAGGTACTGTGAGTGAAGCTAGGTACCGCTTATGGGAGGCTAAAGAGCGTAGGGTGAGTGACTTTATTACTTATATAAAAGAGCTGAGTGTAACCCCTGAAGAGGTGAATCCTATATTAGAAAAATATGACTCATCGGCAATGAAACAGGGTGATAAACTACAGAAAGTGCTTTCGCGCCCTGATGTTACCCTTGCTGACTTTGAACATCTGAAAAGTGTGGCTGAGTACCTTGCTACTCATACCCTTAGCGAGGAAGAGAAGACTTGTGCCGAAGTGGAGGTGAAATATGCTGGCTATATAGAGAAAGAACGCAATAATGCTGACAAGCTGAACAGGCTGGAGAGTGTAAGGATTCCTGATAATTTTGATTATGATAAGATTGTATCGCTTTCATTTGAGGGTAGGGAGAAGCTGAAGAAGATTAGACCTACTACTTTGTCACAGGCTTCGCGCATTAGTGGTGTATCGCCTGCGGATGTGAGTATCTTGCTGATTTATATGGGTAGATAGGAGTGTTATACTTATAACAAGGATATTATAGAGCAAAGTGTGTAAAGCGCTTTGCTCTTTTTTTGTGTGTTAGGGGGGAAACTATCCTTCGTTTATAGTTCGTTTATCCTTCGTTATTCGTTCGTTCGGGATAGGGTAATGGTATGGTGATATTGGAGTGCTGGGAAGGTGATGTTAGAATCTTCTGAAAATCACATTAGAATCTTCTGAAAATGATATTAGAATGTTTTGGGGGTTATGGTGGAATTGTTTTGGGTGCTGGGGGTATCTTGGGGAGTGTGAAGGTGTAATAAAATTTGGTAATTGGCAAATTATTTGTACTTTTGCAGTCTGAAATAATATACCATTAATCATTGAAAAAATGAGTGAAGAATTAAAAGAACAACGTTCCAATAACTTTATTGAAAATATTATTGAGGAGGATTTGGCTGGGGGATTTCCTGCTAATGCTTTGCGTTTTCGTTTTCCTCCTGAACCCAATGGCTATTTGCATTTGGGGCATGCTAGTTCTATCTGCCTTAACTTTGGATTGGGGTTGCGTTATAATGCGCCTGTGAATTTACGTTTTGACGACACGAATCCTTCAAAAGAGGAACAAGAATATGTGGATGCTATCCGGAAGGATGTGGAATGGCTTGGATTTAAATGGGATAAGGAGTGTTATGCTTCGGACTATTTTCAAGAACTATATGATTGGGCTGTTATGCTTATAAAGCAGGGGAAGGCTTATGTGGATAAACAGACCTCGGAAGAGATAGCTGCGCAGAAGGGTACGCCTACGGTTGCGGGAAGTGAGAGTCCGTATAGGAATACTCCTGTTGAGGAGAATCTTGCTCTTTTTGAGAGGATGAAGAATGGGGAGTTTGAGAATGGTACTTATGTGCTTAGGGCTAAGATAGATATGGCATCGGCTAATATGCTAATGCGAGACCCTATTATTTATAGGATTATGAATGCTTCGCACCATCGTACTGGGGATAAATGGCATATTTACCCTATGTATGACTGGGCACATGGTGAGAGTGATTACCTTGAACAGATTTCGCACTCACTTTGTACATTGGAGTTTTTGCCGCATAGGGAGTTATATGATTGGTTTTTAGACCAAGTTATGCCGAGGGAAGCGTTGCCCCAAGGAGAGGGAGGAACGCGCCCTAAACAGAGGGAGTTTGCACGCCGCAACCTTAGTCATACGATTGTGAGCAAGCGAAAGCTATTGCAATTGGTAAATGAAAATTATGTGGCTGGGTGGGATGACCCGCGTATGCCTACTATTTCGGGACTTAGACGCCGGGGGTATACTCCTGAGGCTATTCGGAAATTTGCCGATACGATAGGGATTGCGAAGCGTGAGAACTTAATAGATGTATCATTACTTGAGTTTTGTGTACGGGAGGATCTGAACAAAAAGGCTAATAGAGTAATGGCGGTGCTTGACCCTATAAAAGTAGTGATTACAAACTACCCTAAAGATACTGAAGAATGGCTTGAGGCTGAAAATAACCCAGAGGTGAGTGAACTGACTTTCCGGAAGGTGCCTTTTAGCAGAGAGCTTTATATAGAACGTGATGATTTTAGGGAAGAGGCTGATAAAAAGTACTTCCGACTAAAATTAGGCGGTGAGGTGAGGCTAAAGAATGCGTATATTATTAAGGCTGAAAGTGTGGTGAAAGATGCTGATGGCAATATTACAGAAATACACTGTACTTATGATACTGAAAGCCGTAGTGGTAGTGGTACTGAGGCTAGCATGCGCAAGGTGAAGGGTACGTTACACTGGGTATCGGTAGGGCATTGTGTGAAGGCTGAAGCGCGCTTATATGACCGCCTATTTACAATTGCTGAACCTGATAGACAAGAGGATAGCTTTTTGAATTATATCAATCCTGAATCATTAAAAGTAGTAACTGCTTATGTAGAGCCGAGCTTGAGGAGTGCTAAAGTAGGTGAGACATTGCAGTTCCAACGATTGGGATACTTTAGTGTAGATCCTGACAGTACTGATGATAAGCTTGTATTCAATAAAACTGTAGGCTTAAAAGATACTTGGGAGAAAGTAAAAACTGAATAATCATAATGCAAGCATATCACGATTTATTACGGCATATACTTGAGAAAGGGTATGCTAAAGATGACCGTACAGGTACGGGTACTACGAGTGTATTTGGTTACCAAATGCGTTTTGACCTGAATGAGGGTTTCCCATTGGTAACTACTAAGAAAATACATTTGAAATCGGTAATTTATGAGTTATTGTGGTTTTTAAAAGGCGATACTAATATTAAATATCTTACTGATAATGGGGTGCGCATTTGGAATGAATGGGCAGACGCTAATGGGGACTTAGGCCCTGTATACGGTGCGCAATGGCGGAACTGGAATGGTGAGGCTATTGACCAAATAAAGGAGGTAGTAAAAACGCTGAAAAAGAACCCTGAGAGTAGGCGTATAATAGTTTCGGCTTGGAATCCTTCGGTATTGCCTGATACTGGAAAATCATTTGCTGAGAATGTAGCTAATGGTAAGGCTGCGTTACCGCCTTGTCATGCTTTATTTCAGTTTTATGTAGCTGATGGACGGCTATCATGCCAGTTATACCAACGCAGTGCAGATGTGTTTTTGGGAGTGCCTTTTAACATAGCCTCATACGCACTGCTTACAATGATGCTTGCGCAGGTATGTGAGTTACAATTAGGAGATTTTGTGCATACCTTTGGTGATGTACACATTTATAACAATCATAGAGAGCAGGTTGCACTACAGCTAAGTAGGACGCCTCGTGCATTACCAAAGATGCATCTTAATCCTGCTAAAAAAGATCTCTTTAGCTTTGACTATGAGGATTTCAGGTTAGAGGGATACGACCCTTATCCGGCTATTAAAGCAGTAGTATCGGTATAAAGGGCATACGTTAAAGTTTAGTTAAATAGTGAAATAGCTTTGGCTGTGTAGTGGATTTTTATTTTATTTGTGGCATTCTAACAAATAAAATTATAGCATATCACAATGAAAAAGATTTGTACATTTATTATTGCTTTATTGGTGTTTCAAGGTGTTTTTGCCCAATTCAGTACGGAGACATTTAGCTCGGGGAAGATGGGCAGGAAGCAGAAGATAGGTATTTACAAGCCAGAAAAATACTCGGACAAACAGAGTTATCCGCTATTGGTAGTACTAAATGCAGAAACTTTAATGGACCCACTGATATCGATGTTGCGCTATTATGAGCAATTTGATGAAGTGCCTAAGTGTATAGTAGTAGGGGTGTATGACATTCCGTTAGAAGATGTAGCTATTATTGATGAGGTAGCACGGCCTATTAATGAGTCGGCACGTTTTTTTGAGTTTATTACGACTGAATTAGTGCCTTATATGCAAGGGAAGTTCCCTATTGGTATGAAAGGGATCATAGGCTCGGAACAAGCAGGATTTTTGCTAAATTACTATATGCTAACAGACAAGCCTGTGTTCAATATGTATGTGAGTTTGAACCCTATTACTGTACCACGTACAGGTGAACAGTTTGCCGAAGTATTGGCATTGGGAACTCCTAACCGCACCTTCTACTATATGGCTACTAGTGATATAGAGAATAAGCTGAATTACGATACTACAGTCCGTTTTGAGGGCTTTTTGCGTTCTACCGCTTCACACGAGTCGATAGAATATCATTTTGCAGATTTGAAGGGTAGAAATGTGAATGCAGCTAAATTAGAAGCACTTTCACAAGCTTTAGACTTGTGTTTTGATGTGTATAAACCTATAGGAGGGAAGGAGTTTAAGACCAAAATGGAAACCCTTAGCAATGGGGTTTTTGAGTATTTGGAGAATAAATACAATACTATTGATAGTTATTTTGGTATTAAGAAAAAACCTTTACTAAATGATATTTTAGCAGATTATACTGCTATTAACCATACCGCAGACTGGGAGTCATTAAAGAAGCTTTCTAAATATGTAGAGGAAAATGGCTATGCTAAAACAGCTATGCCTAATTTCTTTTTGGCTGAATACTATGAAAAGACTTTAGATCATAAAAAAGCACTGAAAACATACCAAAAAGCATATACTGAACCTAATATTGATTTCATTACAGGAGACCTTATAACAGAGCGTATCAACCGGTTGAAGTCGGGAGGGAAGAAGTAAAAAAAACAGAAAAATTAATGAATGTTATTAAAACAAAAATTGAAGGTTTAGTAATCATTGAGCCTAAAGTATTCTTTGATGGACGGGGTTATTTTTTTGAATCATTTTCACAACAAAGATTTAATGAGTTGGTAGCTCCGGTTACCTTTGTACAAGATAACGAGTCAAAATCATCATACGGAGTGTTACGTGGATTACACTTTCAAAAACCACCTTTTGCCCAATCAAAATTGGTAAGAGTAGTAAAGGGAATGGTACTAGATGTAGCTGTAGACTTACGCCGTAATTCGCCTACCTTTGGACAGTATGAAGCTGTATTACTTACAGAAGAAAACAAGCGACAGTTTTTTGTACCTAGAGGTTTTGCACACGGCTTTGCTGTACTAAGTGAAGAAGCTATATTTCAGTATAAATGCGATAATTATTACGCACCACAAAGCGAAGGTAGTGTACTATGGAATGACCCTGCTATTGGTATTGATTGGCAACTGCCTGCTGAATCTGTCTTACTATCAGATAAAGATAAAAAATCCCCCTTGCTAAGTGAATTAGAAGCAATTTTCTGATTATGAAACTTTCTTTTAAAAATGACTATTCAGAAGGGGCTCACCCTGCTATCTTAGAGGCTTTATTACAAACAAACCTTACCCAACAAGCAGGATATGTACTTGATGAATATAGTAGTAAAGCAAAAACACTTATTAGAGAGCGTATAGCAGCTCCTGAAGCACAAGTGTATTTTGTGAGTGGTGGTACGCAAGCAAACCTCTTGGTATTGGGTTATGTATTACGCCCTTATGAAAGTATTATTGCCTGTGAATCAGCTCATATCACTGATAGTGAGACTGGAGCTATTGAAGGAACAGGACATAAAATACATATTGCTCCGTCAGTAAATGGAAAAATAACTGTTGAGTCCATTCGCGATTATGCTACTCGTTATACCAATTACCCTCACCAAGTAAAACCTCGTGTGGTATATATTACTAATGCAACAGAGGTAGGATCTATCTATACTTTATCAGAACTAAAAGCTTTATACCAATGTTGCCAAGATTTAGACTTGTTACTATATATGGATGGAGCGCGTTTGGCACATGCTATGAATGCTGAACAAAATGATATTACTTGGGAAGATCTTGCCCGCTACACTGATGCTTTTTATATAGGAGGAACTAAAAATGGAGCTTTGATAGGTGAAGCAATAGTATTTGGAAATCCATTCATTGGTAATGGTTTTTCATATTATATAAAACAAAAAGGAGCTTTATTAGCTAAAGGAAGATTATTAGGTTTGCAGTTTTTAACTCTTTTCCAAAATGACCTTTACAACCAATTAGGCAGACATGCTAATAAACAGATGAAATGTATCAAAGAGGCCTTTGACGCTAAGGGTGTTAGCTTTCTTTCAGAAACTTGTACGAATCAGTTATTTCCAATATTAAAGAATGAGGAGGTAGCGAAGCTTGCCGAAGACTTTGATTTTTATGAGTGGAAGAAAGTAGATGAACTACATACTGCTATTAGACTTATTACCTCATGGGCTACCCCTACTGAGAATGTAGAAGCCCTTATTAAAGCTTTAAATAGGCTATAATCTGTTCAATACTACCCTATATGAATTTTGAGCGTATTAAAGAAAAATTAGCTATACTTGCTGATGCTGCCAAATATGATGTATCATGTTCGAGTAGTGGTAGTAACCGAAAAGGAGTAAAAGGTGAGTTAGGTAATGCTGCAAACTTTGGTATTTGCCACTCATTCACTGATGATGGCAGGTGTATTTCATTGCTAAAAATCCTGCTTACAAATCATTGTATTTATGATTGTGTATATTGTGTATCACGCCGAAGTAATGATATTCCACGTGCAGCTTTCTCTGTAGAAGAGGTGGTAGATTTGACCATTAACTTCTATAAAAGAAATTATATAGAGGGACTTTTTTTAAGCTCAGGCGTTTTTAAAGATGCTAATACCACTATGGGACGCTTAGTAAGAGTGGCTAAAAAACTACGTTTAGAAGAGCGCTTTAATGGCTACATACACCTGAAAACAATTCCTGGCGCAAGTGAAGACTTAATATATGAAGCTGGTTTATATGCCGATAGGCTATCTATAAATCTTGAAATCCCTACCAAAGAGGGACTTAAACTCCTCGCCCCTGAAAAAGACCACCAACAGATGGTTGCTCCTATGCAGTATGTGAAAAATGAATTAGCTATTACAGCTCTTGAGAAGAAAAAATTTAAACATACTCCTAAGTTTGCTCCTGCTGGGCAAACAACACAGATGATTATTGGAGCAACCAATGAAACTGATCAGAAAATTATTGATGTAGCAAACTATATGTACAGTAAGCTACAACTAAAACGTGTATACTACTCAGGTTATGTCCCAGTACTATCTGATAGTAGACTGCCCTCTATACACAGCCAAGTACCAGTAGTACGTGAAAACCGCCTTTATCAAGCTGACTGGCTGATGCGCTACTATGGTTTTGATTCTAATGAAATACTTGACCAACAACAGCCTTTCCTTGATCTTGAAATAGACCCTAAGCTAGCATGGGCTCTTCGCCACCAACACCTTTTCCCTATAGATGTGAATACTGCCCCTCGTGAATTATTATTGCGCATACCAGGAGTTGGCGTAAGATCGGTACAGAAAATACTTGCAGCACGCTCTTTCCAAAAACTCACTTATTATTCACTAAAACAGATGGGAGTAAGTCTCAATCGCGCAAAATACTTCATTACTTGCCAAGGAGCTACACCATTAGCAGGCACCATGGATAGCCTTAAACTACGCAGCTTACTCATAAGCAATAGTAAAAGCAAGCATAAAGAGCTTTTTACTGGCCAATTATCACTCTTCTAAACATTGATACATTTAGTATATGATAGCAGTTATGAGGGCTTCCTCACAGCGGTATTTACAGTGTTTGAATACCGCTATGAGCAAGTGAATATAGTTGCTGAAAAACTTTTTGCTCCTACACTTTTTGGTGAGGAGCATTTTGTATATACCGATATTGCTAAAGCCCAACGAGTACTTCGCAAGATAGAAAACCTTATGGGCTCTGAGGATTCCTCTATATTTTTAAAAGCTTTTATTTCTGAAGAAAAAGGTATTGAAACCCATTTATTAGAAGTCGTCCGATTATTCCTACAATTCCCACAAGAAAAAGTATTAGATAACTTCGGGAACCCTTCTGTACTTGCTATCCGCAATGCCGCTAAAAGCGTAGGAAGAGAAGCTCATCGTATGAAAGAATTTGTACGATTTGAGCGTGTAGGCGATCTATATTTCGCAAAGATAAGTCCATATTATGATGTACTTCCTCTAATAATACATCACTTCAAAACTCGCTTTTCCAATCAGCAATGGGTACTTTTCGACCCTGAACGCAATTACGGATTTGCTTATAACCTCCATAATGTAATCCCCTTTACCCCTGCTGATAAGAATTTTGGTAAACTATTAAATACTTCTGAAGAAAGTTATGAATCTCTCTGGAAAACCTACTTCAAGCATATCAATATCCCAGAACGTAAAAATAGTCGATACCAACAGCGAAATATGCCTAAACGATATTGGAAGTACCTCCCCGAAATGAAAAATTAGAATGTAATACTTGTGCTAATCTTTTGAAGTTCATTTACAATTTCTGCCGAACTATCAAAAGTTACCAACCTATGCCGGTATTCTTTAAAGTTAGGGATACCTTTGAAATAGTTAGCATAATGACGTCGCATCTCCAAAACTCCCTGCCGCTCTCCTTTCCATTCTACCGACCATAATAAATGATTCTGTGCTGCTTCAGCACGCTGAACAATAGTAGGAGGAGAGAGTAATTCACCAGTAGCAAAATAATGCTTTATCTCATTAAAAATCCAAGGATAACCAATAGCCGCACGCCCTATCATTATACCATCTATACCATAAGTATTACGGTACAATAAAGCTTTCTCCGGACTATCAATATCTCCATTGCCAAAAATAGGAATATGAATACGAGGATTGTTCTTCACCTTTGCAATATAACTCCAATCCGAATGTCCTTTATACATCTGGCTACGAGTACGAGCATGAATAGTTAAAGCACTGATACCTACATCTTGCAGTCGCTCTGCCACCTCTTCTATGTTAATACTCTGCTCATCCCAGCCCAATCGGGTCTTTACCGTTACTGGCAAATCAGTACTATTTACCACAGCTTTGGTAAGGCGCACCATTAAGTCAATATCTTTAAGTACACCAGCTCCTGCTCCTTTGCTTACTACCTTCTTCACAGGGCAGCCAAAGTTAATATCCACCAAATCAGGGTTTACTGTAGCCACTATTTTAGCCGAGAGTGCCATAGCTTCCTCATCTCCCCCAAATATTTGTATACCTACTGGCCGTTCGTAATCAAAAATATCTAATTTCTGTCGGCTCTTAATAGCATCACGTATAAGCCCTTCCGATGATATAAACTCACTATAAAGCATATCTGCCCCGTGCATTTTACAAAGCCTCCGAAACGGAGGGTCACTTACATCTTCCATCGGAGCAAGTAACAGCGGGAACTCCCCTAAATCTATATTTCCTATCTTAGCCAATTCCTAAAATTATTATTGGTTATTTAAATAAATATCCTACCCCTACCCCTATAAAGTAATTAGCCTCAGGCTGAAAAAGGGTACGCCCACCACTAAGGTCAAGCTGAAGATTAGGTTTAAGAAAATAAGCTATACCTACATCAATATTATGCAAAGGCGCATAATGAGGCTGATAGGTAGCATAATATTCTACAAAACCCCAAAACTTTGAGGTAGGTGTGTAGTTCAGTTCAGTAGTAAAGTTATATCCCTCAAACTGCTGTACACTACTCAAGCTATATGCCAGCGAAAACTCATCAGCCAAAACACTTTCAAAAGCCAAACAAGCATCAAAAGTATACGCCTTGCCTTCTCCTTTGCTGTACTGCCCATAACCTATCAATGACACCGAAGGCAAGTACCGTTCCGACTGCCACAAGCGTTGCTTTACACTAAAAACAGTACTGCTAAAGTCTGGCGTTTTAACATCAAAATTAGCCTCCAAGCGTATCTCTGTATTAGTGATAAGTCCATAACGCAACATCAGGTTGTCAAAGCCCTCTTCTTTACTAAAAACAAGCCCATTCTCTACCTGAAACTGCCCCTTAGGCAAAGTATAAACCCCTTCACTCTGGTCAGGCCTATCAGTATTAAGCGACTCATCACTTTGCGCCACCGCCAATGTGGTACTCAAAAAAGCCACAAAAGCCCATAATATTTTATTCTTCAATTTTCTGATATAAAAAGTTATTAAAAGGGAAACGCGTTATATGTATATCCTTCACTTTCTCATATACTACCTCCCGAAACTCTTCCAAATTATCTTTGTTTTTTGCCGAAATAAACAATACATCTCGTCCCACTTTCTGCATCCAAGTCTGTTTCCACTCTTCAAGCGTAAAGTGCTTCTTAGTACGTTCCGTAGTCAAGTCATCCTCAGCTATCTCTTCATTCGTATAAGCATCAATTTTATTGAAAACCATAATAGTCGGCTTATCAGCACTATGTATTTCAGCCAATATTTGGTTTACCGATTCTATATGCTCCTCAAAGTTAGCATGCGAAATATCCACCACATGCAATAGCAAATCCGCCTCACGTACCTCATCAAGCGTACTTTTAAACGATTCAATAAGTTGGGTAGGCAGTTTACGTATAAACCCTACAGTATCACTCAGCAGGAAAGGTAAGTTCTCAATCACCACCTTCCTCACTGTAGTATCAAGCGTTGCAAATAGCTTATTCTCAGCAAATACCTCGCTCTTGCTTATCACATTCATCAAGGTCGATTTGCCCACATTCGTATAACCTATCAATGCCACCCTCACCAAAGCGCCTCTATTACTCCGCTGTGTAGCCATCTGCTTATCAATAGCCGTGAGTTTCTTCTTCAGTAAGGCAATACGGTCTCGCACAATACGCCGGTCAGTCTCTATTTCCGTCTCACCAGGACCCCGCATCCCAATACCTCCTCGCTGCCTCTCAAGGTGCGTCCACAAACCCGTAAGGCGCGGCAACAAATACTCATACTGCGCCAACTCCACTTGCGTACGTGAATAACTCGTCTGGGCTCGCTGCGCAAAAATATCCAAAATAAGCCCCGTACGGTCTAATATCTTCGCTTTCAGTATCCGCTCAATATTCTTCTGCTGTGCAGGCGTAAGCTCATCATCAAAAATAACAGTACCTACCTCATTTTCCTCTACAAACTGCTGCACCTCTTCCATCTTTCCCGTTCCTATAAAAGTCTTTGGGTTAGGCACATCCAGCTTTTGGGTAAAGCGCTTCAGCACCTCACCTCCAGCAGTATAAGTCAAAAACTCCAGTTCATCAAGGTATTCCTTCGATTTTTCTTCCGTTTGTATCTGATTGATAATCCCTACAAGCACTACTTTCTCGTAGGTAAGATTGATTTGTTCAAGCATTTGTTAATCCCATTTATTGCGAGCAGAAAGAGCATATTTACCACCACCCGTGAAGAACAGAGCCAAAGCCCCTAAAAAGAAAAGAGCAGGTAATTCCGCTGTCCAACCTCCATGAGGGGTCAAAGCAGTAAGCTCTCCCCAATATGCTAAATAAAGCGTACTAAGCCCATTAAAAAACATTACTAAGGCCGCCAAACGAGTCCGAAAACCCAATACTATAAGCAAAGGCGCTATAATTTCACCTACAAACACCCCATAAGCTATAAAAGTAGGCAATCCCTTCGCCTCTAAGGTACTTTCAATATACGAAAAAGCCTCAGCATGCAATACTTTATTAATACCATGAGGAATCATCAGCAATCCTATAGTAAATCGCAGCACCAATAGTCCTAAATCCCTATTTTTCATTGTTCAAATTGTATTTTTTTAAGTTTGAGGGTGCAAAGATACTTACTAATTAGCAATTTACCAAATTTAAAAAAAAGGCAAAACCTCAAAACTCCCCTCTATACCACAACAAAAATACCCCTCCCTCCCACCCCACCCACCTCCTAAAATCCAACATCTGTCCCCTTCCCTCCCACCCCAATTCTTACCTTTTACCTCTTATCTCTTACCTTTTCCCCCTCATTGCCAATTCCTCAAAAAAAACATCCCCAACCTCACCTCCCCCTCAAAATCACAATCCCCTAATAATCAATCCTCTTCTCTACCATCATTACCCCAAGCACCATACAGCTATCCCTTAGGATAAACGAACCTATAACGAACTATAAACGAACTATAAACGAAGGAAAGCCATTTCAAATCTGATAATCAGCCTTTTAATATCAAAACTTTTATTTTGCATAATCCGCAACCAAATCCACCAATCCCCACATTATTCTCACACCTCTTCTCTTTTTT
Organism: Capnocytophaga sp. oral taxon 878; assembly: GCF_002999135.1. Lineage (NCBI taxonomy): Bacteria > Pseudomonadati > Bacteroidota > Flavobacteriia > Flavobacteriales > Flavobacteriaceae > Capnocytophaga > Capnocytophaga sp. oral taxon 878. The sequence goes on from NZ_CP027229.1 coordinate 2,077,891, forward strand.
CTTCATTATTGCTAATTGCCTCCTACCTTCCCAGCCCCCTACTACCTTTCTCACCTCTTATCTCATACCTATTTCATTTTTCTCTATATCACTTAACTGTCAATAACCTTTCCACATAAAAAAACTGCCCTCGTCACCGAGGGCAGTTTCATCTTTATTAATATGTATTTAAAAACTTCTACAAGTTCAAGTTATTGATACTTTCATTCTGAGGAATAGAGAAAGTAAGTCTTGGATTGTCATAACTAAAACTTTCATTCTTTTTCTCAAGGTGATTAGTACCTCTTTCTATCGTTTTATGGTTGCGTTTCATAGCAAGGTAAGTTTTACCTTCACCCCATAACTCAATACGAGTGTTAAGGTAGATATCATCTTGCAACTGCGCATTAGTAAGGGCATCCACATAAGCTATATCCGTAGCAGCAGTTGCCTCAGGATAACGCAATTTCAAAAGCTTTTTATAGATAGTTTTAGCCTGTGTATCTTGTCCTAACTTAGCCAACGCTTCAGCAGCCAATAAGTAAAACTCATCTACACGCATATACACGTAATCAGTAGTAACTTTCCTTTGTCCCCCCGATACTCTATCAGGCGCAAAGAACTTATTAGCAGCAACTAATTCAGCATCATCTATAGTAGTAAATTGCTTTTTACGAATGTCATTAGCACGTATTTGAGCATAAAGTTTATCATCCATAGCTTTAGCATCTCCAGCCCAAGCATAACCATAAGTAAATACATCCATCATTCCCCACCATGTATCTAATGTCAAATTATTTTCAGTGATAATATCTATACCCCACATCCAGCTGCTGGTTTCAACATCATTAAAGCCACCTCCTTTTTTAGTAGCCGGGTCATACACCGTTTGCTCACGTGAGGTAAGTGGGTAGCCACTATTATTAATAATATCTTGTGCCAATTCAGCCACTTTTTGGTTATTGCCCATAGCAGCGTAGGTATAAGCAAGTAAGCCTTCAGCCACATATTTATCAATCATACCTTTCTTGCTACGTGTAAAACCATTAAGGTTAGCCACCGCAAATTCCAAATCACTTACTATCTGCGCATACACTTCCGATTGTTTCACTCTTGCCTTACCAGCAATATCAGCAGTAGTGTAAAGAGGGATAGAGTTAGTACTTGAATCTGGCTCATACTTAGTGGTGAATATCTGCATTAAGTAGAAATAAGCATAACCACGTAACGCACGAAACTGAGCCAAAGTATATTTCTCACTATTGTTTTTAGGAGTTGCCAATTGAGCTATTGATTTATTAGCCTCATATATCATTCTATAATAATACCTCCAAGGAACGTAGTTATAGTTATCATTAGGCCTTTGAGTAACAGTTAAGTTAGCAACGTTTTGATACTGTCCATAACTTGCTCCCAACAAAGCCATATCACTACAAAGCATATCAGTACAAATATCCACGTGCTTTTGCCCGAAGTCAGTTTGTGCCGAAGTACCTCCCGTACCCGATTGATAAGTCATTAGGTACAAACCATTAAGGCGTACATCAGCAGGAGCTGTTGATACCACTGCCGTAGGCTCTGTAGTAAGAAAATCATCTTTACAAGCAGTAAAATTAAAAGCTACTGCCGATAGTATACTAAATGTTAATATCTTTTTCATAGTGCATTCCGTTTAAAAAGTTGCTTTTACTCCTAAAGTAAAAGTAGATAAAGGTGAGTAAGTATAAGTACTTGAGTTACCCGACTCAGAGGTAGTAGGGTTGAACCCTTTACGAGCAGTATAAAGCCATAAGTTATCTCCTGCCAAGGTAAAAGTCAAGCCTTCAAAGCCTATAGTTTGGCATACTTTTTTATCTAAGTTATAAGCCAAAGTAACATTGTTCAGTGCCAAGTAATCATTCTTAGTCAAGAAACGTGATGATATACTATTGGCATCACTATCATTCCCATAGTTTGATGATAATCTTGGTATATCAGTAACATCTCCTGCTTGTTTCCAACGGTTTTCCATATCTTTATGCCAGCTATACCCTCCTACTTTATCACTATTCATCAAGTTAGCGTATGCCCCATCGTAAGAATAACCTCCTAAGCTATATAACAACTGTGCGCTAACTGAAAAACCTTTGTATCCCACATTCAAGTTAAATGCTCCACGTATGTCAGGTATAGCACTTTTACCTATATACTTTTGGGTAGCTTGGCTATAGTTTTCAGTTATACTTTCTTTAATATTAGCATTAGGATTTTTAGCTTGATATTCGTGTAATGAAGTTATAGCTACATCTCCACTGTCATACGTACCATTATTATTGTTATCAGCATAGTGCATAGTCCATTGGGCTGCTCCTGTTTGGCTATTTACACCACGATATTCACGTGTGTAAATATCATAAAGTGAATGACCTTTACTTCTACCAAAAATACTTGATATATCAATTATTTTTTCACCTTGTATTGATTTATCATAAGGCATTTTGGTAAGCTTATTACTAAGTACTTCACCATTTACCCCTAAATCCACACGCCAATCTTTAGTGTTTACCAAATGTGTTTGTAAGTTAAACTCAAAACCACTATTCACCAAGTTACCATCGTTTACTTTCCAAATACCATTACCAGTAGATGGAGCCAAACGGCTGTCAAAAATCAAATTATCAGTAGTTTTGTGATAATAATCTACTTGCAAATCTATAGCACGTGATTTTAAGAAGATAAATTCAGCTCCTACTTGGAATATTTTAGCTTTTTCCCAAGTAAGGTCAGGATATCCTATTCGGTTAAACATTGCTGAAGGCAAGCCCATAAAGTTACCCAAATCATACACATCATAACCTGAGTAATAAGACACGTTTCCTCCATCTGAGTCAACCGACTGGTCTCCCACAGTACCATAACTAGCTTTAAGCTTAAAGTAAGGTAACCATTCTTTTTCTTTCAAGAAGTCTTCTCTACTCACTACCCAGCCCAAACCTGCTGAAGCAAATGTACCCCATTTGTTATTCAAAAATCGTGAAGAACCATCACGGCGCAAAGAACCTGAGAACAAATATTTACCTTCATAATCATATAACAACTGACCAAAATAACTTTCCATACGGTAGTTATAGATGAAAGAAGTCATATTACCCAACTTAATAGCATTTTCAAGTTCTGTACCTTTTGGGTCTACCAAACCATTCTTATCACCTCTAAAAGTATAATAATCATAAGTAGTACTTTCGTGAGCTACAAACGCCTGTAAATTGTGTTTATCAAATTGTTTAGCATAACGCAACATTTGTAAGAAAGTATAGTTTAGCAATTCATATCTCCTTTTATCAAGAGAACCTTTTTGGCTTGCCGAACTTCCATAATAAGGGTTTGTATAGTTATTAAAAGCGTTATTATAATACTCACCTCCCAAACGAGTTTCAAAAGTAAGTCCCTTCACTATATCTGCACGTAAGAAAACATTACCAATTAAACTATTACGTGTTCTATTTTTTTTATCATAAGTTGCTTGCCCAATAGCATTGGTAAGGGCACCAAAACCACGTCCTCTACCAAAGTCATACTGGTAACCTCCATAATAAGGATCTTCTACTTTGTTGCCATTAGCATCACGTAAGAATAACGGATAGATAGAAGGAATATTATCACTAAACCAGAATAAACTATCAGAGTCAGAGCTTTGTCCATTGGCTTTAGTTTCTGTATGAGTATAGTTCAAGTTAAACTCACCTTTAAGCCAATTTTTGGGTTGGTAGCCCAAGTTAAGCCTACCTGTATAACGCTCAAAGCCAGTATTGATAGCATAGCCTTCATCTTTAAGGTAGCCAAAACCTGTATAGTAAGTAGTTTTACCACTACCACCACTCATACTTACATTGTACTCACTACGTACAGCTGTTTGGAAAGCGTAGTCACCCCAGTTTTCAGGGTCATACTTACGGGTAACCCCATCATTTATTCTACCAGTAGCAGGATTGATAAGGTTAGCGCCTGCTACATTCCACATATTGTATTTAGGAGCTATCCCTAAACTACCAAATAGATTTTTGCTAGCATAATCAGCAGCACTAGTATAACCATCACTAGCAAATTTAGTAGGATTGGCAGCTTGTGTTAGGGCACCACTTTGGCGCAAAGCATCCCAGCTAAGCTCTATATAACGTTCAGGACTTGTGATTACATCGTAACGAGGTAATAAACGCATATTAAACCCTACCTTTGATTCTATTTGAATGCGTGATACATCAGCACGTCCTTTTTTAGTAGTAATAAGAACAACCCCATTAGCACCACGTGAACCGTATACTGAGGTAGAAGTAGCGTCTTTAAGTACTACCATACTCTCAATATCATCAGGGTTAATTGATGATACAGCTCCTTCATAAGGCACCCCATCCACTACAAAAAGAGGATCACGGTTACCATTTACTGAACCAAACCCACGAATACGGATAGTAGCCCCACTACCTGGTTGCCCTGAAGAGTTAATGACACGTACCCCTGCTACTTCTCCCGCAATAGCCTTTGATACGTTTGATACACTTTTTCTTTTAAGCGCATCTTTATCTACAGTAGCAGCAGTACCCACGTATTGGTCTTTCTTCACTGTTATGTAGCCTACTACTTCTACTTCTTCAATTTGTTGAGCTTCTTCTTCTAAAGTTACATCTATAGTGCGTGAAGAGCCTACTTTTACGGTTTTAGTTTTCATCCCTAAAAATGAAAACTCTAGTGTTTTACCGGTAGCTACTTTAATATGGTAACGCCCATCCATATCAGTTTGCACTCCTTTGGACTGCTCACCTTTAACAACAACAGCTACTCCGAACAACTCCATCCCGTTGCCATCGCGTACTACACCCGTTATTTCTCGCTCTTGGGCTAACGCAAACCCATGCACTATTAACGCTAATAATAGAGCAAAAACTACTTTGTTCAGTCTCATCTTTCTACTTATTTTTTAATTTCGAAGGCAAAGGTATATACTTTTTATGTTTCAGCCAAATTTTGCAGTTATTTTTTTCGAAGCGTTTATGAAGATATTACTTGAAAATTCGCAATAAAAATACTTATTGCTTGAAGATTTTATGTTAAAAAATAGATTTATTGAGAATATGCTAATATTACAGCTTTTGCGTTGCGTATATCTTACTGAAAAAAATATTGAAAAATGTGATATTTATCACAAATGAGAGCCTAATAGTTAGGTAGTTAGCAGGGTTTTAATGGGTATATTGGCTATTTTTCCTTGAGTACTCCCACTGCAAAAAATCTTCCTTGCTATCGGTAATTTTATCAGTGCAGATACCTTTATCATCTGTGGTGATATTAATTTGCTGGGTATTGCGTTGCTCTTGTACTATATAATAACCACATTTTTTTTCGGCAGAAATAGTAAAAATGCTGCGTACTTCAGTTGTTTCACCTTTGCAGGGGATATTATTACCTGTGGTAATATTACCTTGATAGCTAAGAGCATTGGCAATAAAAATAGGTTTAAGTTTCTTTCCTTTAGGTTCTAACCATAATAACTGCTCACTTCCTATAGGCTGGGCACGATTTAGGTTAGAATAAAAAGTACGAAGTTCATAGGCAAAAGTTTTAGGTTTCACTTCGGGAGTGCGCTTACTTATTTCTATCCCTTGAATACGTTGTTTTTCATTGTTTTGCCAAAAATTGTCAGCTATATAGTAGTTTTCTATGCGTTGCTTTTGGGTGTTATAACGCACTATATAAGCATCATAGGCTGTAGTTTCTTTCTTTTCGAGTGGGAAAACAATAAGTTTGTGCAGTGTATCACCTATAAAGGTTTGCTCGGAGTACAAGTGCCAAACTACGCGGCGTTTGTCAATTTTAAATTTTGTTTCAATAGCCTTAAAGGGAGCGCTATTATGGTACTCTTGAGCCATAAGGCTTATGGGTAATAGGTACAATAGGAATATCAGTCTTTTCATTTTATTTATTATTGGTTACGTCCTTGTTCATTGGGGTATAAGGTAAAAACGGGGTCGCTTTGCCAGTAAGTGGCAGTATCAATATCCATAATGGTAATACGCCCCTTAAAGGCTGCTCCTGTATCTACATTGGTAACACCATTAAAGGAGAGAGGCTTATCGGTGCCTAACCTTGTAGTAGGAGTATGCCCTATATATATGTGTTGGTAAAGGGATAATCGTTTAGGATAAAGAGGATTGGTAGGAGAAAGAGTAGTACTTTGGGCTAATTCCCAAAGGGTTCTGTCCCAATAAAACATTTCTTCAAAATGCTCATAAGCTATACCTCGGAGGTTGCTAAAACCAGCGTGTACAAAAAGACGGTTTTGGCTATCAAGGTGGTAATTTTGAAGTGAATCCAAGAAATTAAGGTGTGCTGTGCGGCGCTCGGTGGTTACGTGTTGGTAAGCAAGCTCGGTAGCTTTGCCTCCATGTAGTCGCCAAAGGGTATCCATAGGCTTTCCTAAAAGAAAATCATAGCACAAAGCATCGTGATTACCACGTAACAACAGGCAACGGTGCTTTTGTTGGTAATCTATCAAAAAGTCCAACACTTCGGGGGTTTGGCTCCATCCGTCGGCATAATCACCAAGGAAGATAAGAAAATCATCGGGTTGTATATTGGCGCGTTCTAGCACTTGGGTAAGGGCGTGCAGAGCCCCGTGAATATCTCCTATAACAAGAGTACGCATAAGATAATAATTAACAATTAACAATTAAAAGAGGTAAAACAGTAAGATATACTGCTTTACCTCTTATTTCTACCTATTAGTTATTATTTAATTGATGCTTGGTAGATGCCTTCAATAGTACTGGCAAGTGTTTCATTAAACTGTTCATCGGTTTGTGATGCCGAAAGCCCTTGGGTAAGGGCACGTGAAAAACTAGCTATCACCCCTTTGTTTTGGGCAAGAATTTCGTTGGCACGGTCGCGGGTATAACCTCCTGAAAGGGCTACTACACGCACTACGCGTGGGTGCTTGGTAAACTCCTTGTAAAGGTTATTAATAGTAGGCAATGAGAGTTTAAGCATTACATTGGCATCATCGGGTAGGTTATCCAAATACTTACGAATTTCATCACGCAAAATAGCTTCGGCTAATGATTTATCGGGGATGTTAATATCTACTTCGGGCTCGATAATAGGCACTAAACCCGATGCTATTACCTGCTTGGCGACTGCAAACTGCTGGCGTACTACATTGGCAATACCCATAGGAGAGGCTTTTTTAATTACCGACCTCATTTTAGTACCAAAGATATGATGTCGGTTAGCACTTTCCAACAATGAGGTTAAACCCTCAAGAGGTTTCATCAGTTGTACGCCTTCGCTATCAATTTCTTCTAAGCCTCTGTCTATTTTTAAGAAGGGAACAATATGTTTTTCTTCCCAGAGATAGTCGGCAGTGAGTTTGCCATCTATTTCTCTGTCCATTGTTTGTTCAAAGAGAATAGCTCCTAAAATTTTATTACTATTAAAAGCAGGACTTTTAATAATACGAGTGCGCATTTGATGAATAAGGCTGAACATTTCATCTTCATCTTTATACTGGCTTTGGGTAATGCCATATAAACTCAAGGCTTTGGGGGTACTGCCGCCACTTTGATCGAGGGCAGCTACAAAGCCTTTTCCTTTTGCCATTTGTTTAAGTTGTTCTTTTTTCATAGCTCTTCTTATTTTCTCTTTCCTAATCCTTATTTCTCGGTTGTAAAAGTAGAGGCTGGCAGGTTGGCTTCGTTCACTAAATTAGCATCGGTAACGGGCTGCCAACCGAAACGTACTTGTGTAGGTATGGGAACCTGAGGAGAAGTAACTTTTACTTGATTACCTACTACCTCGGCTATTGCTGGATAGAATATTCCATTACTACCTGATAGCTCAAAGGTGCGTAAGGGTTTGCCATCGGAGGAGTGTAATCCTTGAGCATAATCAAAGGTTATGAAAGCTGCCCCTTCGACATAACGCACGCTTTTAAACAAGGGACCTGAAGGGGTTACTTCTGTTTTGCCATAGGTTTTGTTCAGTGCCCAATAGGCTAAACGCTCACCTATAGGCTGTTTGTTTTTAGGGTGTACATCGGTAGGATTACCATAGTCATAAGCTACAGCCATACCACTGTAAGGCACCTGAGAAAGCATCCTACGCTGGCTATCACGGAACCACCCCCATGATGGGCGATTGATACTTGAGAGCTGCACATAGTAAAAAGGCATTTGCATATTACCAAAGTAATTGCGCCAGCTTTTTACTAATAGAGGGAACAGCTTACTATGAGCATCTTTGTTATGAGCATTTGATTCGCCTTGGTACCAAATTACCCCTTGAATAGGAAACTGTTGCAGGGGTATGATACCAGCCTCAAACAAATAGGCTGGTTCATAAGGATGCCTTTGTAGCTTATCATCACTCTTTTTAATATTTTGTGAAGCACGTGAGCGCACCCAATCCATTATAAAATCATTATCGCGCCAGTGATATAATATGGCAGGGAAATCATACTCCAAGGTATGGCGATCTATCCACGCTTCGGTAGGTGAGCCGCCAATGGCATTGCATATAAGCCCGATGGGCATATCTAAATCTTTTTGTAGTGTTTTGCCGAAATAATAGGCTACTGCTGAAAAATCAGATACTGTTTCGGGGGTACATACTTCCCACTTGGCAGGTGCATAGTACTGCAACATATTAAGAGAATCAAGCACTGAAGCCTTCCACTCGACAGGATCGGTACGCCAAAGGGCTTTCATATCATACAAGCGGATGTTAGGATTATTGGCCTGTGGAATATCCTTACTGCCTGTACTGGTTTGGTTCATATAAAACTCCATATTTGATTGGCCAGAGCATAACCACACCTCGCCTGCGGCTACATTGGTAAAGGTGCGTTTCTCTTTGCCAGCTGTAATAGCTAAAGTATAGACTTCTTTGGCGCGTAGGGGATCTAAGGTTACTGCCCATTTACCATTGGTATCGGCTATGGCTGTTTGTTTTTGGTTGCCTATTTTCACTTCTACTTTGGTGCCTGTATTGGCAATACCGTGTAGGGTGAGTGGAATGCCGTGCTGCAATACCATATTGCTAGAATAGACTTGTGGCAGCTGCAAGCCCCCGTAATTACCCGTAATACCACCATACACTATTTGGGCTAAGATAGCAGCCCCTTTGGCATTGGGGTGTACGGCATCGGGGAGCATTTGGGGATAGTGATATAAAGGCTCGTGAAAGTTGATGAGTTGTACCTCAGCTTCTTGGGCTACAAGTTCTATTGAGTGTTGTATTTCGGCGTGCCAATCACGAGTACCTGATTCAAAGCGTTTGTGGCGGTGAGCCAGAGGAGTCATACGGGCAATGATTATGCGTGCTTTGGGGTTTGCCTCACGGAAAGATTTAATAAGAGCTAAATAATCTTTCACGAACTCATCACGGTAGTTAGGCCAGTTACGGGGGTCGGTATCATTAATTCCTAAATGAATTACTACTATATCACCCGCAAAGGCAAGAGCTTTTTTGTATTCGTCCTGCTTGATATAAGGCTTATGGCCTTTGCTAAGCAAGGTAGCGCCTGAATGACCAAAGTTACCCACCTCATAGCCTTTTCCTAAAAGCTGCTGGAGTACTGAGGGGTAACTATTCTGTTCGCGGTTATCAATACCATAGCCATAAGTGATGCTATTACCTACACAAGCCACCTTAACAGGGTTTTTCTGTGCATAGGCAAAAACACTTACTAGCAAAATACTGATAAGAAATAGTTGCTTTTTCATTGTTCAATAGTGAATTTTGATTGTAATAATAAAGATTCTTATTCTGTGCAAAGGTACAAAAAAAATTAACAGAATATACGTTTTCTTGTTATATACCTCCTATTCTAACAAAACTACCCAGTACTACCATTAGTACGCCTATAGTGGTTACGCAGATAATATGCACTGCCATTTCTGGCAATTTTTTCATATTGCCTTTACGCAACTGAGGCAATACACGTGTTTGTGCTGAAATAGCAAAGCATACAGATGTGAGCAAGCACATAAGCTTAAGTGATACTACGCGCTCTATAGGTGTACTGAACGAAAACCAAGTGCTAAAGCTCGCACTATAATCATACGCCATTATGATGCCTGTAATTACGAGCACTACCAATGAGGGCATCCCTATGGGTTCATAGGTTTTTTCAAAATTGCCAATATAGCTAAAATCATTATGCTTGAGGGCTTTGGGTAAAAAACCTATTGCCAGCACCAAATGCCCGCCTACCCAAATGGTGGCTGCTATAAGATGCACTATAAGAAGAATGTGATGTGTGTACATTTATTTGTTATTAAAAGTATTCATTGTATTCTGTAAGCCTGCTAAGCCATAGGAAAGTACTGCTTCGGCACATTTTTCAAGGCGTTCTGGCAAGAGGGCTTGCTCTTCGGGAGTCCACTCACCAAGTACGTAGTTTATCTGCTTACCTGTTTCGAAATTACTGCTGATGCCAAAGCGAAGGCGTGCATAATTTTGAGTATTAAGCTGGCTTTGGATATCTTTAAGACCATTGTGACCTCCATCGCTACCTTTTCCTTTGAGGCGGATGGTGCCGAAGGGGATATTAAGGTCGTCGGTAATGACCAAGAGGTTTTCGACCGGTATTTTTTCTTTTTCTAACCAATAGCGTACTGCTTTGCCGCTTAAATTCATATAAGTAGAAGGTTTTAGGAGTATGAAAGTACGCCCTTTGACCTTAATTTCGGCCAAATCACCTAATTTTTCGGTAGAGAATGAAACATTATGAGTTTTGGCTAAAGTATCGGCTACCATAAAACCGATATTATGACGTGTGTGGGCGTATTCGCCCCCTATGTTACCTAAACAAGCTATTAAATATTTTTTCATAGTGCAAAGGTACAAAATAATTATTAAATAACAATTGAGAATTAGAAGTAATTTATTTGTGAGCAAGCAGGAGAGAGATGCTGCCTAAAGTAGGAAGTGTTTTTTTAATATAAAAGCAGCTTACCTGATAGGCAAGCTGCTTGATGTTATTCATTATTTTTTGCCTCTGCAATGGGCTTTTTTAGAAAGAAATTGTGTTAGGCTTGGTTACTATAACATTTATGTATTGTATATTCTCCTGTGGTTTTGTTATTATTTTTTAGGATTCCAATACTTATCGGTTTCTTCCATTTTTAGGAGTTTGCCTTTTTTGAAGTGGGCAACAAAATACTGCTGCTGGGCTTGGGGACTTACTTGATTGGGCTGTTGTGCGTATAAGTGCATTTGGCCTGTAAGAAATTGGGCTTTTATATGCCCATTGCTGTCTTTTTTAGCCTCAAAGAAGGGTTCTAAATCGGTGAGCATTGCTGCTTTTTGTGATTGGTACGCCTCATCGGTGCCGGTTCTGAAACAGGTGAAATCTTGCAAGTAGAGGCTGTTATTTTTTAGTACCCATAGAGCATCTAAGGGCTTTTTCATTTTCTGCAAAAAAACTACATTATCATACTTTGACAATAGAGTAGTGTAACCTTTTTTTTGATAAATAGGTGAGAACTGAAAGTAATATACCTTGCCATTCTCGTCGGTAAGAGTTTCGGCAGAAAGATCATACACATCGGAAGTGTGTGCTGCCTTGCTTATTATTTGTTGCTGATTATCTTCTAAACTTTCAGACCATTGGGGAGACTGCTGTTGTGCCCAAGTATTACAAAATAGAAGCAATATAGTGAGTTTGAAAAATGTGTTCATACTATTTTTTTAATAACTATTTACCTTACAAATATATGCTGTGGTAGGGGTTGCTGGTTATTGGATTGAAACATCATCAATTAGGAATGTGCCCCCAGCACAAAAGGACGCTCTGCATTACCACCCTCAAAATCTACCAATACCTCTTCACCTATTTCAGGGATAAGGAAGAATCTTATTTAAAGTGTCTTTTATTCTATCATTTAAATAAAGTAATTCCAATTTATAAGTGGTATCCTTATCTCTTTCTATCCATATACCCTCTTTTTTGTTATTTATATAGATACCTTCTGTGTAAATATTGAAAAAGGGAATATCTTCTTTCCATAATTTTTCTTTTTGGTTATTTACATACATTCCTTTTTTTAAAATATAGCCTTCAATATCCCATTCTTCCCAATATCCTTCTTTTTTACCACTTATATATGACCCTCTTCCTAATGGTTCTATCCAATAGCCTTCCCTTTTTTCTTCTGAATTTACATAGCCTTTACCATAGAATTTAATAAATTTATTATACTTTGTAGTGAAAATAAAGTTATAAGGATACATTATTTTTTGTCTATAATCTATAAATTGATAATATCCATTAATTTTATCATTTACAAAATTAATATACAAAATGGTATCATTATTTTGTGTGATAATTTTAAAAGGACCATTAAATTTTCCTTTCTTTAAAGAAAAAGAGAAGCCAAATTTTGGATAAGAAAAAATACCTGTTTTCTTCTTTTTAATTTTATAGTCTACATCTTCTTGTATTTTTAATACATTTAAAAGTTTATCATAAATTATTTTTTCTCCACAAGACAATAATGTTACACATACAAAAAAAATAAATAAAAATTTACATCTATATATGTTTGAATTCATTATATATTTTTTTTATAACCTCAAATTGATATTCATAGAAACAATATTGGATACTGCTATAATCCATTATGTTATCAGTTATGTTATTTCTTTCCATTTTCCCTTGAGCGTTTATCTTAAATGGATTTTCAAAAAAATAGAGTTGTAATCCTTCATTTTGTATAAAAAGTTTTTAAGAATGTAGTGCCTTCTCCTTTGGTGTTTTGGGCGATTGATGAGAGGCTTATACTAAACAGTAGGGTAAAGATGATTTTTTCATTGTATAAATATTTATTAGTGGTTTTATGAAAAAAGGATATTAGTTATTGAACCAAAATACTTTCTTAAAATCCTCTAAGAATGTATCGAACTTTCTGTAATTCTCGTCAGTCATCATAAAGTATAAGTTTATAAAGGATTGTTCTTTGCTAATTTCAACGCATTTCACTCGATTGTACTTGCCTTTATAAGCTGTACCCCTCATATTTATTGGAAAAGTAGCTAAAACATTGGCGTTAAACAATTCTTTTGCTTTTTCTTTAGGGTAAAAGTGTACCATTTCCATCAGTTCAAGAGATTCAGCTAAAGTTGCCTTTTCAAAAGGTTTGCCATATCTAAATTTAAATTTGACCCCATCAAAGGACATATTATTTAAAATATACTTTTCTTCTTCGGAGCAATTATTTATACCTGGAAGAGAATATCTGGGTATTTTTTTAATATTAATAGCGGGTGTTTGAACAAGCACACAATAATCATCTTTTTTGGATTCGACTATTGAGGTTACCATCCATAAAAGTGCATTGAGATAGGTATCGCCCGAGGCTAATTCCATTCCATAGGATTGTGCCATTGTTGGAAAAGGATTATCTTTTGAAGCTGGTTTGCTTGTGTCGATAGGATTAGGATAAACAGACTTTTCATTTTGTGAAAACACAAGATACTGAGGAGGATTAAAGCTTATATTGGCTTCCTGTAAGTATTGCTGCAAAGCTGTTTGGCTAAAGCCTGTAGCCGTAAAAGCTACAAAAAAACAAAATAATAATAATAACTGCTTCATCTTAGATTACTTTTTATATTTTACTACTTCAGAAATTCTACACACTTTTTAAAGAGTGCTTATAGGGTATTGAATACTACTTTTTAGGGTTCCAATAGTTATCGGTTTCTTCCATTTTTAGGAGTTTGCCTTTTTTGAAGTGGGCAACAAAATACTGCTGTTGGGCTTGGGGACTTACTTGATTGGGCTGTTGTGCGTATAAGTGCATTTGGCCTGTAAGAAATTGGGCTTTTATATGCCCTTTGCTGTCTTTTTTAGCCTCAAAGAAGGGTTCTAAATCGGTGAGCATTGCTGCTTTTTGTGATTGGTACGCCTCATCGGTGCCGGTTCTGAAACAGGTGAAATCTTGCAAGTAGAGGCTGTTGTTTTTTAGTACCCATACAGCATCTAAGGGCTTTTTCATTTTCAAAAGAAAAACTACATTATCATACTTTGACAATAGAGTAGTGTAACCTTTTTTTTGATAAATAGGTGAGAACTGAAAGTAATATACCTTGCCATTCTCGTCGGTAAGAGTTTCGGCAGAAAGATCATACACATCGGAAGTGTGTGCTGCCTTGCTTATTATTTGTTGCTGATTATCTTCTAAACTTTCAGACCATTGGGGAGACTGCTGTTGTGCCCAAGTATTACAAAATAGAAGCAATATAGTGAGTTTGAAAAATGTGTTCATACTATTTTTTTTAATAACTATTTACCTTACAAATATATGCTGTGGTAGGGGGTGCTGGTTATTGGATTGAAACATCATCAATTAGGAATGTGTTGTCTTTTGACTTTTGGGTATGGATATGTAGTTGGATTTTGATATTGCAAGCGTTTGTGTATTGAAAGATTATCTTTCCTGATGCTTGAGTTATAGTAACTGATTTAAGGAAAGACTTATCAAAGTAGGAATTATCAATAAGAGGGTCATAATAGTACTCATTACTATCCTCTTTTCTGTACTTTTTTAAGGAGGCTATTTTATTGATAAACTTTTGGGTACAGTACTTTTGCTGCATAGCTTTTAAGGTTTTTTGTGCCTGATTAGGGCAATCAAAATAAGCATTTAAATAGTTTTCATAGAAGGTTTTCACAAAAGTAAGCGCATTGGTATTGGCTATTTTGGCAGGGGGAGCTGGTTGGGCATCGATAACATCGGTATCTATATGCCAAGGATAGATGTCTGTTATTTTGTTATTATTGAGCTTAACGTATATGTTGGTTCGCTCTTTTTTATTGTTGTAATTGGTGAGATAAGAGACTTTATACCATTTGTTTTTGATAGGTGTGACCTGTAAATTTGTGAGCATTTGGGGGGTTACATCTTGGGCGCGAACAATGACATCGACGCCTAACATTTCGGACAATAGTGGGTATTTTTGATTAAAACAATCGGATAGATAGGAGTCCATCTCATTGTTTTTAAAGCTTTCATTGATGTACTTTGTATAAAAAGTTTTTAAGAATTTAGTGCCTTCATCTTTGGTGTTTTGGGCGATTGATGAGAGGCTCATACTAAGCAGTAGGGTGAAGATGATTTTTTTCATTGTATAAATATTTATTAGTGGTTTTATTAAAAAAAGATATCAGCTTGACTTTGAACTGGATAACCATATTCTCTCAATAGCAAGGTTCATTTTTATTAAATAAACAATGAGGAAATCGAACATCTATGGAATCGCTTAATTGGTATGCTTTAATGCTATCTATTTTTCCATTTTCATTATAATATTTCCATTCGCCGTATTTATAGTGGTTCACAACTTTTCCTTCTTCTCTTATTTTACCTTCTTTATAGTAATAATCCTTCCAATAACCATTCCCATTTGTAAAATATGTCCGATATAATATTTGTCTATCTGTATTATATACTATATATTTTCCCGCCATTTTACTTTTCTTATAATAGATTTCTTTTAAAGGCATATCTGGATTTATTGTATATATGCCTTCTAAATATCCATTTATGATTTTAATACATTCAAGTTCAATTCTTTTATTATCTATATAAAACCATTTATATATATGATAGTTAGAAGGTACTATTGTATCATTTACACGTAGGAATTTTCCGTTGCTATTAAAATAATAATCTCTAACAAAATGATCTACACTTATATCATACCCTGTAGCTTTCCTATCTATAATAATTACATATTCAGGAGGCAACCTATATATTATAGGTTTGCAAGCACAAAAGGTAAAAAAAAACAGATATAATAATTTATTTTTTGGCATAATATTTCTTAGTTTCACTTTGCATTATATCAATCTGATATTTATTAAAAAACTTCTGATCATTGTGATCATAATCCATTATATTACTTGTTTCCTTCTGTATAAATTTATAAATATCATATTTTTGTATTTTTCTATAGTCTTTTGCTATTATTTCCCATTTTTTTCTTTGTGTTTCAGCTTCAATAAACTCAGCTTCATTTTCACTTTTTATTTTATCTATATTTGGAGATCTCATATTAATAGCATCTTTAATGAAATTTCTTATTTTATCAGTTATTTCTTTTCTTTTCCTTGCATATATTTCTGCGTCCCTTGCTAATTGCTGATAATTTTTACCCTCATTTAAGAAAGTGTGTGGAAGTCCTAAAACATGACCTATTTCATGTGCATAAGAAGATAAATGAGAATGGACAAATAGAAGAGATACCTCCTGCTTTTGAAAGAAGAGATGTTAAATGTAATATAATACTCCTAGTATTAAGCACTTCTTTATATTTTTTCATAAAAGGATATTAGTTATTGAACCAAAATACTTTGCTAAAGTCATTAAGGAAGGTATTGAAGTTACAGAAATTGTCGTTGGTCATCATAAAATACAAATAGATTATTTTGCCTCCTTTTTGGAGTACTACGGCTTTGGAATGGGCGTATTTTTCCTTGTATTTTTGTCCTTTTAAATTGACGGGGAAGCTGAACATTATTTCGCCATTAAAGAAGTTTTTAGCTTCTTTTTTGTCGAAGAAATGAAGCATTTGGTATAACTCATAGGCTTCATATTCTGTCGCTCCACTAAATGGGATGCCATAACGGAATTTTTGTTTTATAGCATCAAAAGGAAGGGTTTCTAACCATAAAATCTCTTGAGAGGAGAGGCAATTGGCAAGAGTTTTTACACTTACTCCGTTTCTATCATTAGAGCTTTGAAAAGTTTTGATAAAAACATAATAGTCCTTATCCTTGTTATAGGCTACTGAGGTAATCATTCCCCAAAGGGAGTTGATAAATACATCGTTTGCATCGATCTCGATTCCATAAATTTGTGCCAAAGAGGGTAAGGGATTCTTTTCTGTTATCTCGGCTGGATATATGGTGGTTGTATTATTGGAGAACTGAAAAGATTTGGGAATATTAAATGTGATATTCATTCCTTTGGTGTCTGTTTCTAACAAGGTTTGAGAAAAAGCTTTGCTAAAAATTAGAAGGCAGATTAAAAAGAGATTCTTTTTCATAAGTAGGTTAATTTGCTTGTTATTTATTAGTTTTTGAGGAGAAACACCTTGTTAGATTTGGTAAAGAGGTGAGGTTGGGGGTATTGTTATTACATATTTTAAGAATTTGTTTAGCTTTATTTTCGCGCCAAAAGTAATACTTATAAAAATATTTTCCAAATTTTTCGGGAAGTTTTTTTTGAGGGAGATATGAGAGGGGGAGGGAAGTGATGAGAAGGAGACTATCCTTGGCGGCATACTGAGCTGTGCCTGCTGGCTAACTATCCTTCGTTTATAGTTCGTTTATCCTTCGTTATTCGTTCGTTCGGGATAGAGGGTGGTTGGAAGGCGTTTGGGGGGAATGTTATGGTAGGGTAATTGCTTATTGGAAATTATTTTGTACTTTTGCAGTCGGAATATAATAATTATTGCATTGGAAAATAACAGACAAAAGAAAATAGCGGGTATCATTCAGGAGGAATTGGCCAAGGTATTGCTTCGCTCTATTCAGGATGCTGGAGGGCGTAACCTGCTGATATCGGTAACTAAGGTGAATATAACGGTAGACCTATCGGTAGCTAAGGTGTACCTTAGTGTATTTCCTGAGAGTGAGGCGGCGGCTGTGCTTAAGGGTGTGACTGCTAATAGCCCTATTATTAAACATGAGTTGTCGCAAATTACGAAGCATCAGTTTAGGCGTATGCCGGAATTGTTTTTCTATATAGATGACTCATTGCAGTATATAGAGGGGATTGAAAAATCATTAAAAGAGGAGGATAACCCGATTGAGAACCGCGCCTTATTGTACAAACGGAAAATGACTTAGGGAGCAGTGAAGTCGGTTTTTTACATAGCTCGTAGGTATATTTTTGCTAAGAGCTCGCAGAATGTTATCAACATCATCAATAGGGTTACGGCCTTTGTGGTGGTGCTGGGTACTGCTGCTCTTTTTATTGTATTGGCGGGATTTGCTGGGCTTAAGAACTTCACGCTTTCTTTTTCATCGACATTTGACCCAGATTTAAAGGTTTTCCCTAAAGAAGGGAAGTACCTTGGGGTAGGGGCTGAAGATACGTTGCGGCTGAGGCAAATAAAAGGGATAGCCCACTACAGCAAAGTACTTGAGGAACAAGTATTTTTGACCCACGCACAGAAAAACCATATTGCTTATATAAAGGGGGTGGATGCGCATTACCCGCAAGTGAATGCCGTAGATAGTATCTTGATAATAGGGGATTGGAAGCTGCATTCGCCAGGGGTTATTGTGGGAGCGACGATATTTAATAATTTGGGACTGAACTTATTAAATAGGAGTTCGCCCTTGCAGATAGTGGTACCGAAGGCTGGGAAGGGTAGTATTTTGAATGACCCAATGCCGTATAGGCAGGCCTTCTCGGTAGTGGAGGGTATTTACCAGCTGACGGAGGATTTGGATAAGAAATATGTGTTCTCGACCTTGGAAGAGGCTCAGTTTTTGATGGGAGTAACGGGGGAAGAAGTATCGGCTATTGAGGTGAAATTGGCACCTCAAGCGAATGAAAAGGAGGTGATGACCGAGCTTAGCACAGCCTTTAAGCAGCCTGTGGTAGTGAAAAACCGCGCTCAGCTGAACGATGCCCTGTACCGGATGCTGAATACTGAAAACATAGCTGTATATCTGATCTTTATTTTGGTGCTTATCATTGCCTTTTTTAACCTTGTAGGGGCTATTATAATGATGATTTTGGATAAGAAAGAAGATTTGCAAACGCTGTATGCCCTTGGGATGAACCAAAGACAAATGCGACAGATATTCTTCTGGCAAGGTACTATGGCATCGGTTATAGGAGCGGTTATAGGTGTGGCTATAGGAACGATAATCATACTACTGCAACAACACTATTCGTTTGTAATGATAAGCCCTACTTTGCCTTACCCAGTGGCTATTACCTTTATGAATGTAGGTATAGTGCTGGCTACTATTATTATACTGGGTGTAATAGCCTCGGTAATAGCCTCGTCTCGGATTAAATTGAACCGATAAGAAAGAGCGAGAGCGAGGTGATGAGGACTTTTACTAATTTGCTAATAATTTTATGGGAAGTAAAAATAAACTAAAACGTTTTGAAGAGAATAAGACCTTTGCCAATGTAATTCAGCCATTGCGCGAAGAACTATTAACAGATGCTTTTGCCTATAAAGGGCATTGGAATGAGCTTTATTTTAAGAATGACCACCCTATAGTACTGGAATTAGGATGTGGTAAGGGAGAATATTCGGTAGGGTTGGCTAAACGGCACCCAGAGAAGAATTTTATTGGAATAGATATAAAAGGAGCGCGCTTTTGGAGAGGAGCTAAAACGGCTTTGGAAGGAGATATAAATAACGTAGCTTTCTTACGTGCGCAAATAGAACTGATAGAAAAATGTTTCGCCCCTGATGAAGTGAGCGAAATATGGATAACCTTCCCTGACCCTCAAATAAAATATAAACGCACCAAGCACCGCCTTACTAATGAAAGCTTTTTGGAACGGTATGCTCATATTTTGAAGCCTGAGGGATATATCCACCTTAAAACAGATAGCGAGTTTATGCACGGCTATACTTTGGGATTATTACACGGGGCAAAACATAAGGTACTTTATGCTAATCACAACATATATAACAGCGATGGCGTACCGACAGAAGTGACTGAAATTAAGACATTTTATGAGCAGTTTTACTTAGAACAAGGGAAACCGATAACTTATATTAGATTTCAGATTTCAAGAGATAAAGATTAGTTGTCCATAGGAGGATAAATTGAAGAAGAAACTATCAAAAATAGGGCGTTATAGTAATTATGTAGTGGCAATGCTTTTGCTACTAAGCTACTTGGTGCCTTACTTGCCGCCTAAACACTTTGGTTACCTATCGGTGTTGGGACTGTTAACACCTATATTGCTGCTTATTAACTGCTTATTTGCTATTTACTGGTTGATACGCCGACGACAGCTGGTGCTTATATCGGGGGTAGCACTATGCTTGGGACTGGGATTGGTAGGGCTATGGGTACAACCCTTCGGTAGGAATGAGGAGGTAAAAGCAAATAGCTTAAAACTGCTATCCTTTAATGTACGACTATTTAACCATTACCATTGGCATCCTGATGAAGACTTGCATAAGCGTATTACTTCATTTATAGCTAATGAATCAGCAGATGTTATACTCCTACAAGAATTTTATAATTCACCCCTTTATTACCCTAAAGGATACCCCTATAAGGCAATAGTAGTAAAACAACAACGACACAAGATAGGGCTAGCTATTTTTAGCAAAAAGAAGATTGTGAACTGGGGATCATTACAGTTTCCCAAAACAGCTAATAATGCGATGTATGCCGATATATTAACTGATAATGATACTGTGCGGGTATATAATATGCACTTAGAATCATTGCATGTAAGTGCTAAAGAAGAAGATCTGTGGGAAGAAGATAAAGAAGAACTAGTAGAAAATATAAGCAGGCGGTTTGCAAAACAACAAGAACAAGTAAGCTTGTTCTTGGCTCATCAAGCTCAATGTAAGCACAAAATAATTGTAACTGGCGATTTTAATAATACCGCTTACTCATATATCTATAGGCAAGTACGAGGTAATAAACTGAATGATGCCTTTCAGGAAGCAGGCAGAGGCTTTGGACGTACATTTAACTTTGCTTACTTCCCTTTCCGTATCGATTTTATTTTAGTTGATAAAAAATTTAGAATACATAGTTTTAAAACACACTATCTGCCCTTATCAGATCATTTCCCGCTAACTACTACAATTAGCAAAATAACAGATTAGCATCTCAGCCTTCTTATTGAGATGAATACCCTTTTAAACCATCTATCCACTTAAGTTTAGCCAAGTAAGCAGCAATAGCTTTAACTCCTCCTTCCCAACACCCATAACCCATTTATTTCCAAAGAACTTTAATAGCTAATTGAAAAAAGTATAGCCCCTAAACCCCTTCATTTTCTATACATACACCCTCTAAGCATAACATACATCCTTGCCTACAAAAACTTCAATTACAAAATACCCCACCCTCCCTCCATCTATACCCTAAAACAGAAAAATACAGCCTATAACCTGAACGAACGAATAACGAAGGATAAACGAACTATAAACGAAGGATAGTCAGCACACCCTCACAACCAAGTATCCCATATAAAATAATCAAACCACACACCCCTCAATACCTATTACAAAAAAGACCGTTAAGCCTCAGCCCAACGGTCTTCTTTATGCTAAAATCCCCTCTACTATCGTTGCGTTTTCATCAGTTGTAGCAAATTCTGGTAATTCCGCTTCACCGATTCGTCATTCATCCCCAAGCGCATCGCCTGCTCAAAACCCGTTTTAGCCTCAGCATACCGTTGTTGTTCACTGTACAGCAAAGCCAAAAAGTACGGTATTTGCGCATTTTTAGGCTCATATCGCAACGCCTCTTTAAGCACAGCCTCAGCCTTTTCATTAGCACCCCTACTGTTGTAAAGGGTAGCAAGGTTAAGCCTAATATAGTTCAAGTTTTTGTCCTTTGTAAGCGCACGCTCATAAAAGTGAATAGCATTATCCCTATCATTTACCTTCACAAAATAATCACCTGCCGTAGCACTCCCCAAAGGAAAATCAGCCTGCGATAGCACAAAGGTCTTATAGTCATTATGCGCCTGTCCAAAACCAGCATAAGTATTACAAGTTTGAAGGTCTCTATGTGTCAGCAACGCATTAGCCGTTACCATACGTACCGCCTTCACTTTATCTGTAAGCAAAGGCAATAAATCTGCCTCATACTGCTCCAAAGGGTAATCCGCTATAGCTATCACAGCCCTATAACGCGTTTGGGGGTCTGCCGCCCTCAGTTCCTTTTTAATAAGGGCAAAAGAAGCCTCCGAAGGCATATTACCAAGGTAATACACCGCCGCCGCACGTATTATATCAGGAGTCGTTTTGCTGTTCAGCAGGCTGCGCAAGGCAGTAATACTATACTCCCCTTGTTGCTTACTCCCCTTCAGCAAGTTTTCAGCAAAATGAGGCGCCCGTTCCTTCCCATACCACTGCACAACAGCATTAGCCGCCCACTGCGCGCTTTTGTTAGTATGACACGCATTACACGCATTAGGAGTACCATACTCCACCGATAGGTCTGGGCGTGGCACATAAAAATTATGATCATGCCTAATATCATTACCCATATAAGTACGAGTAGGCAAATGGCAAACCCTACAATCCGTTTCTGCCTCATTACCCTTATGGAAAGTATGCTCACTGGTAGCATACTTAGGAGCGTGACATTGTAAGCACACCTTGCTACCTTCAGCTTTCAGTTTGCCCGTATGTGCCGAGTGGCAAGAAGTACACCTCACCCCCTGCTGATGCATTTTACTTTGCAAAAACGACGAATATTTGTAGTTCTCACCCAATACTTGCCCATCAGCAAAATAAAGATCTGTTACAGGCACCTCAGGTATATATTCATCCATCACCTCTCTTACCATACTATGATGCTGCGTAACTTCTCCCCTACGCGTATGGCAAGGCATACAAGCATTCAGCTCCTCATTTTGGGTCGAAAGAGCGAAGGTAGCCTGCTTGCCACCACTTTCTACGTGGGCTTTAGCTCCTCCGTGGCAAGCCTCACAGCCCACCGTAAGTTCGCTATAAGTAGTGTGATATGAATCCGAATGGGCATTTAAATTCTTTTGCAGATTCGTACTATGGCAAGAAGCACACATCAGGTTCCAATTCTGTCCCGATTGTGTCCAATGTAAGTAATCATCAGGAGCAATAAGCTCTCCAGCATATTGGTGAAACCACTTATGCTCACGGCTATCCCAACTTTGCCTAAACACCTGTTTTTTACCATCAGGAAAATCAGTAATATATTGTTGCAAAGGGTAATAGCCAAAGGTATACAGTACCTCATAATCCTGATATTCACCCTTCTCATTCTCCGTATTGATATAAAATTTACCATCCTTTCGGTAGAAACGTGAGGTAATACCATCAGCCGTATAAGTAGTGTTATTAAAGTTGCCAAGCACTGTTTGCTCATTAGCCAATTGCATAGCTTTATAGTGGTCAGAAACAGTCCACTCAGCATACTCTTTCGCATGGCACTGCTTGCAAGACGCCGAGCCTATATAGCCCTTTTCAGTAGTATCAGTAGGGCTTACAATTGTATATTCATTAGGTTTTTTGTTGAAAAAGAAGAAAATAGTCCCTGCTATAATTACAAGGACAATAATAAGAAGAATAGTTTTCTGAACTTGTTTTTTCACGAATATGTTAAGGTTTTGTTTTTCAGCCTACAAAAGTAGTAATAATTTGCTAATCAACAAGTATGTGTTAATTAGCAAATTATATAGTGTTTTAGTTGTTCACAGGTTCTCCGTACAAATCATAATCCGATGCTTCTGTTATTTTTATAGTAGCAAAATCACCTATTTTTACATAGTGTTTTTTAGCATCTATAAGCACCTCATTATCCACATCCGGCGAGTCGTATTCAGTACGTCCTACAAAGTAATTACCCTCTTTTCTATCTATAAGGCAACGGAAGGTCTTACCCACTTTCTCTTGGTTTAGTTCCCATGATATCTGCGATTGGATATCCATAATCTCATTAGCTCGTGCTTGTTTCACCTCTTCAGGCACATCATCTTCTAGTTCGTAGGCGGTAGTATTCTCTTCGTGGCTATAAGTAAAGCACCCCAATCGATCAAAGCGCATTGCTTTTACAAAGTCTTTCAAGGCATTAAAGTCTTCTTCAGTCTCTCCTGGGTAACCTACTATTAGGGTAGTGCGTATGGCCATTTCAGGCACCGCTTCTCTAAATTTGGTAAGTAGTTTAGTAGTTTTTTCTTGAGTAGTACCGCGCTTCATACTAATAAGTATTTTATCCGAAATGTGTTGCAATGGGATATCCAAATACTTACATATTTTACTTTCCGTTTTCATTACCTCTAACACATCCATTGGAAACCCTGTAGGGAAAGCGTAATGTATGCGTATCCACTCTATACCTTCTACTTTCACCAAAGCGCGTAATAGGTCAGCCAGAGCGCGTTTTTTGTACAAATCCAAACCGTAATAGGTAATATCTTGAGCTATAAGTATAAGTTCTTTTACTCCTTTAGCTGCCAATTTCTCAGCTTCAGTAACCAAGTCCTCTATAGGCGTTGATATGTGTGCTCCTCGCATCAATGGGATAGCACAAAAACTACAAGGTCGGTCACATCCTTCCGATATCTTCAAGTAAGCATAGTTTTTAGGAGTAGTAGTAAGTCTTTCTCCTATCAGTTCGTGTTTGTAGTCAGCTCCTAATACTTTTAATAAGGCTGGAAGCTCACTTGTACCAAAATACTGGTCTACATCGGGTATTTCTTTTTCCAAATCGGGTTTATAACGTTCCGAGAGGCACCCCATAACAAATACTTTATCTACCAAGCCAGCTTCTTTCTGCTGTACATAGTCCAAAATAGTATTAATACTCTCTTCTTTAGCGTTATTAATAAATCCACAAGTATTAATCACTACTATGTTCCCCTTTTTCTCGTGTACAACCTCTTTACCTCCAGCCTTTAGTTGTCCCATTAGCACTTCACTGTCATACACGTTCTTAGAGCAACCCAAGGTTACTACGTTTATTACATTTTTCTTTATACTTCTCGTTCTCATACGCAAATAAAAAGCAGCCCTACAATTAGTAAGGCTGCTTTATTAAATCTTAAATCTTAAAAATATGTCTAATAGAAACCATTCAAAGGTAGGTTCTAATATAGGGTGGAATATGGGGCTCGAACCCACGACCTTCGGAACCACAATCCGACGCTCTAACCAACTGAGCTAAAACCACCATCTTTATTTTTCGGCTGCAAAACTACAACCTTTTTTCTAATCTACCAAATTTTTAACCAAATATTTTTAGATAAAATCTAAATCTATCATATTCCCTTCTGATAATTAGCCCTTTACTTATTTACTACTTCAAGTACTGAGGCTCAAAATAAGCTATATCCTCAAATGCTCCTACCTTGTATTTTGCTACTGCAAAAGGCAACATATCTTTAGCCTGTGGATAAGCATCAAGTACAAATACAGCATTAGGATGCTTGCAAATAGATGCAAACTTAGCTACTCCATCTCCTATAAAGGTCACTTTTCCTCTCTCTAGTTCATCTTGGTAGCTTTCGGATTCTAATATTTTAGCTTCTGTAGGTTGTACAAAATGGTGCTTACTGTCAAACACAGCACTATATACTTCCATACGTCGTGCGTCAAGCATCGCAATAATACAATCACTATCGGTTACTTGGCTTGCAATAATTTGCAGCGTAGGCACAGCTATCAGTGGTTTAGCAAGTGCAAAACAGAGTCCTTTAGCAGTAGCTACCCCTATGCGTAACCCAGTATATGAGCCTGCCCCTGCACTTACAGCTATCGCATCTAATTCCGATAAAGATATTCCTGCTTCTGCTACTACCCCTTCTATAAATAAATGCAAACTCTCAGAATGGGTAAAACTCCCCTTATTCTCCGATTTTTCAGCTATAATACGCTCTCCTTCCGATATCGCTACCGAGCAGTTTATCCCCGATGTCTCAATATGAAGCAATCTCATTTATTCCCTGATACTATTAAAACTATTTCTCCCTTTATATTCTTATCTTTATAATACTCTAAAAGCTCTTCAAGCGTACCTCGTTGGGTCTCCTCATGTAACTTAGTCAGTTCTCTCGACAAACTTGCTGAACGTTCTCCTCCAAAAACAGTAATAAACTCAGTAAGTGTTTTAAGCAGTTTATGCGGCGACACATAAAAAATCATACTACGCACTTCTTCTGCCAAAAACTGTAAACGAGTTTGTCGTCCTTTCTTATCTGGCAAGAACCCCTCAAATACAAATCGGTCATTAGGTAATCCACTACTCACCAAGGCTGGCACAAAAGCTGTAGCTCCTGGTAAGCATTCCACAGCTACTCCTTCTGCTACACAAGCTCGTACCAACAAAAAACCAGGGTCTGATATAGCCGGCGTACCCGCATCAGTAATCAAAGCTACAGTAGTACCTCCTTTTATGCGCTGTACCCATCCCTCTACCACCTTGTGTTCATTAAAAAGGTGATAGCTTTGCATAGGGGTGTGTATATCGTAGTGTTTTAGTAACTTACTACTGGTACGGGTGTCTTCCGCCAATATCATATCTACCTCCTTTAGCAACCTAAGGGCTCGTAAGGTTATATCCTCCAAATTGCCTATAGGAGTTGGTATTAAGTATAGCTTACTCATTATTCAAACTTGCGCAATACAAAGTGTAAGAAACGCTCTTCATACTCTTCTTTACCTTTCCAGTTGGTATAGGTAGGCTTCACTTGTTGCTGAATGTATTGTACAGCTTCTTCCAAAGTATGTAGCCCTTCTATGTGTTTTAGCACTCGGTTGTACTCACTTTCACTGCCAAAGAACAATTTTTGTATAAAAGCCAACTTATCATTCAGCCCTATTTGCATTTCTTTACTAAAACGATCATTTAATGATTGTACTGGCTTTGGCTCTTCAGGATCTTTCTTATCAAAAGCAGCAGCCTTTGATTTTGCCAAAAACTCTTCCAATGATGGCGTTTGTTTTAATATCTCTTGCTCTTGTGTTGTCTGCTGCTGTACCGGTTCTGGAGTTGATACTGCTTCCGGAGTTGCTATAGGATCTGGTTGCGTTGGCTGTACTGGTCTTATAGGTTGTTCTATTGATACTGCCCAATCGGGAGCAGTATAAGTACTCTCACGCATTGGTTGCTGTGTGTTAATACTTGTTACCTCTTGCAATGGCTCCGATACACGTACTGGTTCAGGAGTATGCACAGGGGCTTCTGCTGGCACTTCTTCAGGATATTGCTGTGCATCATTCAAGTGAGTTTGCCAATTATTCCAGTCATTCCAATCCTCCGTAGTTGCAATAACATCTTGATTATTTTCAACTGAAGCAGGTTCAGGAGCAGGAGCGTGTACAGGTTCTGATACATGCACTGGCTCTACTACGTGTATTGGTTCAGGTGTATGTGTATGCACTGGCTCTGCTACGTGTACTGGCTCAGGCGTATGTGTATGCACCGGCTCTGCTGCGTGTATTGGTTCAGGCGTATGTGTATGCACCGGCTCTGCTGCGTGTATTGGTTCAGGCGTATGTGTATGCACCGGCTCACTTACGTGTATTGGCTCAGGCGTATGTGTATGCACTGGCTCTCCTGCATGTATTGGCTCAGGTGCGGGTTCTGCAGCTGCTGTTATAGGCTCTGCATCCACCAAAATATCAGTAATAATAGGTTCTGGTTCCGATGCCACTATAGGCTTTGGCTCCATAGCTACAAAAGCAGGTTCTGGCTCTGTCTCAGCAGCAGGCTCTTCCTTTGCCGCTACTACCGGTTGTGGCTCCATAGCTACAAAAGCTGGCTTTTCAGTCTCTTCCTTCTTAGGTTCTAATGAAGGCAGCGGCTTCGCCTCAACAGCTTCACCCAAATTTAAAATATCTTCTTTATTCTCATTGATAAAAAGAGCTACTTTGCGCATAGCATACATCACTCGCTCTTCCGAAGCTCGCATCGTCTGGTAGTATTTCTCCACAAAGTTTAGAATAGTAATTTTCTCAACTATTCGTTGTGCTTCTTTGCCTAAGGCTTCAAGGTCTAAGTTACCTCTGTTAGCAATAATTCCGGTGGCTAAATCAATTAATTCTTGTTCTAACGCTTCTTTCATTGTGTAGGGAGTTTAATATTGGGCAAAGATACAAAACAATTAATAATTAACAAATAAAAATTAACATTTTTAACACTTTACCTCATCACCCTAATTCCTATCCCCTATTATCAAAATTTCATCCTCCTCCAGCAGTGGTTCATTCCTAAAACGCAGCACCAACTGCGCCACTGTAATAGTATCTTTCTCACAATATACAGCTATACGATCTACATCCCCCTCCTCATAGTACACATCACGCACCTCACTACCATCAATATCATCTTTAGGCGATGGCACCCCAAGCGTGTAAGCCAAAAGTTTTAACGATGTATAATGCTTGTAATCCCCAAATTTCCACAACTCCAACGTATCCAAATGCGGAACCTCCCAAGGCTTCTTACCAAAAAACTGCAACTTCTGAGGGATCGCAATACGATTAATAATCATCCGCCGTAACAAATACGGAAAATCAAACTCCTTACCATTATGCGCACATAACAAATGATTCGGACGTGAAAAATGCTCCTCTACCAAACGCACGAAGTCCATCAGTAGTCTCCTTTCCTCTCCCACAAACGAACGCACCCTAAAGGTACGCTGTTGGTGCCTGAATGAAAAATAACCCACCGATATGCACACTATCTTGCCAAATTCAGCCCATATCCCAGCCCGCTCATAATACTCCTCAGCACTATACTCATCCTTGCGCAAATAACGCGTCTTTTCCTCCCACAACCCCTGCTCCTCCTCCGTTAGCTCAGCATATAACTCGTGTTGTGGCACCGTCTCTATATCAAGAAACAATATATTCTCAAGATTAATCCTATGAAGCATATACCCTTTTAATAATCAATGCCGCAAAGATAGTCAATAATTAACAATTAGCAACTCACCACCCCCAAAGTCACAGCATTTTCCCCCACACCCCAGCACCCCACCTCATAAAACTCATTGCCAAAAATTCATCTTTTTTCCATTTTTATTGCCAATATTTCAAAGCCAAGCACCACTTATTTTCTTTTTTGGCAGAAAATACAATCCCTTAATAATCAACCCACTTCAAGTTCGCTCTTCCCCCAACCACCCCCCAGCAATCCCTTAGGATAAACGAACCTATAACGAAGGATAAACGAACTATAAACGAAGGATAAACGCCACACCACTGATTATCAGCCGTATCACCCCCTTACTCTCCTATTGCAGAATTCGCAACAAAATCCCCAAAAAACCACATTTTCCTCATCACCTCTCCCCACCTTATCTCTTATCTATTAGCCAAAAAAAATAGGTAACCAACAGCCTTTCTCACTGTTAGTTACCTATTAATATACAAGTTGGCCAAATTGCCAACCCAACAATTATCCCGAGTAAGTATGCACGCTCATTTGCGCTGTTGGCAAGTAATTCACGCCAAACCAACAAATCAACAATAAAATAAACGACACTCCTACAATTATAAAGCTCTGCAAAGGTTTGCTCTCACGATGATTGTATTTATGATGCAAATACACCAAGTACCCCAGCCACGTAATAAAAGCCCACGTTTCCTTAGGGTCCCACGTCCAGTAATGCCCCCAAGCCTCTTTAGCCCAAAGAGCCCCAAAAAGCAATCCAAAAGTAAGAAACACATATCCCACTTTTATAAGCTGGTCAGTAACCGCAAATACCGAGCGCACCTCCAGTCCCTTTTTATATCTATAAATACCATAAAAAGCAGTAAGCGAAGACATCCCAAGCATCGCATACGCAAAAATATACACAATAACGTGAGGGATAAACCACACACTCTGTAGGGCAGGCATCAGCGCCTTATTCATCGTATCAGGATGCGTATAAGTAAGCACCACAAACACAATCCCCATCACCGCCGAATAACTAAGTATCCATTTATGCCTATAAAGCAGATAGATAGCATAACCTATCAAGCCCATAAAGAATGAATACCATATACGCGTCTCTGCCAATGTACGCAAAGGCGGACGCTCCAAACTATGCCAAAGCGCAGCTATAAAGCCACCTATGGTAAGCGTAGCTACTATGTGTGAAGCTATACTCACAGCCCTTAAGCCCTTGCTCTTGCTGTAAATAAGCGAACCCGAAAGCACCCACAATGCTACTGTTATATAAGTTACTAAATCAAAATAATGCCACATAATATTATAAGTTAAGAATTAGAAGTTTGTTCTTTCTTGTCTTTAGCCTGAAATAAAAAGGCTACACCACCCAATAGCAGTAAGAAAATACCCACATACACTACCGGTAACCAAGGGTCTGATATAAGCTCAATAACACTCAACTCCGACCATCGCCCCATACGCTCATCATAACTAAGCTGATATATACGCCAGCCATCTACCGTAATAGGGTGATTTACCTCTATCTTCTCTTCCAAAACACCTTCCTTACCTTTCTCATAAATACGTACCTGCGACTGGAATTTGCGCGCCTCAGGCGGTGCCATTACCAGCGTATGCATATCGTCTAAATGAATAGCTCGAGGCGACAACTGGAAGTTCCCTGCCGAAATCCAATCCGTTTTCTTAGTATGAGTACGAAGATCCTCTATCGTTACCTTAGCAGCATTAGTAGCCCCCCACATAAGGTGATGGGTATAAGTACTATCCGTATCAGGAATAGCCTTCTCAAGATACTGATGAAGCGTAATTTTCCAATGTAACAAAGTTGCATTATCACCCTCTTTCTCCAGCATAAAACCCTGTGGTTTCTCTTTAGGTAAAGCTGTACCACTAGTATCTATTACAAAAAGTTTATTAGGATAAATATCTATACTGAACTCCTTAAGCTCCAAAGCTATAGGCAGTTCAGCCATCTTGTTATCATCAGTATAAGCACGCCATTCAGGCTTATCCTTGTAAAGGTTCATTTTTAGCCGAACCAAATCACCTTGTCCCAATACTCCGGCAAACATAACAAGCCATAAGCCAAAGTGGTTCAAAAGGAATGGAATATTCTTAGCCTCATACACCAACGAACGCTTTAGTATAGCAAACCAAAGATTCATCAATGCCAACACGAAAATAACACCAAAATACCACGTTTTAGTAATATCATCTAGCCCAAGTTTACCTATGAAACTATGAGCTACCTCCTCAGCATTTACATTAATACTGCCCAACCCTATAGTAAGTAACCCAAGGGTTACAACAGTAACTATAGCAAACGGAGCCGATGAAAACCTGCTTATAAAAGCCGATTTCCTAAACAAAAAATACACAGCAGTGATAAGTACTACAAATACAAAACCACCGATAATATTATATGGGAAAGTAAACCAGCTCTTACTGATACTTCCCAAACTAACTTGCAGTATAAAGCCTATAACAAGCGATATACACGATACAAGTATAGAAAAAGGATATTGCTTCATTTGTTAGTGAAAAGTTTAAAATTAAAAGTATAAACTTTGCCAAAGTTCTAAAACTCTGGCAAAGTTTATTATAGCCTATACGACTCGCACTTGCCTATGCGGCTCGTTTATTTTTGTGTTACTAAGCGACCTTTTTCTTTAGCCTCTTTAATCCATTTAGGAACGATAGTTTCTAAGAATTTTTTCTTAGCAGCTTCTTCTTTAGGGATATCTAGACCAATTTCTTTTTGAGCTTTAGCTTTAGTGCTGATATCAGGCATTACGAAAGCTGTTTTGATGTTTAGTTTTTCTTTAAGCACATCTAAATTATTTTCAGCTTGATAAGCATAGATAAGACCATCGCTAAGGAGGCGTTCAGATTCGATAGGAGCGTGGAAAGCGGCACCGTGTGAAGAGTGTACCATATCCCAACGCCATTGTGATTTGCGGATAAGTGCCAAAGTAGGTTTCATTTGTTCTTCAGTAGCACCGTTATCCCACAAGAATTTAGCTTTGAAGTGTACTTTTGCTAATTGTTTTTCGAGTTTCATACGCATACCATATACAGCATCTTGGCGATCGTATACGTTTTTCACCAATTCTTCTTCACTTTGGCGGTGACAAGTTTGGCAACTTGCAGACACGTTACGCAATGGACTGCTGATTTGGTGATCAGTAAATTTCACAGCGCCATCAGTTTTGTAAGGCATATGGCAATCGGCACAAGAAACGCCACGTTGTCCGTGAATACCGAGTTGAGAAAGTTCATAGTCGGGGTGTTGTGCTTTGAGGATAGGAGTACGGCTAAGTGGGTGTACATAGTCAGTCCAACCTTCTGCATCGTAGTACTCTTCCATCTTTTCAACAGTCATACCTTTATCCCAAGGGAAAGTAAGATATTTTTTATCACCTTTGAAGTAGTACTCTATGTGGCATTGCGCACAGACGAGAGAACGCATCTCTTGATGAGTAGCTTTATTGATATCGCGACCTTGACGTTTGAAGGCTTCTTGTAAAGCCAATTGACTTACTTGCAATTTCATAGTTTTAGTATCGTGGCAAGTAGCACAACCGATAGGGTTTACGATTTGGCTACCCCATTGATCCCAAGGAGCACTATAGTAAGTTTCAGCACCTACTTCTTTCATAAGGCGAGGCACATCAGGGCTTTTACAAGTCCAGCAAGTACCTGGTTGAGGAGAGTGGGTAGAATCGGTAGGCGCACCAGTACGGAGAATTTTGGTAACATCCTCAATAGCGTGCATGTGTCCGCGAGGAGCGTTGTATCCCTTAGAGAAAGCATAACCAGCCCAAAGGATTACCATTTCGGGGCGCAAAGCGAGCAAATCATCATCTTGACTGCTCATATACCTAGAGCGGAATGTAGTGTCGGCAGTTGCTGCCCACGAAGCGTATTCACGAGGATAGAACGGTTCAAAGAGCTCGTTTTTGCATTCCTGATCGGGGAGGTTATTACCGCCTCTTGCGATAAACTGAGCTTCTGTAGATCTATTCATTATTGAATTAGCCAATAGACCTAATAAAAAGGTAACCACTGCTAATAAACCTGCAATTAACCAATGTTTCTTTTTCATCGCTGTATAAATTATATTTCGTTTTTTTTTAATTATTTGATTTTTCTCTGTTTTTCACCATTTTGTCAAGCCAATCGGGAGTGTTGCTCGGCATATTGTCCACAATAGGCACAGGCGAATGAGGAGCCGCATTAAGCCCTCTCACACGGCTGTGAGGTACATCGCGGTGGCAGTCCCAGCATAGCCTACCATTATCGGCGTGTGCCATTTCAGCAGTAACTTTACCTGCTCGCACTTCGCTTACAAGGGTGCTATGGCAGCGTATACAGTTTTCTTGTACCACCTTTTGTCCTGGAGCGTGTATTTTAATCACTTGAGGTTCCATACGTAAGGTGAACATAGTAGCGTGTCGAAGCCCGTCAGTGGCTTTGAAATAGTACTTACGCAACACGTTGTCGTGAGGCACGTGGCAGTCGTTACATACAGTATTTCGCCCATGAGACGAGTGAAACCAAGTAGCATACTCTGGTTCCATAATATGGCAGTTCACACACGCTTTAGGATCATCACTTAGATAGGAATGTGCTTTAGAGATATAAAATATATATCCCCCAAGCCCTATCAGTATCCCTACTAACGATGGAATCAGAAAGCGAAACCATCTGTTCTTCTTAGTAGATGAAGGGTTGTTATTCGTTGTTGCCATTATATTATTTGTTTTTCGTGTCTTTACGAGGCAAAAGTACAACAGTTTTTTTACACTTCCAAATGAAAATAAAGATAGTAGTCTATTTTATTCTTATTTTAAATAGAAACTGTTAATTAAATGTTGATTTTCAGGTTATTAAACAAAAGCAGCCCTGTTATCATTCTTACAGAAACTATCAAGCAAAGATAATATACCTGCTGCAAAGGTTCAAAAAAGAAACTTTTAGCTAACTATCATAAGTATGTATACACCCAATAATAGCCATAGGATGAGTGTAGGAAAATGAATAAATACAGAACAAAAAAGGCTGCTAAACTCACGCCTAACAGCCTTTTAAATATTTCTAATCCTGATGATTACTAACGGCTTACTACTAAAATAGTGTTCTTTACCTTTTCGGCAATAGCCCTTGCGCGCTCAATATCGGAACTTACAATTGTTACGTGTCCCATCTTGCGGAAAGGACGTGTTTGGCGCTTGCCATAAATGTGAGGTGTAACACAGTCCATAGCTAATATTTGTTCTATATTTTCATATACTACATCGCCTTGGTAGCCCTCGGCTCCTACAAGGTTCACCATTACGCCTGCAACCTTACTATCGGTACAGCCCAAAGGCAAATTCAATATCGCTCTTAAATGCTGCTCAAACTGGTTGGTATAAGCGGCCTCGATACTATAATGCCCCGAGTTATGCGGACGTGGTGCTACTTCATTCACTAATATATCACCATCGGCTGTTAGGAAAAGTTCGACTGCTAAAAGTCCTACCACCTGAAAAGCGTTGGCCACCTGCATAGCTACACTGCGTGCTTTTTGGGCTATAGCATCGTTAATACGGGCTGGACACAATACATATTCCACTTGATTGGCTTCGGGGTGGAACTCCATTTCAACCACTGGGTATGTGCGTACCTCGCCGCTGGCACTACGGGCTACAATTACAGCCAATTCTTTAGCAAAAGGCACAAGTGCTTCGGCAATACACTCACCATCGGGTAAGGAGGTAAGGTCGGAAAGTTGTCGCACTATTTTGACCCCATTCCCATCGTAGCCAAATCTGGCTGACTTCCATACAAAAGGCAATGTTACCGCCTTTGCCTCTATGGCTTGCTTTAATTCGGACAGCTGATTGAACACCTTAAAATCGGCAGTAGGAATGTTATGAGCTGCATAAAACTGCTTTTGGGTAGCCTTGCTTTGGATACGCTCAATGGTTTGGGGTGTGGGGTATACCTTCACCCCTTCGGCTTGTAATTGCTTAAGGGCAGCTACGTTCACGTTCTCAATTTCTATGGTAAGCACATCAACATTTTTGCCGAAGTTATATACCGTATCATAATCGGTAAGGCTACCTTGTACAAAGGTATTACAAGCTATGCGAGAAGGGGCATCGGCAGCAGGGTCGAGCACCTTGGTTGCAATATCAAACTTACGGGTTTCGGTGAGCAGCATTTTGCCGAGCTGCCCCCCGCCCAATATTCCAATAGTGAAATCTGATGAAAAATAATGGAGCATAGAATACTTATTTTACAATGAAAATACAATCAGCTAAAGCTGTGTATTTTTGAATATTATTTTTATAGGTAAACTCTATTTTTAGTGAGTGAGTTTCTTTCTTGCTAAAGCTATCTAAATACTGATGAATAGCGGGTTGAAGTATATTAATATTACGCTTTAGTTTCCACGAGTTTTCAAAATCATCAGTATCAACAAGTATTAGAAACAATCTGTTTTCAGCTCCAAAACGCATCTCTCCTTGATTTTCATAAAGCCACTGTATAAGTAACTTAGGATTTAGTTGTGCTTGAGCTATAACACTTAAACGCTCTTTTTCTAACTGCTTTAATATAGCTATAGAGGATGTGTCATTTCTGTCTTTTAACTTTTCTATGATTTCGTATTGTATAGTAGCTGGTTTAGCTTTTTTATCAAAGAAAATTCCCAGTTCAGCAGCCTTATTTTTCAAAAAAGTAAGCTCGGAAGGCAATCCTATTTCCTTTCTTTTTTGCTTCATATATTCATTGGGAAAGTAAGTAACTTTTAAGTCAAAAGGGATATTATTAATGATGAAATCTACATTTTTTATTTGCCCAATAGTAGGTAACACAATAGGATGTTGCTTAAAGATGTTTTCTATCAAGATACTGCTCCAGTGATTATACCAGCTACTTAGCACATAATTTTGTACAGTAGTATTAATTTCGGTGTCGAATTTAGATAATAGTTCTTGATATGAAGGTTGTTTTACCTTTACATACTTACTTATAAGATACTTATCTAATGAGTTCTGATAGTCTCCTCCCCATTGAAAATAGTTGAGTTTGTAAAGTTCGGAAATGAGTTGCTCTTGATTAGAATCCTTAATTTGTTTGTAACTTATTTGTTTTATAAAGCTATCCAACATAGCGTGAGATTTAGGAATATCTTGTTCTAATAAATTGAATAGTTCTTCAAATTGCAAACTCAATGTAGTGTGTTTTAAATCTATATGGTATAAACTAAGGAACTTAGATAGTAATTCTTTGCGTAAAATAGATTTAATTTTAAGCCACAACAAAGCACTACTATCAGTATTAAATACTGCTAATTGTTGTTTTTGTTGTGATTCTTTCCAATGTTTAAAGTTGTCCATAGGTCAATATTTCTTTTTTAGGAACAGCAAAGCTAATATGTAGTTTAGGTTTGCATACAAAAAGAATTTCCTTGCTCCCTGCCACACTACCTTTGCCTCCCCTACCGTTATGGTAAGACTTAGCTTCTACTGTTACTTCTTTGTATTTAGAAATAAGAGTAGTGAGAATTTCTATAGATGGATAACTGCGGTCATTATAGCTGATAAGCCAATGTGGGATATCTTTACTGTACTCAAAAAGAGTTTCAAAAGATGTGATTACATCTCTTTTTTTATCAAAACCACTAAACTGCTGTGGCTCATATCGTTTAATAGTATTAACAAACTGCTTATCCTTCCAATACTTAGTGAAAGTTTCGGGTAAGTGATAAAAACTTTGATAATCGGCGTGACTATCACAATAAGGAGGATCAAAATATGCAAGATCTACTCGGTCTAACAAAGGGAGTAAGTCTAAAATATTTTTTTGGTAACTTTTATTAGTAGCTTGATTATTAAAAACAGCGTTATTGTATTTAGGTAAAAGCTCTTCAAAAATATCTCGAATGGGGCGCGTTAAACTCCTATTACGCTTAACACGTTGAGGATCATTGGCATAGTTCAAGGCTTGTGTATGAGCAAAATGCCCCATTGTAATCTTACGTGTCATACTCCTATTAAGTACTGCAAAAGCAAGAGCTTGCTTGTATTTTGAAGCTAATAAAGGAATGTTTGCTCTAAAATTATCTAAGAAAAAAGCTTCACTTTTTTCAAAAAAAATATCTGTATAAAGATCGGAAATAAGAGTGTATTCGCTTTTTTGAGGAGACTCTGAAAGCAATAAAGATACATCATCAGGAGTAAGGGTATCTTGACTATTCTCAATGAGTGCTAATCCTATTTGGTGATTAAAGTTTAAAAAATCATTCGTAATCACTTGTAGCTGCATTTGTTTAAATAGGTAAGCTACTGATTGGGATCCTGCAAAAGCATCAAGAGCTATATACACCCCATTTGGGATAAATTTTTTTATCCACGCTAAATGGGTGTGTTTAGCTCCTAAATACTGAGGTTCAGGAAAAGAGTAGTTAAAATACTTATACTCGTTAAATAGCATTTTTATATTATTAATAGCTTTATTTCAGTTCTCTTATTAAATACATATAAATAGGGAAATGGTCGGAATAGCCCCAAGTGTAGTTGCCATTGCTCATACTGCGGAAGGGGTAGCCTTTGTAACGCCCTTTGGGATTGGTTAAATACGGACGGTTAAAGATACCAGTTTTCCAATAACGGTAACTGCTTTTGTCTTCTTTAAGCAAATCATAGGTGAAGTAGAACTGGTCAAAGAGGTTCCAACCATCTTGATAGGCAAGTGTACCCATTCCTTTTTTAAGCATTGCTTCCATAGGGTTAAAGAGTTCACCTTGCTTTACATCTTCTTTTCTTTCCTTAGTTTTAAGTATGTTTTTAAATCCTGAATTGATAGGATCGTCATTAAAGTCGCCCATAGCGATGATCTTAGCATTAGGGTCTTGTTTTAGTAGAGAGTCGATAATTTGCTTGTTTAGGGCAGCTGCTTGCTCACGTAAGGGGCGGCTTTTGGTTTCGCCTCCTAAGCGTGAAGGCCAGTGATTCACAATAAAATGCACCATCTCACCATCTAACTCACCTGATACTAATAGCTGATCACGAGTGTAGAGAGGTTTGCCATCGTCCTTGGTGAGATGTAGTGGATGTGGGAAAGATGAAATGGGTTTAAACACCCCTTTTTTGTAGATAAGGGCTACATCGACCCCACGAGAATCGGGGGACTCATAATGTACAATACCATAATTGTACTTTTTCAAGTACTTAGTATTGAGAAGATCGGCTACTACGGCCTCATTTTCAATTTCGGCAAGTCCTACTATATCGGGGGCGTGGTGGGTAACATCGGCACCTATTTCGGATATTACCTTTGCTATTTTTTCGACGTGGTCATTATATACCTTGCTCGTCCAGCGATCGGCACCTTGAGGGGTACGATCGTCGTCGAACTTATGAGGGTCGTTAATAGTGTCGAACAGGTTCTCGACATTGTAAAAAGCTATTGTTCTCACAGCTAATTTTTTTTGTTGTGCGTTAGTGGTAAATACGCCCATCATAAGGGCGATGGTTAAAAATACTATTTTTCTCATATTACTTAAATATTCTTCCAAAAAAACCTTTCTTTTTGGGTTTATCTTCTTCTTGTTCTTGGGTAGAGGTAGTGGTAGGCTTGGTAGTAGGAGGGACTACATCGTCAATAGATATGTCTTCGTCGGGATTATCTATACTATGTAGCTTACTGCTGCGCTCATAGATGCGGTAATGTAGTTCGCCGGCAGCTACGGTATCCTTTACGGTGGTAGAGGTACTGAAAAGGCGATCAAGGAAGCCTTCGCGTATTACTGGTTCGCAACTGAGTATTTCACTTTTCAGTTCCTCATCGATGGTGAAGGTAGCCTGAGTAATATCCTTAAACTTCTTATTGCGGTTGAGTTGTGATACAAAGAGGGCGGCGATAGGCAAAGCAGAGTTGGCACCTTGTCCTAAACGGGTGCTGCGGAAGCCTATCTGCTGATCATTACCTACCCAACTAATCATTACCAGATTGGGTAATAACCCCGCAAACCAGCCGTCTTTATTATCTTGGGTAGTACCTGTTTTGCCTGCGAGGTCATTGGTGAGACCATACTGGCCACGCATACGCGATGCGGTACCTTCATTAACAGTAGCGCGCATTAGCTGCAACATCTGCTGGGTGGTAGTTTCGGTAAGGGCAGGGGCTTCTTTTTTGGGCTTATATTCCCATAATACCTTGCCTTTTTTGTCGGTTATTTTTTCAATAAAATAGGGTTGAGAAGGCACTCCGTTATTGGCAAAGGTGGTATAAGCCTTAGCCATCTCGATCACGGGCAGCTCGGCTGAACCCAGTGCAATGGAAGGCACTGAGGGTATATGGGAGCTAATACCCATTGCTTTTGCCTTGGCGATAACCTTTTCTAAGCCTGCATAAAAGAGAGTTTGTACGGCTATAGTATTTAGAGATTCTTTTAGGGCTTTGCCTACTGAATAGTAAGTATAAGGATCGTCGTCGGTACTGGAGGAGTTACGAGGCGTCCAGAACTTCTCATCGGCATAGGTGAGCGCACGTGGAGAGAAGTGTGTGCATACGGGCATTCCTTGTTCTAAAGCTGTGGCGTAGACAATAGGCTTAAATATAGAGCCTACTTGGCGCTTGCTTTGCAAGACGTGGTCGTACTTAAAGTACTGAAAATCGATACCGCCGACATAGCTTTTGATAGCGCCGGTTTGCGGATTAACGGCTACAAAGCCTGTGTTTAGCAATCGGGAGAAGAAAGAAAGGCTATCGAGAGTGCTGTGCATTTGCACTTTATCTTTTTCATAGAAGCTCAAATCCATAGCTTTTTTCTGGCTGAGCTTATCCCATATCTGTTCTTCGGTAAGTCCATTGGCTTTGAGCTGCTTGTAGGCAGGTAGTTTTTGGGCTTCTTGTTTTAGC
Organism: Capnocytophaga sp. oral taxon 878; assembly: GCF_002999135.1. Classification (NCBI taxonomy): domain Bacteria; kingdom Pseudomonadati; phylum Bacteroidota; class Flavobacteriia; order Flavobacteriales; family Flavobacteriaceae; genus Capnocytophaga; species Capnocytophaga sp. oral taxon 878. The sequence goes on from NZ_CP027229.1 coordinate 2,117,438, forward strand.
CACTCATTATCGAGCTTCCAAGGGGCATTTTTGCCATAAGCCAATTCAAAATCTTTTTGCAAGCGAGCTAAGTGCTTACGTACAGAGGCTTCGGCATACTCTTGCATAGTGCGATTGATGGTGGTGTAGATGCGCAAGCCATCTTTGTAAATATTATAAGGTGTGCCATCGTCCTTGGTGATATCCTTGAGGAGATTGGGCAGTTGCAAGCGTATTTGCTCACGGAGGTAGGGTGCTATGCCCTCATTTTCAAGTCCGTTATACTCTATTTTAAGGCTATCTTTTTTGTGAGCCTGAAAGTCGGTTTCGGTGAGCAAGCCATTCTTTTTCATTTGGGCTAATACCACATTGCGGCGTTCCTCACTACGCTGAGGGGCGGTGCGAGGGTTATAGCTATTATTGGCTTTGAGGGTGCCTATAAGGGTAGCTGCCTCATTAAGGGTGAGGGCTTTGGCAGGCTTACTGAAAAAGCGGTATGAAGCTGCCTCGATACCGTAGGTATTATCACTAAAAGGAACGGTATTGAGGTAAAGGGTAATGATTTCTTCCTTACTATAAACGCTTTCGATACGGTGAGCAATAATCATTTCCTTAATTTTATGCACAGGCATAGTGAGCTTACCATAACGATCGGCACGGCCAAAGATGTTTTTCGCCAGCTGCATAGTGAGGGTACTACCCCCTCCTGAGGCGTCGTCCTGCAAGAGGAGTGTTTTGAAGAATACCCTTAAAAGGCTTCGGGTATCGATACCGCTATGCTCATAAAAGCGCTCGTCCTCGGTAGCGATAAGGGCATTGACCAGATAAGGAGGAAAATCGGTATAATCAATCTTGGTGCGATCAAAGATATAGAATTTGCCTACAAACTCGCCACTATCATCGTAAATGAGGCTGGCTTCGGCCTGCTTGAGTTCTTTGAGTTCTTGCTTTGTAGGGAGTTTGCCAAAAACCCCGAAGTAGACCAAAGCTACCAGCAGGGATACCATAGCGACTACTGAGCCGATGGCTATGCCTGCCCATTTTAAATAGAACTTATAGGTTTTGGGCTTTTTACCTTCTTTTCTTCTGAAAAGCAGTCCTATACCGTAGGGGATACCTATCAGCACTAAAAGTAGTCCTTGCCAGAGATATTGCAAGAGGTAGCGCAGGTACTGCCAGCCTTTGGCGAGGGTATCGAAGAAAAAGCCTAAGGCTACTGAAAGCCCATAAGGTAACCAGCAACAGCATTTTTTAAGGGCGTAAAATATTTGCTGCCCTATAAAAATGAGGAGTGTGTAGGCTAGTACAACAAGGGCATACAGGGCAAAGGGAATGGCTAATAGTGCTATGACCCACCAACGTGTGGGGGTGGGGATGCCTTGTACTTTTTTGTATAACCATATTCCTGAAATAGTGATGACTGTATAGACAAAAACAACTAAGGCATAGAGGATGAAGGGGATGAAAAGTAGGGCTGCTTTGACCTTGCCTAAAAAGGTGGTTGTGGAGGGGAGCCCTATATTCCAGAGGCTATGGAGCCAGCTTCCGAACCTATCGGTAAGGGAGCGGGAATCTTCTTTGGCTGAGAGGTAAAAATCCTTGGCTTTATTGTACAGCAAAAACAAGCCGTAGGGGATGATAAGGAGGAGGAAAATAATACCTTTCCAGAGGAGAGGGAGACAGTAGGATAGCAGCTTATATAGCATTTGAGCTAAGGCTACCAAGCCCCTCATCAGTAATGAGAGGAAGGGAGCTATTGCTAATAACCCATTGATAATGGGCTTTTTAAATGATATATTGCGCAACATAAGCAAAGGGTGTTATCCTTGTTTTCGGGGCAAAAATACAAATAATTGGCGAATTGGCAAAGTAGAAAATTAGCAAATTTTGGAAATTAGGGAATTAGCAAATTAGCAAATGGGGGAATTAGAGAGAGGGATAAGTGATAAGTGCAAAAGACTAAATGTGAATGGTACTGTAATTACTACTCCATTTTTTCTTTTTCATAGACATTTCCTTCTGTATCTAGATATTCGATTTTGTTATCGATGTGGGCACGTAGGCGTTGGGGATAAAATCCTTTTTCAATCCTATTATATTTGAAGGGTGAGAGTATTTTACCATTAAAATTAACCATTGCCCATTTGCCTTGCTTTTTGGCTGCAAAAACTTCGTTGTTAATTGGGTTTATTGCTTCATATTCAAAAGGGAGTAGGATTTTATCATTTAAATCGACAACACCCCATAAGCCATTTTGTTGCGCTGCTATGTAGGTGGATTCAATATTGTTGCCTCCTCTTTTTTTGTTCAATACTCCTTCTAAACCTATGGCATCATATTTAAAGGATGTAAGGGGAGCGCCTTTGATATCTAACAGGCCATATTTACTTTCTTTTTTTGCTATGATGATTTCGCCAAAAGCAAGGGTTATTGTTTCGTACTGAGAAGAGGTTAATGGAGTGAATTTTTTGTCCTTAATTTCGAACAGTGCCCATTTATCAGCTTTTTTTGCTTTAATTACATTTCCTAAAAAGGGATTGATAGCGTCATACTCAAAGGGGGTTAAGGGGTTGTTATTCAAATCAATTACTCCCCAATGGTTATTGAGTTTGGCTGCTAAATAGATGGGTTCGTGCTGGGGGGAGGTGAGTTGTTGAAAAGGTTCTGCATATTGTAAAGGTACCATTATATGAGTATCATTGGTACTAATAATACCCCATAAATTGTTTTGCTTAACACTTACACAAGTTCGGGTATTTAAGAAATTTCCTCCATCGTAGGTAGCGAGTTTCTTACCTTTGGGAGCAAAAAAATGTAATTTATTATCGGCTAAACCAACGAACAAATTGGGTGATAGGGGCATTACATTATACAAGTTATGAGGTTCAAAAACTATTTCGCCTTTGGTGTTAAAAACGATTAGTTTTTCGTCTTTCATAGCTCCTAATAAAGAGAAATCAAAATATCGGATATTAGTATATTCAATAGGGAGTATGGTGTGGTTTGAAGTATCGACAAGCCCCCAAAGGTTGTCTTTTTTAACAATAAAAGTATTTTCTCCTCTTTTAATATCGGAATATTCTACTGGTATTACTTCTTTGCCATCAATGTTAATGATTCCATATTTATCATCTATTTTTACTACGGCAAAGCCTCTGACGAATGATAAAGCTTGGGTGTATTTTGCAGGGCTTATAAGCTGGGCTTGGGGGTTAATATAGCCGTATTTTCCATTGATTTTGACAACTGCTCGGTACTCAAAAAAGGGAGCGATTTGGGTATAAGGTAGTAGTTTTTCTTTGCCTTTTTCGAGTTGGTAATACTGCCCGTTACGTTGTTCAATTCCGAAGGTCTCTTGTGCTTGCAGATTGGTAACAATTGCTAGCATAATGGTAATAAATAATTTTTTCATTGTATATTAATTTAATGGTTTTTAAAAAGCTAATTTTGAAGGGAAAATAAAGGCTAAAAATCTTTTCATTTTGAGTCTTTAAAAGAGGCTGCAAAGTTACAATAATAGAAGGAAATTAGCAAATTTGGGAATTAGAAAATTAGCAAATTAGGAAATTAGCAAATTGGGGAATTGGGAAATTAGCAAATTAGCAAATTGGGAAGTTGGGGAATTGGGGAGAGAGAAAAAAGTAGTGGAGGTGATGAGGATAATGTGGGGATTGGGCGATTTTGTTGCGAATTATGCAAAAGGAGGGGTTGGGGGTGAAAGGGCTGGAAATCAAGAAGGTGAGGCGTATCCTTCGTTTATAGTTCGTTTATAGTTCGTTATGAGTTCGTTCATCCTATAAGATAGCTAAGGTGAAAAAGGGAGTGAAATGGGGGTGATAAAAATTCTTTCTTATTGATTTATAGAGGTTTGTGATTTTTTGGCTAAAATGAAGATAGAAGAGTGTCGGGTTGTAAAAAGTTTGAATTTTTGGCAATGATTATGGGAAATGAGTGAGAATTTTTTATTAACATAAAATGTGTATGTGAGCTTATGAAAGGGAGGAAAAAACGTTGGGGAACTGAAAAATGTTCATAATTTATTGTTAATTGATAATTGTTTTGTACCTTTGCCGGCAAAATACAGGTGCAAATTGTGATTTTGAAATTAAATGGCACTATTATTGTAAGGTACAATAAGCAATGAACTTAATTATAGACGAAGGAAATAGCCAAATAAAAGTAGCACTGTATAAAGGAGATAAACAATACTTTTTTAAATCGTTCGGGAAGGATCATTTTGAGGGAGATTTCTTGGAAGAGCTTTCACTGAAAGGGATAAAGAAGGCGATTGTATCTTCGGTAGCGAAACATAGCAGGGAGCGTTTTGCTTTTCTGCAGGAATATACTTCTTTACCTGTATTGCACCTTAGGGCTGACACGCCTGTGCCGTTTAGTAACCAGTACGCGAGTCCGCAAACTTTAGGCTGTGACCGGATTGCGCTGGTGGCAGGGGGTATGAAGAGATTTCCGCGCAGGAATGTGCTTGTAATAGATGCTGGGACTTGTATCACTTTTGATTTTATCACCAAGAAGAAAGAGTACTTGGGAGGAGCTATAGCCCCAGGGATAGCTATGCGGCTGAAAGCAATGCACCACTATACTGATAAGCTGCCACTGATAGAAGAGGAAGACTTTGATACTGAGAATTTTGTAGGCAATACAACTGCTAAGTGTATGCTGAGTGGGGTGTATAACAATGTGTTACGCGAAATAGAAGGTGTAATAGCCCAATACAAGAAAAAATACAATAGCCTAACAACTGTTTTGACGGGGGGTAATCATTTTTATTTGGCAGAACGAATAAAAAGTACGATATTTGCCGCCCCATTCGTACTGCTTGAAGGGATGAATGCTATTTTGGAATATCAAAAGAGAATATGAACAGGAAACTAAATACACTTATTATTGCCTTGCTGACAGGTACATTGGCTGCAGTAGCGCAACAGACTACTGAATCACCTTACTCATTTTATGGTGTGGGTGAACGCAATTTTGGCGGCATAGCTGAAGAGAGTGCTATGGGTGGTATAGGTACTTATGCTGATAGTACAAGGGTGAATATGCAAAACCCTGCTGCCTTATCGGGCTTGAAATACACTGCTTTTTCGGCAGGACTTACTATGCAGCGCAAGAATGTAGCAACCAGCAATATGGATTTCACAACTAGGACTTCGGCGCTGAATTACTTTACTTTGGGATTTCCAATAACAGAGAAATTGGGTGTTGCCTTTGGACTGGTACCTTACTCGACTGTAGGATATAAGATGAAAAGTACTGTGAATAGGAATGTACAGCAGTATGAGGGCAAGGGTAATGTGAATCAGTTTTTTGCTTCGGGAGGATACAAACTGTATGATGGACTACGTATAGGAGCTTCATTTAAGTACCACTTTGGGAGTATAGAGATGACTGATATTTTGCAACTGTACAATGTAGAGTTTTTCACGCAAGAGAGCAGTAAGCAGACTCTTAAAGGAGCTTCGGTAAACTTTGGGCTGTACTATGAACTGCCTCTACGCCACCGCTTGCGCCTTTACAGCTCACTAGTGTATACCCCAGAAAGCAAATTAAGTAGTGATAACGAACGCAGTGTGCAAATGCTTAGCTATGTGAATGGAGGGAACTCGGGCACGCAGCTATCGGTACGGAGCATTCAGCAAATAGACTTGGGAGCTAAGGGTATTAAAGAGACTAAACTGACCTTGCCTACACAAATAGAAGTAGGATTGGGTATAGGGGAGCATCAGAAATGGTTCACTGGATTGGAATACACTTACGCTAATACAAAATCATTTAGCAATCCGTTTTTGAGCACTACTAATGTGAGCTATAAAGATAGCTACCAGATAGCATTGGGAGGTTTTTGGGTACCTAACTACAATTCATTTACCAGCTACTGGCATAGGGTGACTTACCGCTTAGGATTGCGCTATGAAAACACAGGTGTGGTACTGAATGGACAGTCGCTAAATGATTTTGGCACGTCTTTTGGAGTTAGCTTACCAGTAAGAGGCTTTTCAAACCTTACGGGTGTGCTTGAGATAGGAAAGCGAGGCACATTAAACTCGGGACTTGTGAAAGAGAATTACATAAACTTTAAAATAGGGTTCACCCTTAATGACAAATGGTTCCAAAAAACAAAATATCAATAAAAACAATTAAAAAGATGAAGAAAAGAATTTTATTAGCCACAGTAATTGCAGGATTTTTTATAGGTAGCGCTGGGGCACAAGACTGCAAAAGTAATGAAGATTTAAAACAAAAACTCTCAATATTCAGTGAGTATGCGAAAGCCCGTAACTACAATGAGGCATACCCTGTATGGAAAGAAGTATATACTGCATGCCCTACTTTGCACTTTGCTGTTTTTGCTTATGGAGAACGTATTCTTCAAGATAAAGTAAAGAATAGCACTGGGGGACAAAAGACTCAGTTTATTAAAGATTTAAACCAACTTTATACTGATTATAACAAAGCATTTCCTGCTAAATTATCGGCTACTGAGATGCGCATACGCCAAGCCTTACTATTATTTGACGAAAATGCTGGTAGCGAACAAGAAATTTATGACCTTTTGAATAAAGCTTTCACTGAGGATAGAGCTAACTTCAAGAATGAAAAAGCGTTGTACTTGTACTTCTCGGAATTAGTGTCTTTGCACGGAAAAGGACAAAAAGAACTACAAGAGGTATTTGATGCTTATGATAACGTATCGGAAAAGATACAAGATGAAAAGAATGAGCTATCGACTGTAATTAACCAGTATTTGGCTGCTGAGGAAGCTGGTACTATTAGCGAAAAAGACAAAAAGACTTTGGAGGCTACTCGTAAACGTGTGGATAACTACGAAACTATTGGTGAGAGTATAGATGCTAAATTAGGACAGCTTGCTGATTGCGAGAACTTAATTCCGCTTTACACTAAAAACTTTGAAGCTAATAAGAATAATGAAGAGTGGTTACGCCGTGCTGCAGGTAAAATGTCGGATAAGGACTGTACTAAAGATCCTTTGTTTGTGAAGATAGTTACTTCATTGCACAGTGTTGCTCCATCGGCTAACTCGGCTTACTACTTAGGGGTAATGAGCGACAAGAGTGGTAATACTAGCAAGGCTATCCAATACTACAACGAGGCTGTGAACTTGGAGACTGATAACTTTAAGAAATCAAAATTGTTGATTCGTATTGCTACAAAACACAGCAAAGGACAAGCTGTAGCTTACGCTCAAAAAGCTCTTACTTATAACCCTTCAAACTCTGACGCTTACCGTATTATGGCTCATGCTTACGCAAGCTCGGCTAATGAATGTGGTAGCACTTCATTTGAAAAACGTGCTGTGTACTGGCTTGCTGCTCAGGTAGCTCGTAAGGGAGGTTTGGAAAGTTTGGCTGCCCGCTATGATGCGCTAGCTCCTAGCAAGGTGGATGTGTTTGAATCTGGCATGGCTGGTAAATCACTTTCTTTGAAATGCTGGATAGGACAATCGATAACTGTACCTAGATTATAGACATTTTAAAAAAAAACTAAACTATATTTTTAGCCAAAGGGCGTTTATTCCCTTTGGCTTTTTTTTAATATGATGATCCGAAATATTATACTTTATTGCTGTATTGGGCTTGGGATGCTACTAGCTTCGTGTACTAATGATATGAAGAACTTGCAGGAGCTAAGCATACGGAAGAAATATCCGCAGGGGGAGGCTTTTGACTTTAAGTTGGTGTATACGGACTCGACAAAAGTAGTGGCGGTGCTGAGCAGTGTGCTGAACATGGATTTCACGAACCAACAGATGCCTTATTCGGAATTCCCAGAGGGGGTGAAATTGGAGTTTTACGATGCTAATAGGCATAAAAATACGGTGGAGGCTAAATATGGCATTATCTACCCTACTGCTGATATGGTGGAGCTGCGCGATAGTGTGGTGCTTACTACTTATGATGGGAAGCAACTGCGTAGCCCTCAGTTGTTTTGGGATCAGAAAGAGGATTGGATATTTACAGACCGTGAGTTTACTTTTACTGACCACCAGAAGGGTACTGTTACTAAGGGTATTGGGATGGATTTTGACAAGCAATTTTCGACCGTTAAAGCGCATAAAACTACGGGTGTTTTGGCTGTAGAAGAGAAATAGGCTTTACTATATAGAAAGCTGAGGGGTGGATGGCTGTGCTTGGTGAGAGCTATCGTTCGCGACATACTTAGCTGCGCCAGCTCGCTAACTATAGTTCGTTTATCCTTCGTTATTCGTTCGTTTATCCTTCGTTCGGTGTTATAGGGAGTAAGAGAAGAGATGGGGGGATGTGGGATGGTGATGGTAATTTAGGTGGGGATTTGGTAGATTGGAAAAAATAGTTTACCTTTGCGAGGTGAAACCTACACTTTGAACAGATATGAATGGACGTATATTTTTTGAGTATGCTTACTTGGCGATAGCTATTTATTGTGGCTATGAGGCTTATAGGCTTTGGAATATTCCGGAGGCTAAAGTGACTATGTTTATTATTTTTGGAGTTCTTGCATTGGGAATGTTTGGATTTCGGCGTTATTTACGTATTAAAAACAAACGATAATGGTTGATTTTGTAGGATATGCGGCATCTTTATTTGTGGTGCTGAGTTTTATTATTAAAGATAACTTGGTGTATATACGGCTTACTAACTTGGTGGGCTGTGTGCTTTTTGTAATATTTGGTTATTGTATTAATAGCATTCCGGTAATTTTGCCTAATGCTTTTTTGATAATTGTGCAGCTGGTGTATCTTTATAAAGCGCACAAAGGGAATGGGTAAATCATTGATAATAAAACAGTTGTGAAACTGTATTACAATTATTTGCCGAAAAAATTGTTTTTTTGCAAAATAGGTTTTATTTTTGCACCGAATATTATAGTGTTCGCTATTGATGAGTAGTATAAGCCAATTAGTAGATTTGGTAGAGGAAAAAGTGTTATTATTAAGAAGCGAAAAAGTACATTTAGAAGCTGAAAATGAAACACTAAGGCGAAATATAGCCAAGCTGCATACTGAAAAGGAAGCAGCTGAAAACTCATTACAAGAACTTAAAAAGCAAAATGACGCTTTGAAAGTAGCGAACCGGATATTAGGCAGTAAAGAACATACAACAGAAACTAAGCTAAAAATAAACGCACTTATCAAAGAGATTGATGCGTGTATATTGCAACTATTGAAATAAGACTGATGAGAAAAGACCTCTTGAAAATAAAGCTAATGGTAGCGGATAGGCTTTATCCTCTATCGACAGAGCCTGCACAAGAGGAAAGTTTTAGAATGGCTGCAAAGAAAATAAATGAGATGATTCAGAGCTTTGAACAGAATTACGACCTGCGAGATAAACAAGATGCACTTGCTATGTGTGCTATTGTATTGGCAAGACAAGCTGCACAGGAGAAGCTGGACGAAACTAATGAGGATAAAGCTGTGAAACAAAAGTTAGAAAACATTTACAACCTTTTGAACGATGCTGTTTAAAAGATAACAAGTTCTTATACATAGGAATAACTTACTGCCTATATTGATTGACTTTTCGGTAAACTCAACATTAACATTAAAAAAAAGGGTGAGTTGGAGTGGCTAAAGCGCGCCGTCATTGTTACGGATACTTGCCCCACCCAGTATCCCTAAACCTGTTTCATAGAGTTTTACGTGAAACAACCTAATCAATATAGGCTTTTTTTATATATCAAATTTTTATTATTATCACAACAAGATGAGTAGTACAAGTATTATAGTAATCATTGCCGTTTTTATCATTGCCCTTGTAATAGGGTTTGCCATCGCTAAAGTGCTGGAGAAAAAGAATGCTTCTAAAATTATTCTTAATGCACAAAACGAGGCTGATTTGATGCTTAAAAACGCTAAAAATGAAGCTGAAAACATCAAGAAAGAAAAAATCTACCAAGCTAAAGAGAAGTTTTTAGAACTAAAAGCTGAACACGAAAAGACTATTACAGCCAAAGATAAAAAAATGGCTGAAGCGGAAAAACGCATACGCGATAAAGAATCGCAAGTATCAAACGAGTTGGCTCAAAACAAGCGTTTGAAAGATGAATTAGAAACTAAGACTCAGGAGGCAGAATACCGCCTACAGACCCTTGATAAAAAACAAGAAGAAATAGATAAACTGCACAAAAGCCAAGTATTACAATTAGAGGTAATTTCGGGCTTATCGGCTGAGGAAGCTAAAAAACAACTTACTGACTCATTACGCAGTGAAGCCCAAGCTGATGCTATGGCTTATATACAAACTACTATTGAAGAGGCTAAACTAACTGCACACCAAGAAGCTCGGAAGATTATTATCAATACTATACAACGTATAGGAACTGAAGAGGCTGTAGATAACTGTGTATCGGTATTTAACTTAGAGTCTGACGAAGTAAAAGGACGTATTATTGGTAGAGAAGGGCGAAATATACGCGCTTTAGAAGCGGCTACTGGAGTAGAGATTATAGTGGATGATACTCCTGAGGCTATTATACTTTCATGCTTTGACTCGGTACGCCGTGAAATAGCACGCTTATCACTACATAAATTAGTTACTGATGGACGTATTCACCCGGCTCGTATTGAAGAGGTAGTAGAGAAAACCACTAAACAAATAGAAGAAGAAATAGTTGAAATAGGGAAACGTACTGTTATTGACCTTGGTATTCACGGATTGCACCCTGAATTGGTGAAATGTGTAGGGCGTATGAAGTATCGTTCATCATACGGACAGAACCTTTTGCAACACTCACGTGAGGTGGCTAAACTATGTGGTATAATGGCTGCTGAATTGGGCTTAAACCCTAAACTGGCAAAACGTGCTGGCTTATTACACGACATAGGTAAAGTGCCACAAGTAGAGAGTGAAACTCCTCACGCTATATTGGGTATGGAGTGGGCAGAGAAATACGGTGAAAAACCTGAGGTATGCAATGCTATTGGGGCTCACCATGATGAGATTGAGATGACCTCATTACTATCGCCGATTGTACAAGTATGTGATGCTATTAGTGGAGCACGCCCAGGAGCACGCCGCCAAGTATTAGACTCATACATACAACGACTTAAAGACCTTGAAGATGCTGCCTTTACCTTCCAAGGAGTGAAGAAGGCTTACGCTATACAAGCAGGTAGAGAGTTACGCGTAATAGTAGAAAGCGAAAAAGTAACTGATGATAAAGCTGCTGAACTATCATTTAACCTATCACAGAAAATACAAACAGATATGACCTACCCAGGACAGGTGAAAGTAACTGTGATTAGGGAAACAAGAGCAGTGAATATTGCGAAGTAAAAAGTATGGAGCTTTTTAAAGAATATATATACCAAATTATTGCTACTGCCATTGCTCTGGTAATATTTATAGTGTTGCGCTTTTTGGTAAATACAATTATTGAGAAATTTGGGCGTAAGGCTGACTTTGGAGAAAGCCGTACTAAGCTAGTAAAAAAGTATATAGATTATTTTATTTATGCTTTGGCGGTGCTTACCATTATCTCGATATGGGGTATTAAAACTGAACAGCTATTTCTTTTTGTGACCTCGGTACTTACGGTAATAGGAGTAGCCTTTTTTGCGCAATGGTCTATTTTAAGCAATATAACAGCTGGTATTATAGTATTCTTTTCATCGCCGTTTAGGATAGGAAATACGATAAGGATAATGGATAAGGAGTGTCCTATTGAAGCAAAAATTATTGATATTAAGTCGTTTTATACATTACTTAAAACAGCTGATGGTGAGGATATAACCCTGCCCAATAACTTATTGCTACAAAAAAGCATTACTATTGTTACTAACCACTAAAAAGTAACCCCTTAAAAATTATTGATATGCTGACCAAATTTATCCGAAAGCCTGCTATTATTGGAGCAGCTTTAGTGATTGCTGTTTTACTTTTTTTGTTCCTACCCTATAAAGTAGAAACTAATAAAGGGCTTGCTTTGCTTGCCTTTGTAGCTATCTTGTGGCTTACTGAAGCTATTCATATTACAATAACAGCGCTATGTGTGCCTGTGCTTGCTATCCTATTAGGCTTAGAAAGCACTAAAAGTGCCCTGCAAGCCTTTGCGAATCCTACTATTTTCCTCTTCTTTGGAGGTTTTGCTATTGCAACGGCACTGAGCGTTCAGAAGTTGGATAAGTATATTGCGCATAAGGTAATTGCCTTGGCGCGTGGTAACTTTTTGCTGGCTGTTTTCTTTCTCTTCTTAGTAACAGCACTGCTATCAATGGGGATTAGTAATACTGCTACTGCTGCAATGATTATCCCATTGGCTATAGGCTTACTTAAAAATATTGATTACGAAAATAACAAAGGTACTTATGCCTTTGTAATACTGGGTATTGCTTATAGTGCGAGTATTGGTGGTATGGGTACCTTGGTAGGTAGCCCCCCTAATGCGATTGTAGCTTCACAACTAGATATTACCTTCTCGGAATGGCTTAGGTATGGTATGCCTACTGTATTGGGCTTAATGCCTCTTATGATAGGAACTATGTATGTGGTTTTTAGGCCTAAGCTAAATATTAAAATTACTACTGAAACTGTAACTGAAAAACTAAACGGGAAACAGTATCTTACAATCCTTATTTTTCTTATTACAGCCCTTTGCTGGATATTTGGTGACACCTTAAATGAAACTATCTCTTCTGTTTTGCAGATTAATAAGATAGGTGATTTTGATGCTGTAGTAGCTATGATAGCTGCGATATTGGTATCGGTGTTTGGAGTTGCTGAATGGAAACAAATACAAGAAAATACAGACTGGGGTGTGCTTATGCTTTTTGGTGGGGGACTCTCATTGAGCGTTATTCTTACCCAATCGGGGGCGAGTAAGGCACTGGTGGACTCTGTTCAGTTTTTGTTAGTAGGGCAACATTACTTCTTAATAGGGCTTTTGGTAGCCACTTTTATCATTTTTCTTACAGAATTTACCTCTAACACTGCAAGCGCTGCCTTGATGGTGCCTATTTTCATTTCAGTAGCTAAAAATATAGATATGAACCCCTTGGGGCTATCATTGATTATAGGGTTGGGGGCATCGTGTGCATTTATGCTACCTGTGGCTACCCCTCCTAATGCTATTGCTTATGGTACAGGAAAGGTGACACAGCGGGATATGATAAAGGTAGGGTTTGTACTAAATATCCTTTCTATCATTTTTATTAGTATTATGGCATTTACCTTTTGGTTTGATTAAAGAATAAAATAGTAAACTATTAAAAACGAATTTATAAACACTATCTTTATGAAAGAAAAATTTTTCAAATTAGGAGCTTTATTAGCTTTGACAGCTATTGCTCCGTGCAGCTTACAAGCTCAGGAGGAAGGTAATAATACCTTTGATCTTTCGGCGCAAATACGCCCACGCTTTGAGTACCGCAATGGGGCTTACACCCCTCAGTTGGTAGGAGACTCACCAGCTATTTTGGTGAATAACCGTACACGTTTGAACTTTGAGTACAAGAATAGTGATATGCTAAAGGTGTACCTTTCAGTTCAGAATGTGAATGTATGGGGACAAGCAAAACAAATACAAGCAATTGACCCAACAGGAGGTATGTCGGTATTTGAAGCATACGCTTCTTTCCCTTTATCATCAGAGTTTACTGCTAAGATAGGGCGCCAAGTAATATCACTTGATGATGAGCGTATTTTTGGTGCATTGGATTGGCATCCTGCAGGTCGTGCTCACGATGCTGTGAATATTGATTGGAAACCATCGGATGAATGGACTATTCGCAGTTTCTTTGCTTACAACCAAGCAAATGCTAGTGGAAACCTTAACGTAAACGTACCTAAAGGACAAAACTTTATTACCACTATTACTTCTGGTGGACAAGATTACCAACATTTGGAAGCGTTTCACGCTCATTACTACATTAATGCTGATCACGGATTATCATTCTTGCTTGCTAACTTAGGCTTTAAAGAAAATTCGGCTAAGGCTAACAATATGCAAACTTTTGGAGCGCACTATGCTGGTAAAGCTGAAGATCTTAGCTTTGGTGGTACTGCTTATTTGCAAACTGGTAAAAACGCTGCTGGAGTGAGCAAGAGTGCTTTTATGCTTGCTGCTAATGTAGGTTACAAATTCTCACCTTCTTTCAGCTTAAAAGGAGGTATTGATTACTTAAGCGGTAAGGGTTCTAACGACACTTCGGCGAGTGATAAGGTATTTAATCCTTTTAGCGGTACTAACCACAAGTTCTACGGCTTTATGGATTATTACTATGTAGGAGCTCCAGGCTCTAATTATATTCCTGAAGCTGGCTTATTTAATCCGTATATTAATGCGACTGTACGCACTGGTGAGAAGAGTAACTTAGGGGCTACCTTACACTACTTTGCTCCTGCTGCTAAATTCCAAAATTACAGTAGCTTTGGCGGTGAGCTTGACTTGGTGTACAGCCTTAATGTACAGAAGTTTGTTGGCCTACAAGTGGGTTATTCTACTTACTTCTTAAGTGATGGTATTAAAGCTGTTAAAGCTGTTAGTCCTGCTACTCCTGCTACTCCTGCACGTGGTTACCAAGACTGGTTATGGTGCAGCTTGAATATCAATCCTCGTATATTCTCGGCTATTTTCTAAGAAAGAAGTTTAAAATCAGACACGAAAAAGGGCTGCCCTCATTATAGGGCAGCTTTTTTTGTGCTTTTTGTTTAGGATACTTGATACAGGCTTTGCCATTCTACTGTTATGGATGAGAGGAAGGCTGCTAAATGACACGGTACGGTTGCATTAAATACAGGGTGCAAGTGCTGTGTTTTTTTGTGTTTATGGGCTGTATTTGAATCTTTTTAGTATCTTTGTGCTTTACAGAGAAATATCAATAAGAAATGAAGAGATTTTTATTATTTTTGGCGTTATTTTTCGTTCTCTTGATTGGGGGACTTTACATCAGTGGTTATGGGTACTTGCTGAAGGCTGTGTGGGTGGTGTACGGCACGGGACATAAGACTACTTTCCTGTCGGATTACAGCTATTTTGACAATAGAGTGATAGGTAAAAGTAGGGAGGCACAGCCTTGGCCTTTGCACAAAGATTACAATAAAGTGGCTATGCCTGCGGCGTTGGATTCGGTGCAAAAACAATATGGTACGGTGGCTTTTTTGGTTATTAAAAACGATAGTATTTGGTATGAGCGGTATTTTGACAACTATACGGCTGAGAGCAAGAGCAATTCGTTTTCGATGGCAAAATCGTACGTATCGGCATTGCTTGGCAAGGCTATAGCGGACGGGTATATAAAGGGGCTTGAGCAGAAGGTAAGTGACTTTTTCCCGCAATACAAGGAAGGCTTGGGGGCGGAGCTTACGGTGGGAGATCTGTCATCGATGGCTTCGGGGTTGGACTGGCAGGAGGAGTATTACAATCCTTTTTCGGTTACTACGAGGGCGTATTTTGACACGAATTTCAGGGAACGTATTTTGGACTTGAAGATTACTTCGGAGCCAGGAAAGGCGTTTAAATACCTTAGTGGCAATACTTTTTTGCTGGGTATGGTTTTGGAGAAGGCTACGGGTAAAACCCTTAGTGCTTACCTTGGTGAGGCGCTATGGGAGCCGATGGGCTGTGAGGGTGATGCTTTGTGGCAGCTGGATAGTGAGGAGAGTGGCTTGGAGAAGGCTTATTGCTGTATAGCCTCGAATGCTCGTGATTTTGCGAGGCTGGGCAAGTTATATCTGCACAAGGGTAATTGGGAAGGGAAACAGCTGCTGGATAGTGCTTTTGTAGAGCAATCGGTAAAGGCGCGTTTTGAGCAGAGCCCTGAGTATGGTTATGGGTGGTGGCTGCTGGACTACAAGGGTACCCACTATTTTATGATGCGGGGGCATTTGGGGCAGTATGTGATTGTGAACCCTACTACGGGTGTGATTATAGTGCGCTTGGGGCATCATACGGCTGATACGGCGCCTGCTGGGAGTGTGTATCCGCAGGATATTTATGACTATATAGACTTGGTGAAGTAGGGGTTAGGAAGTACAAGCGTACCAGAGGGGGTGGTTTGGTTATTTTAGGGTAGGCAGACTTCATATAGTGAGGGGTGCTTGCTGGATAACTATCCTTCGTTTATAGTTCGTTTATCCTTCGTTATTCGTTCGTTCAGCTTAGGGTCTTCCTTGGGGAGTGATGGAGCAAGGATGATATGTGGGTGTGGGCGGGTTATGGAGAGAAGAGGGAATGGCTGTAGAATGGTAATAATAAGGAGTGAAAAAAAATAGTATTTGTTAATTGGTAATTGATAATAGTTTTGTACCTTTGCGCGCAAATTCATTCTAAATAAGAATAGCTATGGAAGAGAACTTTAAAATAAATAGCATTGCCCAACTGAAGAAAGGCGAGAAGGGTATTATACAATCGGTTGATATACAGAAAATACCGATGAAACTTATAGAATTGGGATGTGCTGTGGGCAATGAGGTAGAGGTGCTGCAAAAGGCTTCTTTTGGGGATCCTATTTATATCAGAATGAATGATGTGTACTTATCTATCAGGAAGGAAATGGCAAGACATATCCTGTTGGCTAATTAGAGGACTGGTAGAGAGCAATAGTGGATTAGTGAATTAATATTTGGCAATTTGAGACATTTAAAAGTAGCCCTTGTGGGCAATCCTAATACGGGTAAGACATCATTATTTAACGCACTAACGGGGCTGAACCAGAAGGTGGGGAACTACCCTGGTATTACTGTGGAAAAGAAGGTGGGGATGTGTAGGCTTACGGATACTTTGGAGGCTGAAATTATTGACCTTCCGGGTACTTATAGCTTGTATGCAAGTTCGGAAGATGAGCAAGTAACGGTAGATGTGCTTACGCATAACTTGGATCGTCATTATCCTGATGTGGTAGTGGTGGTGTGTGAGGCTTCTAATCTAAAACAGAACTTGCTGCTTTTTACCCAAGTGATAGATATAGCCCGCCCTACCCTATTGGTTATTAATATGGCCGACCAGATGGAGCGAAAGGGTATTACGGTGGATGTTGCTGCTTTGGAGGCACGATTGGGGTGCAAGATTATACTTACCAGCACGCGCAAGGGTACGGGATTGGATGCTTTAAAAGAGGCTATTGCGAATTATGAACAACTTCCTAAAGCCCGCTGCGTGGATATTTCACGCTTGGAGGGTATGGATTTTGGTAAAAGCGAGAGTGAACAGAGGCGCAAGCAACAGAAAGAGACTATTATAAGGTTTCAGTTTATAAAGGAAGTGCTGGAGGGAGCTTATGTGGTGGATAGGCAAAAGGCGCAAACACTAAGAGCGCAATTAGACCGCTTTTTGATTCATCCGGTTATGGGTTATGTAGTATTTTCGGCTATTTTACTGGTTATTTTTCAGGCAGTATTCAGCTGGTCGGAATATCCTATGGAATGGATAGAAAATGGTTTTGGTTATTTAGGGGAGTGGCTTAGTAACCAACTACCAGCAGGAGCTCTTACAGAATTATTGGTAGAGGGATTGATACCAGGTATTACGGGTATTATGGTATTTATACCACAGATAGCTGTGCTATTTACTCTTATTTCGGTTTTGGAAGAAAGTGGTTATATGAGTAGGGTGGTATTCTTGATGGATAATATAATGCGGCGGTTTGGACTAAGTGGGAAGAGTGTGGTTCCGCTTATATCGGGGGCGGCTTGTGCGGTGCCTGCAGTGATGATTGCGCGCAATATTGAGAGTCCTAAGGAACGACTTATTACGATACTTGTAACGCCTTTTATGACTTGTTCGGCACGCTTACCGGTGTATCTTATCATCATTAATTTGGTAATACCAGAGGGAGAGTTCTTATTTATAAGCTATAAGGCGTGGGCGTTTTTTGCGATGTACTTTTTAGGGGTAGCTGTGGCGTTGCTTTCGGCTTTTATCTTAGATAAATTGCTTAAAATGCGTAAGAATAACAGCTATTTTATAGCAGAAATACCTGATTACAAACTGCCTTTGCTGCGCAATGTGGGGGTGACTGTATATGAGAAAACTAAGGGCTTTGTGATGGGAGCGGGTAAGTTTATCTTGGCTATATCGGTAGTGTTGTGGTTTTTGGGTTCGCACGGGATGGGTGAACAGTACAACAGTGTAGAAGAAAGGGCTGAGCTATTAGCACAAGAGCAGCATTGGACAGAGAAAGAGACTGAACACTACATTCAATCGGAAAAGAAAGAATATTCATTTTTGGGGTATATAGGCAAGGGAATAGAGCCTGTATTTCGCCCATTGGGATATGACTGGAAGATAAGCATAGGGGTAGTAGCCTCATTTGCGGCGCGTGAGGTGTTTATAAGTACCTTATCGACCGTTTATAGCTTAGGAGAGGATGAATTGGACACTGAGATAGAAGGGGGAGATCGTACAATCTTGGCTAAGATGCGTACAGAGGTGCGTGCTGATGGTTCGCCTGTATATACATTAGGTACAGGGATTTCGTTATTACTATACTACGCTTTTGCGATGCAGTGCTTAAGTACGGTAGCTGTAGTGCGCAAAGAAACTAATAGCTGGAAATGGGCGGGCATACAGTTCTTATTTATGACAGGTGTTGCTTATGTTAGTGCTATGCTTGCTTTTTGGCTGATAGGATAGTAAAAAAGCAGAAGGGGGATTAAATAGATTAAAATTATGAAGAAAATAGGGTTGGTGTTTTCGGGAGGTGGTGTGCGAGCTTTGGCACACGCTGGATTACTAAAGGCTTTGGAAGAAAAGGGCTTACAACCCTCCATAATTTCGGGGACAAGTGGCGGAGCACTTATAGGAGGGCTATATGCTTGTGGAATTGCCCCAGAGGATATGATGCGCTTTTTTAAAGAAACGCCGGTATTTAAATGGTCGATGGTTACATTTAAAAAAGTAGGCTTGGTGGATAGTGCTAAATACACGAAGTTTTTTGCTAAAGAATTTAAATGTAAAACCTTTGAGGAATTACAGTTGCCTTTGGTGGTTACTGCTACAAACCTGCTGAATGGAAAAGTCCAGTACTTTAAGGAAGGAGAACTGATACAACCGCTAATAGCTTCATCGGCATTGCCTCCTTATTTTTCGCCAGTGAGAATAGGCGATAGTCTTTATTGTGATGGAGGGCTACTGAACAACTTCCCGACAGAGCCACTAAAAGGGCTGTGTGATGTGATTATTGGGAGCTTTGTAAATCCTTTGGAGACAATTACTGAAAAGGAGCTAAGCAACTCGTTCCAATTTATGCAGCGCATATACAACATTACTATGGATGGGAACTACCTTAGAAAGTTTAAGAAATGTGATGCGCTACTGTTACACAACCTAAGCAAAGTGGGTGTGCTGGAGACTAAAATGCTGGATTATGCCTTTGAATATGGCTATGAAATGGGAATGAAACAATTAACAATTAGTAATTAGAAATATTATGAATGAAATATCTAAAATTTTGTTTTTGGTATCGGATAGTTTATTGATACCTGATATTATTATCTTATTGGTGCTTTTTGTGCGCGCCTTATTGCTGGTGGGCAGTTTTTACAATCGTTTTATTACTAAATACAAAAATGATAAGCAGCTGAATGAGGCTATACGCACGCTAACCCCTGATGGTGGGGAAGCACTAAAAGGATTATTGCCTGAACAGGATAATTCACTTTATATACATTACCTGCGCGATATGTTGCAACATAAACCTGATGAAGCATATTATGACTATATGATTTCAAACTTTGAGAATGAAGGAGAGAAGGATATTGCAACCTCTAAACTACTGGCAAAGGTGGGACCTGTACTGGGGCTTATTGGTACACTGATAGCTATGAGTCCGGCGCTGATGGGGCTATCGACAGGAGATATATCAAAAATGGCGAACAATATGCAGGTGGTATTTGCAACTACAGTGGTAGGTTTGGTAATTAGCCTTGTAGGCCTTGTAACCTTACAGTTTAAACAACGCTGGTATGCCAAAGAAATAAATAACCTTGAATATGTGAGTAGAGTATTAACACAACCTGCAAAGCTATGAAGACGAACCGACGTGTAAGTAGAATAAAAGATGATGATGCTGACCCGCTAAGCGTGGTAGTAAACCTTTTTGATGTGGCAATGGTGTTTGCTGTTGCTTTAATGGTATCGATGGTGATGAACCTGAATATGGCTGATTTCTTTTCGGGGGAGGACTTTACAATAGTAAAGAAGAAGGGTGATGATATGGAAATTATCAGTAGAGAGGGGAAGACAATTACTAAGTATAAGACTGTAAAAGATAGCCCTACAGATGCTGCTAACACACAGAAAAAAGGGAAACGCCTTGGGGTGATGTATGAGACTGAGGACGGACAAACTATACTTCTGCAAGATAAGGAGTGATGTTTAGGTAAGAGGTAAGAGTATTAGTGATATTTTTAGGGAAAAATAAAGGATATTTGGTTGGGGTAATGTATAAAACTGACAATATATAAAACTAAACCATTGAATTACAATGGTATTTTAACTAAAACTTAACAATTTATTGGTGATAAAAATTGTATTTTTGCCGCAATTATTAATAGTAACAATTCAGTATATGAAAAGATTTTTATTTAGCCTTTTGGCAGCTGTTGCCCTTGTGGGGTGTGGTAGTAAAGAAGAAGACAAACCTATTGTGTATAGTGCTGAAGAAGCTAAAGCTTCAATAAGGGGTACTATGGATAGCTTTTATAATTGCTTAAAAAAAGCTAATGATGGGGGCTTTGCTAATGTGCTTTTTGAACTTATAAAAGACACAAAAAAGAGTGAAGGCTGGGGTGAATATATAGCTAATGTATTTTACAACCAGTATGAAACAAAAACTGCACATCAAGGATTTAACTACGAAGGGCTTAAGGGAACTTACACTTGGAATCCTAATAGTAAAGAATGGAATAAAGAAGTGAGTAGCAATAGTAGTAATATTACTTGGTTATTTCCTGCTACTGCCAGCAGTACTACCAATAATGGTAGGGCTGTGCTTAGTGGATATAGCGATGTTTCTCTTACTGTAAAAGGTGAAGAAGAAAGGTTTCCTACTAAAGGAAATGCCGTAGTTATTGTTGATAATGAAAAGGTAGCTGAGGTAAACCTTAATAACATTACTTACAAGCTAGAAAATGGATATGTTCGTCCGACAGCGGTAGATCTTAAAATCTACACTAATCCATTTACTACAATCTTAAAAGTAGATGTTGGAAGTGGAGATGAGTATGTGGCAGATTTTTCATTTAGCTCACCTGAGGGCTGTACTACAAGGGTTAAAGCAGTAATAAAACTTACTACAAGTGATTTAAACTCTGTAGCCTCAATAGAAGAAGCTATTGATAATATCCGTATAGTGGCTGTACAAAACGACTTACAAGTAGTAGCCCATGCAGATGTAAAAGCTATTCATAAATTGGGTAAAAAACTAAGCGAGCTTACCAATGAAGAAATTAATACATACGCTAAGGCTGAAGTATTTAAAAATGGAGCAAAAATAGCAGATGTGAAACACGAATTTGAGAGAAATAATGAAAGTGTGGTTTACTTTATTTTCTCGGATGGCTCAAAAGTGAAAGCTGAAGAGTACATTACAGACTTTGAAAAAAAGGTAACAGATATCTTCAAACGTTTTTTTAATAACTCTGAGGAGTAATGAAGAAGAAATTACTAATTATATTTACTTTTATAAATAGCATTGCTTTGGCACAACAAAGCAATGCTATTTCTGTTTGCACAGATAGTTTAAGTACTGCTAAGTATAAGCACCAGATAGGGATAGGACTTTCTAAATTTGTAAATGCTGCTTTCCCAAGTGATAGTAATGCTTTTTTGCTAGAATATAGGTATTTGAAAAATCCTACCCTTGTATATCGTGTAGGGGCTGACTATCGGATGGAGAATAGTAAGGACAGTTATTATGAGTTTGCCTTGAAGATTGGTTTAGATAAACAACTGAAAGACTACAAAAAATGGCAGTTTTATTACGGTGTAGACCTTTGGGGGCGTTATTTGTATTACGGCAACCGAGAACAATACTATACTAATATAGCTATTAATCCGTTTTTTGGGATATTGTATTATTTTAGCAAGAATTTTTCGGTATCGACAGAGCCTGGGTTTTTCTTAAAATATAATATTAGAAGAGATAGAAAGAGTTTTGACCCTGAGGCGCAAGCGCAATGGCTGGAAAGTAGGCTTGCTAAGATAGGTTTTATACAGCTGAATTTTCATTTTTAAAATATAAGGATTGCTTGAGAAAAGCAGTCCTTTTTTGTTGGGTTGGGTTTTGACCTTTATGCTGTACAGGTTTTAAAAGTTTAACTTGATGATTTATGCTTGGGGGTAAAGAACTGATTAAGTGAAATAGGCTACAGCAAAGCCTATACATACACTTAAGAACTTGAGAAGATTAAAACGGTGTCCTTCGGAATTTTCAAATAATATGACAGTAGAGATATGCAGGAATATGCCTATTACTATAGCAGAAAGCTCGGTGTGGTAGTTGATAAGACCAGGTACTGTACTGCTTAGAAAGGTACCAAAGGGGGTCATTAGGGAAAACAGAAGAAGGAAAAGGGCTGTTTTCCATTTGGCTATACCTGAATTGACAAAAAAAGTAGTAAGCACAATTGCCACAGGCAGCTTATGTACAAAAATACCATATACAAGATCGTGGTTATGGGCGTGTGATAGCGGGAACCCCTCTAAAATGGAGTGAATGCTTAGGCTTATAAACAATGAGAGCGGGAAGGCACTATGAGCATGAGGGTGAGGGTGCTGGGTATGACCGTGTTCGGCACCATGAGAAAAGAACTCTAAGACTATTTGGAGTAATACCCCTGCTATAACAAATATACCTATGTGCTTGAAATCATGGGTATGGCTGTGAGAGTGGTATACTTCGGGGATGAGTACAAATACAGTGAGAGCCAATAGATAAGCCCCACTGAATGAAAGCAGTAGTTTGGTATATTGGTGCTGTGCTGGCTTAAAAAAGGTTACAAAAGAGTAGCCTAAGAGTACAGCCAAAAAAGGAAGAAAATAATTCATTGTTAGAGAATTTCAAAAAAGGTAATTGGTTAAGGTAAGGAGCCCTTAGTGCGTGTTATTAAACTTCTTTTTTAAAGGTAGCACGGCGGGCAAAGATAACGGGATCAAAGCTTTTCCAAAGCTGCTGAATGGCTATGTTTTCTTCTAACTCGGGGGTGATAACACAATTGGTTACCCCATTGCGTTTAAATACATCATAATAATAATCAAACAGGAGGGCTGGAATACCTTTATTTTGATACTCGGGAGCTACGCCTATAAGGTAAAACTCTACTGTATTATGGTGTTTTTTGGCTTGTAGTAAGTGCCACCATCCAAAAGGTAATAGAGAGCCTTTTGCTTTCTGTAAGGCTTTAGAGAAAGAAGGCATTACTATGGCAAAGCATATTAGTTTGCCATTTTTATCTTCAATAAAACGTATGTATTCGGGATTAATGAAGGGAATGTATTTTTGCTTAAAATAATCACGCTGGCGATTGGTTATAGGTACATAGGACGCTAATTTGGAATAGGTATCATTGTAGAGATTGAACATATCATCAACGTGCTTAAGTACTTCCTTAGTAGTAGGCGTATCGATAAGGGTTACTCCATAACGCCTTTTGATAGCTTCGGCTGTTTTTTTAAAGAACTCGGGGTTGATACTTTTTATTAAAAAAGACATATCAATAAATCCTTTTTCTTTGGTAAAGCCTAACTGTTGTAAATGCTCATAGTAATAAGGATAGTGATACCAAGTCATCATATTAGAGATATGGTCATAGCCTTCGGTAAGCAAGCCTACTTTATCCATACTAGAGAAGCCCATAGGACCCTCAATATACTCTAACTGATGTAGGCGAGCTACCTCGGCAACCTTATCGAGCAGGGCTTTGGTAACCTGAATATCATCAATCATATCAAGCCAGCCAAAGCGTACTTTTTTAGCGCCTTGTGCGATATCGTGCTGGTTAATAATAGCTGCTACACGCCCTACTATTTGATTTTGGGCGTTATAAGCTAAAAAGAAGAAAGCCTGTGCGTTATCGAACACAGGATTTTTATCTTTATTAAATGAAGCTACCTCATCGGCAATGAGAGGTGGCACCCAATAAGGGTGGTTTTTGTATAATGATAGGGGAAACTTTACAAAACTGGTAAGTTCCTTTTGAGTGGATATTTCTTTAATCAAAAACATTCTTTTTCCTTTTCTTAGCTTTTTTCTTGTGGCTTATTTTAGTAGGTTCAACTTTTTCTTTGAGTTTCTTTTTAATGAAGCTATTGTGCTTATCAATGCGGTAAGATACCCCTATAAGCCCCATATAACGCTGGGGAGTATCATTCCAGCCAAAGCCCATATCGGCATTGAGTTGTAGGTTATGTGAGGCTATATAAGCTACCCCAAAGCGGGTAATTTGGTCATTATAACGATCACTAAAAATGCCTTGCTGTTCGGCAAAAATACTAAACCAGCCATTGTCAAGATTATGGGTGAGTGTGAATATATAACTATACTCGGAGCTGTCTTTTTTAAGGAAGCGGTCGGCAATAAGGTTGGCTACTACTACCACACGTGGGATAGGTTCTGCCTGAAAGATAGCGGCTACCTTAGGTGACAAGGTAGGTATCTGTTCATAATAATAACGGCTATTGGGCAAGAAATTCATCCCTGCATATATTGCTATAGAGGGTGTGAGGTTACGCCAACGGAAAGAGTTATTGGCTTTCCAGCTATAGATATTGGGCTGCTCATCTAAGAATTTGGGCTTAAAAAGCAAATATTTTGCCCCGATAGTATTATTGACAAAGCCTATATGTGTGGTGGTGGCATTGGGCAGGAAGGTTTTGTCATAGGCAAAAGTACCATTGAGCATTACCTCAAGCTGCTCTCTAAAAAAGCCATAGCGCACAGCGTAATTGACCCCTGTAAAATTCATAGAGGTACCCATTTGCTTATGGTTATTACGCTCATACCAGAGTCCGCCCTCAAACTGCAAGACACGAGCCCCTACAGCATACGCACTTTGTGAGTTGCCTGGTAGATTGGAATTGATAATTTCGGTATATTGTGCCGAAACGAGTATTGGCAAGAGTGCGAAGATTAGTGAGTATATTCTGTTCATTGCAAAAGTGTTTTTAGGCGACAAAGGTACAAAAAATTAGTGAATTAGCAAATGAGAGAATTAGCAAATTAGCAAATTTGGGAATTAGCAAATTATGATTTATGAAGTACCCTTCGGAGGGTAAGGGTTGCTAAAAAGAGATATACTATACACAAACCCCACATTCCTAACCAAAAGGGCATAATAGTGGTGAGACTTGCGCCCATCTGGGTAATGGATACAAAGCCTTTGCTACCCAAAGTAGTGGGCAGGGCATAGGATAGTACTGTGAGCCACTGTGGCATTGCTACTGATGGCCACGAAAAACCGGTGAGCATTATGGCTGGTACTGAGGTGTACATTATAAGCATAATAGCATCTTCACGGCGGCGCAAGAAATTAAGCAAACATAAGCCCATAAAGACTATGGCTAAAATGAAAGGAATCATAAACACTAATACGCTGAGTATGTTACTGCGTAGGGGTATGCCAAAAAGAGGCATTACGATACCTAAAATGATGAGCAGAATGAGCACTGAGAAGCCTAAATAGGTAGTGGCTTTGCCCATCACAATGGGCAGTGCGCCAAAAAAGCTATCGGAGTTGGGGTATATTTTTTTTGAGTTTATTACCTTCGCGCATTGTTCCGCCTAAAATACCTACTGCTGTGAGTATGGTGGTTTGGAAGATAATTACTAATACGATAGGTATAAGAAAGGTAGCGTACCCTGATGATGGATTATAAAGGCTTACTACCTGAGCGCTTACAGGCATTGCCTCATCGCGTGCCTGAGTGGGGAGCTTGCCTTGTGCTGCGGTGCGCTTAAGCTCGACCCCTGCATTGAGGTAGGTGGCTGATACTTTGGCTGCTGTGAGCACTTGCTTATAATAGAGCATATATGAAGCATCGGCGTAGACAGAGATTACGGGTTGCTCGCCGCGCTGGAGGTCACGGCCAAAATCTTTAGGGATGGTGATTATACCACGTATTTGCTCCTGCTGGAAGGCTTTTTGAGCATCGGCTAGATTCAAATAACTGCTGTAGATAGCCACCCCGCTGCTGGCATCTATCATCCGGAGTAACTGGCGGCTATTGGTAGTATTATCGGCATCGACTACGCCTACGGGTAGCTCTTGTAGGGTTTCTTCTGAATAAAGATAGGTGTACAAGAATGAGACGGCTACTGCGACAATGACAAATGAGAAAAACACTGCGCGGTCGCGGAAAATGTATTTGGCTTCCCACAACATTGCCTTGGTAAAATCGGCTGAACTTTGGTATATGTAATTTCTAAACTTTTTCATATCCTCCTGATTTAATTTTCTTAACAAACATAGGGTAGGCGACTATAAATAATAGGGCAAAGAGCAATAGGGCTAAAAGAGGTTGCCAAGTCATTTCGATAGGGATGCCTTTAATAGCGCGATTGACATAATACTTCATAAAATGGGCATAAGGGAAGATTTGCGCTAAGTACTGCATACTTTTAGGCAGCCCTTCCATAGGGAAGGTGTAGGCTGCAAAGGAGAATGCTATGGCTGTAAAACCACTGCCTATGGTAAGAGCTAAGCGAAAATCGGGGGCTAGGGATACTATTGCGATTCCTATAACTTGGTACACCACCACTAAGGCAAAGGTGATGAGCAAGACATTAAACATAGGGATGTGAAGGGGTGTGCCTATGAGGTTGAAGAGCAAGAAGTTCATCCACCAGCCTATAAAAAAGAGTAGCAGGGTGTAGGGCAGTAGCTTGCTAATAAGGGCTTTTAAGGGGTTGCCTCCTGCTTTTTTGAGCCATTGCTTGCCTCGTTGGTAGCGAAACTCGACTCCTAAGACGTAGACAGTTACCATCATTACTATCATTTGGAGCATCATTGGCAAGAGTGCTGTGAGTAGGTAATAGGCGTAATTGGAGTAGGGGTTAAAGAGCCCATAATCGGCCACTTTTATGGGTTGGGCTTCGGCATATACGCGCTGGGATTGGGTTCCTTTTTGCATTTTCTTTTTCATCAGTAATGCTGCTGAGAAAGAGCCTATTGTGACTTGGAAGTCTTTTTGAATGAGGCCTGCCCCGAGCATAAACTGGTTATTGGTGTAGCATATTACTGACTGATTTTCGCCTTTAAAAATATTCTGTTGGAAATTGGCGGGTATGACTATAAAGCCGATTATGTGCTGCTGCTGGATGAGGCTCTGGGCTTCTTGTTCGCTGCTTACTTTAGTAGTAAGGGCGATATTGGGGGTAGCCTCGAGCATACGCAGGAGGTTTGCCGAGAGTTGGGTGTTATCATAATCGATATATGCCATAGGCAAATCACGAGGTACGCCTTTGTAGAATAGAGTTGCAAAGAACCCGAAGAGCAACATTGGTAGCACTAAGACGTAAAAGAGGCGCTTAGGCGATAGGAAGAGGTTCTTGCATTCGGTTTTAAATAAATACATAATGATAATTTATTAAGATGTAAATATGTTTATTAGTTAATAGGATAGGGCTGTGCTAAGGGAGCAACTATCCTTCGTTTATAGTTCGTTTATCCTTCGTTATTCGTTCGTTCGGCCTTGGGTGGCCTTGGGGGAGAGATGGGGTGATCATATTTATTGGTTTTTAAGTACTTTATCGATAAGTATGGTTTGTTTATAGATTTTTTGGTATCGGGTAAGGAGTTTGCCTGAGTAATAGCCTATGTAATAGGCTCTTTGGTGTTGGTGTTTTTGGGCTTCTTCTTTAGTAATCTCGTCATACAAATAAGTAGGGCTGGGGGTGTTCTTTTTGTGCAAATCGGAACAATTAAGGAAATAGCGCAGGGTGAGGTGTTGGTCATACAAGTAGAGTTTTTGGTGGGTAGCGGTAATTTGGGCAAAGACTTTTTGCTGGGGGATGGGAGTGATGGGGATTTTGTGCTGAAAAGATTGGGAAGCAGAGAAGGTGTATTGAGCCTCGATGCTTATTTCGGAGTTTTTTATTTTGAACATTTTACGCTTACAATGATTGCCCAATGAGAAATACTGAAAGCCTGCGTTTTGGCCACAATACTCATAGGTGAGGAATGATTGGGGTGTAAAGGCATTGGTGGCTTTGCGCTCTTGGGGTGATTGTTTGCAAGAGAATAGGGCTAATAAAGAGGCTAATAGGGTCATTGTTTTTAGATTATAGGATTTGTTTTTCTAATTCTTTTTTGTTCAATAGGTATGTTTTCAGGAGGTCTGCTAATTGTTCTTTGACCAACACCCTCCTCCCCTCTTTTACAAGAAGGTCTTCGTGTTTCTTTTTTTAGATATTGCTTTACTTTTTGCTCTATAAGCTTGCTCTTAAAGGTAATGTAACTCATTTAGTTGCTTTTCTAAAAGTGATTCCATAAAACTTGTTATTCCAGAACAATTCTGTTTTCTTTTCAACCACTGACGTTGGGATACATTGTTCTATGGCGTTCAAATCAACCGTTTTGCCTTCAAAATAGGATTTAGAAAAGACGCTTTTCTTGTATTGGGTCTCCACAAAGTCGGCTGTCTCATCGGCGATAAGCAACTTGCTTCCTGGTTTGGCAACTCGGAGCATTTCGCTCATAGCAAGAGCTTTATCGTTGAAAAAATTGATACCTCCGTTGTGAAAAACAATATCAAACATATTATCAGCAAAAGGTAACTCTTCAGCGGGACATTGCACAAGGGTAAGGTTTGTTTTCTTTTGCCACTGTTTCTTACATCTTTTGAGCATTCCCATAGAAATATCAGCTCCTACAAGGTCTATTGTTTTCAGATCAATCCCTTGAGGTAGATAACGCAAGTCTGCCCCTGTACCTATGGAAACATAAAGTACCGAAATAGCATTCTTCCATTCCAAGCGGCTCATCAATTCCGTACGCAGGCGGTCAATGCCATTTCCATACTTGAATTTTCCTATCCATTTTTCTCCAAAATCATAAAAGAAAGACATCCAATCATACATTTTCATATATTTTTGATTATCTCCACTGACAAAATGGTCATTCATACAGCAAAAAATACCATCTTCTATTTTTATATCAGCTTTTAATATTTGGGATATATCCTTCATTGTATTTATATTTTTAAATTATCTTTTCTTAATCAAAATATCTCCTTCACAAAGCCAAAGAGGTTCATTTTCTATCTTTAACTCCTCCCACCATTGTTTTTCTTCTGTTTCAGCATCATCTACAATACGAAAATTAGCAAAATCTGTACGAGGCGGAGGCAATACAACAATATGCTCTATCTCTTTAGGTTCCAAATGATAAGTATCCGAAAGTTTTTTGAGAAACAATAACTGCTCTAACTCCTTTTTATAGCTTACAAGTGCTTGTTTCTCCTCTTGCAAAAGAGAAACTTCTTTAAGCTGATGAATTGTTTTCTGAAGTTCATCTTCTATAAGTTGTTTTGCTGTTTTCATTCTTTAGTAAGTTCATCAACCATTGTAATAAGTTTGCTCAAAGTATTAAAATTACGCGTTGTAGCTACTATTTTAAGTCTCTTTTCCACATAATTGTTATTCAATTTAGACCTTGAAGCATCCTTAGGAAGATATAGATATATTTTATTACCTACAATAGTCAATTCTTCTCCATCAAAAGTTTCTTTCTGTAACTTTTCTACTAAATCAGGTGTTAAAACACTATTTGTGAGCGTAAAAAATACCCGAGCTATATCATAATTTTCTCCTATAAAAGGATTCATATCAAGCATTTCCTGTACTTCCTTACGAGTTGCTACAACAGTTGGTAGGTCAGGACCTATATGTTCTTTTATTAATTGGGAGACTTTGGGGGCTATTTCACTACGTACTTTGTCAGATAAGAACACTATATTTCCACTTTGGATATAAGTGCGTACCCCTTCAAATTCTGAGGAGAGTAATTCTTGTAGCTCTGCCATTTTGGGGATTCTGTTTTTCCCCGTAGGCATTACTCCTCGCAATAAAGCTATATAAGGTTTTTTGTCTTTTGTTTTCATTATTATAATCCATATTTAGTCCAGCCCCCATCGTGCCTTTGGCATTCGTCAATTCGCCACTCGCCATCTTTTCTGATGATGAGAAATCGAAACTGATCATCACGATCATTTTGGGTATAGAGGTATATCTTATTTTTAGTCACCAACTCGTTATCTATGATTTGATGTCCTCCATAAGTACCGCCTTCGTTTAGTGAAAAATGAATCCCCTCAGGACGATAGCCTGCCCTGCGTTTATCAGTACAATACTTTTCAAATAGGACTTTACACTTTTCTTGTACCAAAAGCTCAGTCTCTTCTGTATCATCGCTTTTAGCCGCAAAAGCCTCCCACTCAGTCATTGCAGCAAAGAAATCTAAAAGCAATTGTTTTACCACAGGCAAATCCTCTTCCAGAGTTGCAGCTGGTTTCTTCTTCCCTGCCGTGCGTTGGGCTTGTTCAAAGGCTTTTATCTGCTCATCGGTAAAAGGTTTGTCAAGGTAGAAACTCACCTTATTGTAATGCGCCACTGCCATTAGTCCCTCAAAAGTAACACGCGTTCTCTTTAATGAAAGAGACTTTAAGCGTGGTACTTGCAAAACAGTTTTTAGCGTCTCATCTGTTACTGCACAACCGTCAAGTGAAATATGGTCAATAGCCTTTTCAGCAAAATATCTAAATCCTTCTCCTGTAACTTGTTTATTATCTTCCAAGAAAAGAAGCTTTAGCTTAGGCAAGGTTGCCAAGTCTTTCAAAGCTTCATCGGTAATATCAGTATTGATAAAACCCATATTTACCAACGATTTTACTCTCACTATTTGCGCTACCATAGCGTCTGTTAGCGCAACATCTTTATAATGATGCCCTTTGCAAAAACGCTCTTCGGTTACTTCTCTCAAAGCTGCTTCTAAGCTGATAGGGTGTTTGTATGCGGCCATATCTTTATGTGTTTAGGTTCTTATAAGGGTCTATTTACTTCGTACAAAGCCTCTGCTTCGCTAAGAGGGTTTCCATAATTGTAATATTGGTTTTTATCCTTGCCATAGGGCAGTTTATATCCTTCTGGAGAAGTGAGCACTACCACCTCAAAAGTATCGTAATCTGCTTCTTTGATGAGTTTGTTCAGGTAATAAATACGTTTATCATCTTTGGTATAGAAATGCGAAATCTTTCCCCAAGTCGCCGGATTTGCCTTAGGCAAAGACGACTTCCCATAGTAAACACTCCTATCATCTTTCCCAAAATCACCATCGTTCATCGAGACAAATGTCGCCGGATTGGCCTTAGCAAGTAGCTTTATCTTCCCGTGATAATCCTCATAATACACCTGCTTGCTATCTTTGGCATACCCATACGGAATCTCTACACGCACCACTCGCCTGATACCATCACTAAACTCCCACGATGTCTCTCTATCTCTATCCGTCCTGTGTACACCCTCATCACACACCTCAAAAGTGCTAATATCAGCAGGCTCAAAGCGCCCTCCCGATGTCCATACACTTTGATAATCGGTAGCATAACACTCGTTGAGCATTTCAAATGTCTTAGCATTAGCCCCTTTAAGAGTGCGCCCCACGATATAACAATGCTTGTCATCTTTAGCAAAAAAGCCATTAAAATAAACAAAAGTATCAAGATTTGCCTTCTCTATAGCCGAATAGCGGTAGTATATTCGCTTGCCGTCTGTCCAATAGCAGGGCGTTTCTTGTGTGTCCACCATATAAAAACGCGGGTCTTTGTCAATATCTGCTACAGTGCGGATATCAATATCAAAAAAAGGGGGCTTCTTAGCCTCTAACTTAGTAATTTTCATCATTTTTCTTATTTTATTTGTTTATCCAATCTTTCAATCGCTTATTTCTTTCCCTCTCCCCCTATTACCTATTGCCTAAAATACATCTTTTCCTCATTTTTATTACCAATCTTTCAAAATTCTCCCATCTCCCAGTCTCTCCTCTTATCTCTTACCTCTTGCCTGATAATCAGCCTATTTCCACCCCACTCTCTTACCTCTTATCTCTTATCTTTTACCTACTTTAAACGAACCTATAACGAACTATAAACGAACTGTAAACGAAGGATAGACTTTTATTTGCTGAAAATCAACCCTTTATTCCCCAAACTTTCTCTTTGCAAAAATCACAACAAAATCGCCCAAACCTTACATTTTTCTCATCCCCTCCCCTACTAATGTGTAATCTCAAATTGCTTATCCCCTATCTGCACCCACGCTTTACCATTCTCAAAGAGAGCCCCATCATCGTAGATAAATGGAATCACAGTCTCATTTTTATCATTGATATAGCCATATTTAGCGCCTTTCTTCACCAAGGCAAGCCCCTCGGTAAAATAAGAAGCATCATCGTACAAAAAAGGTATGATTTGTTCGCCTTTCCGGTTGATAAAACCCCATTTGCCGTCTTTCTTTACAGCTACATAATCTTTATAAAAGTAGGCAGTATCTTCATAGATAAACGGAATCACCTCTTCTCCTTTCTCATTGATAAAGCCCCATTTGCCATTCAATAGGGCAGCAGCAGGGCGATGGTTATAAAAGTCATTGTCATCTATAAGGTCGTATTTTATGGGAGTAATCTCCTTGCCAGAGGTATCTATCAATCCGTATTGCGCACCTATTCTCACCATTGCCACTCCTTGAAAGAAGTCATAGACAAAATCGTACTTTATAGGAGTAATAAGAGCTCCCTTCTCATTGATGTAGCCCCATTTGTCACCTTGCCTTACACAAGCAAAGCCCTCGTGAAAATCGGTTATTTCATCATATTTCTCTTGCTTATTTGTATTCATCATTTTAACTGCTTTTTATGTGCCGAAATCTGTCCTTCAAAGTCTATTTCTTTTCCCAAGAGCTGACGATAATAGCTTGTAAGTATCATAGCCGACATATCATCGGGGTGTTTAACACCTTTCTCTAAAAAAAACTTTACAAGTTCAGGATTTCCACCCCTAATCCACTCATTCCGAATGCCCATTCCTATCGTAAAATGACTTTCCATAAAGAATTCTTCTTCGGTAAGCGTCTTTATATACTCCTTATCCTCCTTTTTGAGGTTCTTATCCAGCATTTGGATACATTCTGTCAGGTTTTTAGGTTTTTCTTTTTTCATATCAGTCTTTTCTTTTTGTCCAAAAGCTACAAAACTAATGATACACATACAAAAAGTAATAAGATGCTTCATATAATTACTAAATATTTAAGCCATATTTTTTAGCATACCCCTTTAAAGTTCTTTCAGCCAAAGGATTGACATCTTTTAAAAGTTCATTATATACCGTTTGGGCTTTCTCTATATACCCGTGTTCCCCATAAAACACAAGCGCTCCAAAAGAAGGAAAAATTGAATTAGCCGAATAGAAAATCTTCTCTACACTATCATATTGTTTAAAAAAAGGCAGAATATATTGTTGTATATCTTCCTGTACTCTCTTAATCAACTCTTGTTCATTGGTATTTTCGTCCACTTCATACCATAGCTCTTTTCTCCCTCGTAAATCGTTAATAGTTTTACGGATAAGACAAACAGGTTCTGTAGGGTAATCAGGGACTTGTCCTGTATGTTTAAAATCATAATAGCCCAACCAAAATTTAGGTTCAAAAATCCCTATATTAATCCGAAACCTAATGTTATCTCTATCCCCATAAATGCTTTTCTGTATATTGATGATATGCCCTACCTCAGCAAGCCTTTGATAATAGTTTAAGGCTTTCTTTTTAAAAGAAAGCGGTTTGAGCAAAAGGGTAAAACCTTCTTTTACAATCCTATCAAATTTAATTTGCGTGTCTGTTTTCATAATTAATTTATTAATCAGTTGTCGAGGCTATAATCCCTATATACCAATACATACACGGATTATAGACCGTCCAAAAGAAACTCCCTCTCCCCTTTTTGCCCTCATCAAAGTAATTAGAGCTATCCGTACTCCACTTACAGACTTCTATTTGCGAAATATCGGTAAAAAGTAACCTACAAAAATCTAAAAAGAAATTGCCTTTTTCAAAATTGCTTTTTGTAATCATAAAAGAGAACCGAGGCTGAAAGAAAGCGTAAGCAAAGGCTTCCTTTTTGAGCTCTTCCTCTGTCATAGCCACTGCTTTTTCAGGCACTTCTTTATCATCATAGTAAAAATACCGATTGTGCAGTTTCTCACCACTAAGAATTATCCTTCCGCTCACCTCTTCATATTGCCAGCCCATAAAGTCTTGTACAGAAATCTCCTTACCCGAGTCTTTAAGGACACCAAAATCGTAGTCCATCGTAAAAAGTTTTGTACGATTTATTTTAGATTTAGCCGCTATACGGTCAAGACGCGTATTTACTTCTTCTGCTACCGAAATAAGAGTCTGCTGGGCTACTGCCAAATGCTTCTGATAAGGTGTATCGTCCTGCTCCGTATCCAACT
This sequence comes from Capnocytophaga sp. oral taxon 878, assembly GCF_002999135.1. Classification (NCBI taxonomy): domain Bacteria; kingdom Pseudomonadati; phylum Bacteroidota; class Flavobacteriia; order Flavobacteriales; family Flavobacteriaceae; genus Capnocytophaga; species Capnocytophaga sp. oral taxon 878. The sequence goes on from NZ_CP027229.1 coordinate 2,151,878, forward strand.
GAAAGAAACGAAAGTCTATCATACCGCCTTCTCGTTCGTAGGCTTTATACTTTTCTATAAACTTAGGTATTTCTATAGTTGTCATTTTTAATATTTAATTCTTATCCGCAAAAGGCGCTAACAGTTGTTTTATCTCTTCCTTTATGGTTGCGTTATCCACACTAGCACCTTGTTTTTCTATAGGCTCAAAGTAGTAAAGGTCGTTTAGAATCCCATATATAGCTATAGCACGCAGACTGCTAGGTTCAGAGTTTTGGTACAATTGCACCAAAAAAGCAATTGCCCACTTATATGCCACACAATACACGCCACTATGGTTATTACCTATAGCACTTATAAAAGCCTCTGCAAGAGCATTCCCTTCTTGCGAATTAATATTAATAATTTGCTCTAACAGATTAATAACTTGGGGTTCTCCCTCCAATGTATACTTCTCACAGAACGACAATTGCATTTTCAGCACTCTTTTAAGGCGTGTTTCTTCCTTTTTAGCCTCATTAATATAGTTTACCCACTCTTTTTGATGAGAAGCAGGCAAGGTAAGGAAATGCTTTTTTACATTTTCACTTAACAAAGACGTTATATCTATCATACTTTATGTTGTTTAGAATGCTTTTTGATGTTCTATTTCCCCCAATCAACAGGCGCCCATTGGGTAAGATGCCAAGGGAAATCATTAAGGTCTATTCCGTTGTATTTCTCATAGATATCCCCTCCTTTTTCCCAAGGGTTAGGTTTGCCTTGTACCATCTCGTTTATAGGGTGTTCAGCAGTAAAGGCGTGGCAAAAAAGATTCTTATCGGCTGCATAGCCTCCATATTTCTGTACTGCTTTGGCTACCAAAAAGGTAAAAGGACGAAGTTTTAGCTTGTTAAGGTCTATGTTAGGATCTATCCGAAACCATTGCCCTTCCAACGGGGCATTAGGGTTTGTTGAAGTGCCATCTCCTTGTTTTGCTGGATAAGAAAAACCTTTCCCTGCATTGGCAATAGTAAAGGATAGCGCGTGGCATATCTCACCTTTTCGCGCCTCTGCAATGCCTATTTGAGAGAGTGGATTAAGCATACACACTACTGCCGACCCTCCTGTGGTGTGTTGCATCGCAAAGTTATCCTTACCCAAATCTTTAAAGTTTGGTTTTGCTTTAAAATATCCCGAAGCAGCAAAATGCCAAGTACCTTTCTCATCTTTAACAGCGTAAAAATATTCTCGCATCATCCCTGTTGCTTTGTCATAAACAGCAAAAGCTCTATCCCCTCCGCCTGCTGGTTGTGCATATTTAGGCAAGGGGATGCGCCCCGTAGTATACTTAATAAGGTCTTGTCTGTAAATAACTCTATTATCTTTAGATTCAAAATAAGCATATTCCTGATGAGGGTTATTAGAATCTACCACATAAATAGGGATGTTATAAGATGTTGTACACAATGAAGTTAGCACCGTTTTTTTAAATCTTTCAGGCAGATATTCAGCGGGCATTTTAGGCATATAAGCTGCTATGGCAGCCGAGTTCGTTGCCAAAGGCATATTTTTAACTTCTCTTGTGAAAATAGACCCCTGAGCTATATAAGGCTCAAAGAGACTTCCCGTATAATAATACCCTTTCTGCTGTTCTTCTTCTCCTGATTGTTTGCTACAAGCAGATAATATAAGTAGAAAGAAAAAGTAAATAAGTGTTTTGTTATGTGTCATTTTAAATATTTTTATTGATTTCATTTCTTGCCTTGTTTAGAGAGAGCTTGAGCAAGCTGAGTAAATTGTTCTTTTATTTATACATCAAAATAACTAAACACAAACTTAGGGGGTAACTCATACAAAAGATAATCGCCCACGATAAGCCCTATACATTCATTTTTATCATTATATACACAAGCCTCTACCACAAGTTTATTCATCTTTTTATCTTTATACAAGGTCAGTTCACGTAGTTTATTCACTTCCTTATCTATATCTTCTATAGGAAAGAGGTGTAATACGCTTTTATCCTCTACAAAATCAAGAGTCTCATTGATTTCTTCTAAAAACGCTCCCGAAACACCAAACTTTTCAGCTAATACTTGGGTATCTTCGGCTTTATAGGCTTCTAAAAAGTCGGTAAGGGCGTAGTAAATTTCTGTTTTAAGGGATTGTGTAATTTCCATATAGTGTTATTTAATCTTTGCTATATCGTTTTTATAACTTGCAAAAGTATAGCGACGCAAAAGCAATTTTGAGACTTTTCAGATAGCCTCAACGAGTGTATTAACAACTAAAGTAGTGAAATACAAACTTAGGAAATTGGTCTCTAAGGTTGTAATATCCTTTGATGATGGCAAAATATTCTTGATCATCCCACAAGTGGGCTTCTACTCCTACAGCGGTATCATCATTGTTGAAGTTATACACCTCTAAATTCACCCCTCCACCTTCTTCTTTGTCCATTTCTTCTATAGGAAAGAGGTGTAACACGCTTTTGTCTTCTACAAAGTCAAGCATTTCATAGATTTCTTCTAAAAACTCTCCCGAAATATCAAACTTTTCAGCTAATACTTGGGTATCTTCGGCTTTATAGGCTTCTAAAAAGTCCGCAAGAGTGTGATATATTTCTGTTTTAAGGGCTTGTGTAATTTCCATATAGTGTTATTTAATCTTTGCTATATCGTTTTTATAACTCGCAAAACTGATATTTCCTTCTAAAACCAACTCGCAAAGGGCTGTTGGGTCATAGCCTTTAAAGGAATGAAGGGTATAATGGCAATGCTTGTCCTCGCGCTCTAAGTGAAGCACATAACCATCGGGTTCGTCTTGAAAAACAACGATTGCTTCTTTGTAGTTTTCTAAGGTTGCTACCGAGCGTATCAAATCCTGCCTACTATCGTGCAAGTGAGAGGCTACAAAGGCTATTTCGGTAGTGCCATTGCTAATAGTTACCATTGCCCAGCCATGTTCTTTGGGAGTGTAATCAATCATTGCAAATTAATAAAGTTTCATTAGTAAATCGGCAAAAGAAGTAGCAATAGGAGAGGGCTCTATGTCTTGTATATTATGATTAAAAAGATAAATCTGCTGGTCTTCTGCTAATAAAAGCGTATCGCCCGCAGGAGTGCGCGCAATCGGTATTCCCTGTTTCTGAAAGTCAGTATACAAGTCTATCAGCGAATGAAACTTATAAGCCGACCGAAAAGCCAAAAAGCGGTCTATTACCACCTTACTGCCTTTCACCCTGTTTTTAGAAGGAATGCCTCCGTTGTGCTCCAACAGAAAACGAATATATTCCTCATCGATAGGCTGGCTCAGCTCTCTGTGAAAATCAGCAATTTCTGTTTCTTCCGCCTTGTCCGTTTCGTAGGCTTTGATGAGGTTTTTTAGGGTTTGTTTATCGGGCAAAATCTTATAAGCTCTGAGCTGTTCCACTTTCTCTGGACTCAAGCCATATTTCTCAAAAGTAAGGTTTTTCATAGATTTATTATCCACTAATCGTTTCTAAATGAAGTTGATAGTTATTATCGAGCCTGATATTCACCAGATGCCCCAAAAAGTAATCAGGGTCAGTATCCACATCAAAAGTGCAGACGAGGTCTTCACCTACTTCACAATACAAATCATAGAAATACACGGCTTCGCAAAATTGCTCTTCAGTAATTTCTTCTTCAAGGTCTTCTTGGGCTACTTCAAAGAGTTCTCTTACCTCTTCATTTTTGAGCAGAAACTGCAGAACAGCTTCCTTGTTGCCCTCCAACCATTGTACTTTGGTTGCTACTTGCCGAAATACTTCTTGCTTTTCTTCTTCTGTAAAGTGGCGTTTGGCATCAAAACAGACCACAACTTCAGCCTCTTCATCACCCCAAAAGGTAAAGAGTGCTTGATACTCGATTTGGTTTTCAGTAATAAAATTCATATTCAATAAATAAACTGATAATTAATAATAAACGCAAAGATAAACATATTTTGCCAATTAACCAATACCCCTTCCCCTTTCTCATCTCCTATCTCCTCCCTAAAAATAAAGAATTCTCATCCTTTTCTCATTTTTATTACCAATCCTTCAAAATTCCCCCATCACCCAGTCTTGCCCCTTACATCTTATCTCTTGCCTGATAATCAACTCTTTCCGCCCCCATCCTCTTACCTCTTATCCCTTGTCTCTTCCCTACTTTAAACGAACGAATAACGAAGGATAAACGAACTATAAACGAAAGAAAGACCTTTATTTACTGAAAATCAGCCCCTTCGTTCCACAACTCTCCCTTTGCATAATTCACAACCAAATCCCCCAAACCTTGCATTTTTCTCAAACCTCCCACCTTTTTCTCCCCATTTTTCTCGCCCTCTCTTCCCTCTTATCTCTTATCTCTTGCCTATCTCCTAAACCTTTCTATCTCCTCCCCTCTCCTATTTTTTCCGAATGCTATATAATTCCCCTCCATTCTCCCCATCTTTATAAATCAAGACCCTATCCCCCCACAAGTCTCTCATCTGAATAATCCTACGCGTACTATTTGTTTTAGTATTCCACTTAAATTGTACAGAGTCCTTATCTATCTTAAAGGTATAGTATTGGTAACCATAAGGTATCGTCCAGCCCGAAAAATGGTTGCCTCCTCCGTGATTTCCTAAAACCACTTCATCAAACTGATATAAATTCTTCTCTATTTGTTCCTTGTATAAGTATTGAATAAAATTTTTCTTTTGGGGCTTTTCTTCATAGTAAGTTTTAAATACGTATTCAAGCATAAAAAACTCCCCTTTAGTCCCTATACAAATGATATGATCTCTCAAGTTAATAGTTTCTTTCAGTGTACCTAACCTATTATCCATATCCTTTTTTATTATACTCCTGATGGCATCTATATCATACTCCCCATATTTTTCATCTTTTGGAATCTTGTAATTTTTCACAATGAAGTCATAGTCTAACACATCTAATTTATTTATTTTAATTCCTTTATTCCAAGGATAAACATACTTGTACACAGTAGGTTTAAATATATCATCTCCAGTTTTGTAGAAAGTTTTATTCCCTACAAAAGACCCTTTTGCATTTATCCTTTGCTTAATTTTCAGACTTTTATCAAGTAAAAAATACTCTCCCTTTGCAAAGTTTAAGCAATATATAAAGCCATCATCTTTGTCATAAAAAATCATATTTTTGTCTATTCCTCTAAGCAGAGTATCCACTACAAAAAGCTTTTTATCAAAACCACTGAACTCAGGTATCTTAGGATACTTATCTTGAGCCGTTATTTCATAACCGCAACTGCTATATAATATAGCTAAAATTGCTATTTTCAAATGATAAAATCTCATAATAGTTTATTGTCAATTTACTTCTACACTCACCACCAATAAGTCATTTTCCTTATTGCGAACAATGCCATAAAAACGTCCTTTATACCAAAGCATTTGTTGCTCGTAATCAATAGTGTACTTGCCAATGTCTAATAAGTGAATTATCTCCCCAGTTAAAGCATTGATAAGCATTGGCTTCTGTTTTTTATTACTTATGATAATACGCCCTCCTTTTCGTACAAAGCGTATTGTTTGTCCCGTATTATAACTAAATACCGTCTGTCCATTATTCACCGAAACTCCATAAAAATAACCTCCTTTGCCTGCTGTGCCAAAATATAAGATATCGTTATACTCCTCTACTTCAGTGTAAAGATAAGCAGAGAGTTTGTATTTCCAAAGTGTTTTTTGGTGCTGTTTATCTCGGCAGCTCATCATAAACGGAGATTGCATAAAAACTTCTTTATCTCCAAAACAATAGACTTTAGCATCACTAAAAGTTTGCTTCTGAGGGATAACGCCGAAAGATTGTTCTATCACTTCATTTTCAGTAATTTCAAATACCTTATTGGTTACAAAAATATTGCCTAATTTATAGTATTCAATAAGCATAAAAAGTCGTTCGCCTTCCCAATAATAGCACACATCACTATTATAGCAAGTTTCTTCTTCAAAGAAAAAAGAAAGTCGTTTCTGTGAGGTAAAATCTTCTGAAAATATATCTACAAGAATATAACGATCCACATACACTCCCTCTTTCACCATCTTTTTAGAAACATCAGCTGAGGCAAATTGCAATACAGCTATTTTCTCCTGAAAAGGCACAATATCTACCACCCTATAATGACGAAAAGAGTTGTTAAAAGTATTTAAGGTATGGTAGTTTGTCATATATTACTCAAAAATCTTATTAATTTGTGCCGAAGGGTTTGCCACAAACTCTTCAAAGGTACAGAGTTCAGTAAAAGTACCGTGTTCGTAATCGGCAAAGGCAAGTTTTTTGTTCTTAGGATACCACACCAAAAAGCCTTCAGCACCATACCTATCAGCATCCGAAAGGAGGTCGAGGAACTTTTTGTTTTTCCACTTTACTTCCTTTACATCACTCAGCGGGGCAAACGCTACAAAACTGGTATATTCGCATTCAGGCAATGGGATACGCCTATCGGTAGCGCGCAATAAGGCGATAAGTCCTTCGGGAAGTTTGTAGGCTTTTAAGGCTCGTAAGCGCTCTTCTTCATCGTGCCACTCGGCAGGCTCTACCGATTTGATGTACTCCGCTACTGCTTTCTGCTTGTTGCGCAAAGCGTAATGATAGGCACGTTCGCCGTATTTATCTTTGTAGGAAAGGTCAGCACCCAGCTCAATAAATCGTTTTACCAACTCAAGGTGACCTTTTGAGGCAGCCACTTGTAAGGGCGAGGCATTGTAAGGATATACCATATCAGGCTCACAATAGTTTACATCAAATCCGTGAGCGATAAGGTAGTCTGCTAGTTTATACATACCTTCCGAAGCTACCTTTCTCAAGGTAGTACCGTCGGGAGTGAGTTTAAAACCGTTTTCTATCAGCAGAAAAGCTATTTCTTCATTTTTGCTATAGATAGCAGCCTGCAAAGTAGTGAGGTGGGTACGAGCATTCACATCGGCACCTTGTTTAATCAACCATTTTATTAACTCAGGGTCGCTATTCTCACTCATACAAACACCAATAAGCGCTGTTTTGTTTATATGAGCTCCCTTATCAACTAAAAACTCTAATAGTTTCTTTTTCCGACTGGATAGGGCAAAGTCAAAAGGTGTTTGAGAATAGCGTTCGTGTACACGGACTTCTTGGTTGATATCCCAGCCTTTGGCAAGTTCTGCTTCCAAGGCAGAAAAGTTTTCTTCTCGTAAAAAGGTTACTATTTCGGGGCATTTAAAAGGTGCTTTTTTCTGGGCAAAGATGTTTCTCTCTTCCATATTATAATTTATTTGTATGTTTTAGATTATAAAGAATTCCCTATCATCCTCTGGGGTCGAGATAGAATTGTATTTATTTAATAAATCAAAATACTCTTCATCAGAGAGTAAGGCAGTATAATCACTCCGATGTTTTACTATAAGATAGGGTGAATATCTATTTTCTTCTTTGTTTGCGGAACAAGGAAAGTTTGTAAGTTTTCTGTTGTAAATTTCTTTAATTACCTCAGCTTGTTCCTCACTTAGGTAAGGATGATGGGTGCGGTATATATTGGCAATATTCTCATAGAAATCACTTAAGGAAGATGCTTTTGCATAAATGCTATATACAATTGATAGCAAGCCATAGAAAATAAAATTCTGCAAGTTATCAGCTATAATTTCAGCAGCATCAAAATCGTACCAGTCCTTTACGATAACAGGAGGTTGCTCTGGTTTTTCTCTATCATAGAAAAAACAAACCTCTCCTTCACATTCTGAAGCAAAAGGCACCAAAAGATATTCAGTTTTGATTCCTCGTTGAGATCTATTATTTTTTATTCTATTTATAATATCTTCTGCATCATCCAATGCTGTAAATTGATCCCTAAATAAAAGTAACGGAGGATTCTTTTTTAGCTCTGGAAATACTTCCTTCCATTGCCAATGAACATTCAGCATACCATCCTCATAAAGCCGGTGATATAGCTTGGGGTACTGAAAGTTATAAGTCTGTTCTATTTTTTGTAATGGGTTCATATTGGATGTTTTTTATTCATAATACCTTCCCAAGTCTAACAGATGTCCTAAGAAACGCCAGTCGTTAGGAATGGTTTCATCTTCGCCTATATAATCACATAAGCCTCGTGCACCACATTCTAAAAGGTCTAAAGGATTGAAATTGTACCAATCATAGCCCATTTCGGAAGTAATGCCAAAGGAACGCATTTCGTTATGAAGTTCTTTGTCTTTCATACGGTGGAGTTCAGCTATCTGAAAGAGAATTACTGCTTGCGTATAATCAAAGGCAGAGAGATGTTCATCTTCTGCCTCAGGCATTGTAACAATAGTTGCCCACTCCTCCTCATAAGGAATAGGAGCTGCAGCAAAAGCCTTTACCAATAGTTCCAAACAAACATTTGGAGTACAAGTATCATTTTTATATGAAGCCATAAGTCCATATAATGCCAAAAGATAAGTCTCCAAATCTCTGTTAGCCACTTCTTCAGGAAGCCTTTCTATATGGTTGTAAAAATCATTATATGTCATAGAGATAATTAGGAAGTTAACCCATTAGCATATTGAATATTCCTTTCTACAATAAGGTTGGTATAACGCTTAGAGTATTCAATGCGTTTCTCTATCCAATTGCCGTGAGCATCATAGCGATAGGTGTATTTGCGAGTATAAACTTCCCCTTCTTTGTTGCTAATTCGCTCGAAAATTTCGTTGTTATGCTCATCAAAAGTGGTTTCAGTTATTGAATAAGGTTCGGGGTCACCTATATCCTGATGGGCTACATAAATTACATTGCCTTTTTCATCAAAACGAGTTATGGTAAACATAAAAGGCTTTCCGCTTTCTGAAAAACTGGTATCAACCTTTTCGGTATCATTATGAAATTCAGTAGAGTGATGAAAAATCTTTTCTCCCGTAGTTATATTTGTATAACGATTATCTATACATCTGCCTTTGGCATCATATTCGAGTTGGAACAAGTATTGGTAGTCAGCAGTGCGAGTAAGCTGACTTATGTTATTACCGTGTGCATCGTATTCGAAAGTAACAGTTTCTTTCCATTTGCCATTTTCATAAGTAATACATTCTACCTTTTGTTGTAGGTCGTTATAGCGGTATTGTTTTTCCTCCCAGCAGTCGGTTAGCGCTTCATCTTCAGGGTCGTAGAGGTGAGAACTCAAGCAGTTGCCGTGAGAGTCGTAGGTAAAGAGGAAGTGGTATTCCTCGCCATAACAAGCGTCTATAAGTTTACCTTGCTCATTGTAAATGAGGGTTTCGGTATAGTCTTCTAAGAAGTATTCTTCGCCTTTTTGCCACTGACCATCTTTGGTGATGACAGCAGCATAACAACGTGATTCATCTCGTTTTATCTTCATTTTTTAAGGGTTATTTAAATGTTTTTAAAAATTCCTTACCTTTATCAGTAAGGTAGTATTGTTGCTTGCTACTTGTGGGTTTATCAGGAATGGTAAGCGCTACAAAGCCTTGTTCTATGGCAGGATTGAGATAGTTTTTTCTGAAATAATCTCTATCTATAGGGAAAATCACTCGCAAGGTGTTTTCCATAAACTTAAAAGATTCTTTAGGATAACTCTGCAAAATACGTGGGGGTAACTTGTCGCTTGTATTCTATGTTTTTGGATTCAATCATTGTAAAATGAGGTTTTTATAGGGCAAAGATAGTGATAATTAGCTAATTTAGCAATAAGCTAATTAGTTAATTACCGAATTACTTTTCATCATCTTGTATTTTTTTCTTTCTCCCTCTACAGTGGCTACTACTTTAAAACCAAGTTTTATATAAAGACCTTTAGCTATGAGGTTGTCATCAAATACATTTAAGCTAATAGAATGAACTCTTTTATTCTCAAAAAGCATTGCAATAAATAACTGCATTGCTGAGGTGCCTAATCCTTTTCTTGTAAGCGAAGGATTGATAAGAAATCTACCGATATGTACGTTGCTCCCTTCTACTCTTATTTGCTGAATCATCCCTATAAAACTACCCTCTGCCTCAATACGAAAACAATGAGACAAAGCATTGAGCGCTTCCATTGTAAGAGGATAAGGCAAAGCATCTCCTGCCCATTGTTGCAAGAAATCAGCGCCTTTGCTATTTGTCCAATGTATAATAGCTTGCTTATCTTTAGTTGATAATCCTTCAGTTATTCTCATTTTATCAAACAAACTTACTTGCTTTTTAATATTATCTAATCAGATGCTTATCTCTACCATATTGTCATCGGGGTCAAGTATCACGCTTTCGTAATACCCATCACCTGTGGTACGAGGAGCACTAAAACACTCGTAACCTTCATTTACGATTTTCTGAGTAAGCACATCAACCGCTTCTTTACTCCCTACACTAAAAGCAAAGTGTATAAGTCCTTCACTCGTCACCTTGTCCAAAGGTTCACTGAGGTTGGGTCTCCACATTATTTCCAAACGAGCGCCACTATCAAAACTTAGAAAGTAGGTGCGTAATCCTGTTTTAGGATTATGGTACAACTCGTTTGATTTTGCGCCGAAGAAAGTCTCATAAAAGGCTTTAGATACTTCCAAATTTTTTACATATAAAGCGATGTGGTCTATTTTCATAGTGATAATCTGCTAATTATCTATTACTTGTTACCTGTTATCTTCAACTAATACCGACATTCCCGGTCTTAAATCCTTTACTCTTTGCGTAGGATAGGCTTTGATAGCAAAAGTCTTCTTATCAAAATCTCCTTTGCTTTTAGTAGCTGTCCAAGTAGCAAAATCAGCTTGTACAGCTATATGTTTTACCTCCATTTCTATCACCCGATTGCCAAGAGCAGGCACAATACCTTTAAATTTAGCACCTATTTTAAAGTTTGTCATTTTATCTTCCCGTATATTGAATACCACCCACTCATCTTGCGTATCGATAAGGTTCATCACGGGATAACCTGCGTTCACTATCTCACCTTCATTAGGGATAATAGTTTGTATTTGTGCGTTAGTAGGGGCAAATACCTTAGCACCGTCTTTATACGCATTTACTTCGGTTATTACGCCTTGGGCTTGGGCTACAAGCGCTTGGGCAGCAGTTTTGTCCTCTACTCTAGCGCCGTTCTTTGCCATTTCGTATTGTGATTTAGCTGCTTCAGCTTGTTTTTGTAAGGCAACCATTTGGGTATAAGCCTCATCTTTCTTTTGGGCTGGTAGCACCTTGTCATTGTAAAGGTTACTCACCCGCTGATATGTTTTTTCAGCTAGTTCTGCTGCTGCTTGGGCTTGTTGCCATACATTATAAGCCCCTTGTATTTGTTCCGAGCGGGCTCCGCGTTGTGCCTTATCACTTTGGGCTTGGGCAGCCAATCGCGCAGCTTCAGCTTGTGATAGTTTAGCATCAAGTTCGGTGCTTTCAAGCTCCAATAGTAAGTCGCCTTTTTGTACGCTATCCCCTTCCTGTTTGTAGATGGTTTTCACCCTACCAGGTACTTTAGGCGCTACATTTATCTGTTTAGCTTCTACTTGCCCTTGCAAATATATAGGCTCCCTATTGCTAAAAAAGTAAATAGAGAGAATAAGTACTACCATAAATACTGTGATGGTTACTATAAGTCCAGTGATGTTCTTCTTTTTCATTTTTTTTATTTAGTTAAGAGTTATGTATAATACAAAAGCTGTTATTTATTAGCTGTTGTTTGTTGTTTAAAAGTATCGCTCATCCCGCAGGTTTCTAGTAGTTGGGCTAGCGTTTTGTCCATTTCAAAAAGAGCTTGGTATCGTTTTATTTTGATAGATGCCAAGTACAAGTTCGCATCAGCTACATCTGTCGAGGTCGAAAGCCCTTCTGCAAAAGCCTTATCCCTTGCACGTACCAGTTCTTCAGCAAAACGCAAACTCTCTTCCAAGCTGAGGTATTGTTCACGTTGCTTTTCTATTTCTGTATATTGTTTTTTCACCAAGGTTTGTACATCTTTTTCGGCTTGTGCGGTTATGAGTTCTACACTCTCGCGCATTGCTTTGGCTTGGCTTATTTTATGCTTATCTTGCAAGCCGTTAAATAAGTTCCATTGCAAGCCTACTCCTACCACCCAATTATCGGGTTCGGTTAAGGGGAGGTTATCACTCCACAAGTATTTCTTGCCTATTACCGCTACATCGGGCAAGTAAGCCGCTTGTTGGGCTTTCACTCCTTGGGTAGCTTGTTGGGCTTTTAGTTTAGCCTGCACTATCGTAGGATAGTTCTCTTTGGCTTGTTGCTGATAGTAGCTAAGCGGTTGTAATGGCGCTACTTCAAAGAGTTCTGTTGTAAGGGTAGTAAGTGGTTGTTCGGTAGTACCCATTACACCATACAGAGCCGTTTGTGCCAGCTGTATATCCTTCTCTGCTCCCATCACCTCGCGCTTAGCATCGGTAACAGCCTTTTTAGCTTGCATCACCTCTACCGAAGCTATCATACCATTCTTTTCTAATTTCTTGGCATTTTCATAGTGATGTTCTGCCGTCATAAACGATTGTTTCCGCACTTCCAACGCTTTTTGAGCCAGCTGCACTTGAAAATAACGCTCCGCCAATTCCGAAATCAACGCATATTCTGTCTTTTTAGCTTCTACTTCGGCTATTTCAGTACTCAGTTTCCCTACTTTATTAGCCACTCGCACCTTTCCTCCCGCAAAAAGCACCCATTTTGCATCGGCACTCACCTTCCAAATGTCTTGCTCCTGAAACTTATAACGCCAATCCATACCAAAAAGAGGCTGCAACCTTCCCATTAACGGCGTCAATAGCGGACGCATAGGAGCCGGCACCTGCCCCGCAAATCCCATAAAACCTCTCTGTAAAGGCTCCTTATACTCATTTAAGTTAAGATACAGCGGGTCTGCCAGATGCATATAACTCGCATTAATACTCAGCTGTGGCAAGTACAACCCTTGCATCGCCTTCTCATTAGCCTTAGCCGCTTGGGCTTGTTTATCTATCCCCTTTAGTTTTTGGTTCCCTCCCCGCATCTGCTCCATAGCCTCTTCAAAGGAAAGAGACTGCGACCACGCTGTAAATGAACCCATTAACAGAACAGATAAAAATAAAATAAGTCTTCGCATAAATATATCTTTTTTTGACGCCGCAAAATTACACCGAAAAAACGACATACATCGAATAAAAAACCAAGAATATTTTTAATCTATCTTAAAAAATAACCATCCTACCCCTACCTCCTGCCCAAAATTCATCTATTTTCCTTTTTCATTGCCAATAATGCAAAAATCCCCTTCCCCACTCTATCCCCTATCTCCTAACTCCTTTCCCCTAATAATCAGCCCATTCCTCCTCCAGCCATCCCCCAGCTATCCCCCAGCTATCCCTTAGGTTGAACGAACCTATAACGAACTATAAACGAACTATAAACGAAGGATAAACAAAAAACCGCTGATAATCAACCCTCTTCTCACCCAACCCTCCTTTTGCATTATTCACAACAAAATCCCCAAAACATTGCATTTTCCTCATTCCCCCTATCCCCTACTCACTAACTCCTCCCCTCCCTATCTCCTATCCCCTACCCCCTATCCCCTAACTCCCCCTTGCTTTTTAATATTTTTTTCATACCTTTGCAGCGCAATCAACACAAATTATCAATCACTAAACTAATTGTTCATTGAAAATGTTACACTCTCAAATCATAGGCGAAGGAACCCCCTTTGTCATACTACACGGATTCCTCGGAATGCTCGATAACTGGCGCTCTTTAGGACTCAAATACGCCGAAGCCGGCTTCCAAGTACATTTAATCGACCAGCGCAACCACGGGCACAGTTTCCACTCCCCACATTTCAGTTACCCCCTTATGGCAAATGATTTGTTGGAGTACGCCAACGCCCATAACCTCAGCCATTTCCACCTACTTGGGCACTCTATGGGAGGCAAAACCGCTATGCTCTTCGCCACCCAAAACCCCTCCCTCGTACAATCCCTCATAGTAGCCGATATAGCCCCCAAATACTACCCCCTACACCACGAAGCCTGCCTCAAAGGATTAGCCTCTCTTAACTTCGATACCATTCACTCACGTACCCAAGCCGATAAAGCCCTCTCCGCCTACGTAACCGATATGGGCGTTAGGCAGTTTTTGCTCAAAAACCTCTATTGGCAAGCCCCCAAAAAACTCGCACTACGCCTAAACCTACCCGCCCTGATCGAGAACGAAATCGAAATAGGAGCCGAACTGCCTTATGGCAATACCTACTCCGGCAAAACACTCTTTCTCAAAGGCGAACACTCCGAATACGTAATGCCCAGTGATGAGCCCCTTATACACGCCCATTTCCCAAACGCCCTTATCGATACCGTAAGCGGCGCCGGACACTGGTTACACGCCCAAAACCCCACCGAATTTTACTCTAAAACCATTCATTTTTTATGCGATACCTTATAGGAATATTCATCACCGCTGCCCTCGTCTTTCTCTTAGGCAACCTTAATGCAGGCGCTCATATCGAGAGCTTCTACTCCGCCCTCTTAGTCTCATTCGTACTCTCCATACTCAATGCCGTAGTACGCCCCGTATTGGAAATCATCTCCATACCCATTACCTTTTTAACCTTAGGGCTCTTTATGCTGGTCATCAACGCCATCATAATACTTTTAGCCGGCGAACTCGTAAAAGGCTTCGTAGTACACGGCTTCTGGGGCGGTATGATGTTCAGCCTCTGCCTCGCCCTCTCTCAAGCCCTTGCCTTTGGAGCCATCAGAAAAAAAGAAATAGAAAATTAATCTTAAAAATGTAACTATTTATTAATTTTTTAACACTCTAAAGTGTTACTTCTATGTTAATTGCTTTACAATTCTTTTTGTAAAGGTTAATTAAGTGTTAATACTCATTTTACCTCTTGCTCTCTACTATTTTTATTGTATTTTTGTAGTGAAAAAATAATACAAATCTAACAAAGAATAGTACGTGAATAATAATTTTATAAGTTAACAATTGTATGAAAAAGTCTTTTTTTAAAATAGTAGCACTAACAATTTTAACTTTAGTTGTAGCTTGTGGAAAAAATGATAACGAACCTACTGAGCCTATCGCTAAGCAATTAGCCAATCTCAAACCAGTACATTTTGCTAAAGAACCCGATCAGGTAATTGCTACTGAGGGAAACTGGACAAGTTATAGTGGTAAAACTCTTATTACCACCCGTAAGCAAGTAGTTCTTAGCCCTATGGAAGTAGTGGGTATGCAAAATGCCGATGTCATTTATCCTGGTAGTGTTTTGCGAGGTGATTCATTTATGGAAGGAAAATATGATCCTATCGCACTAACAAACCCTAATGATATTACCATCTCTACTTCTTTACAAGGAAAGGATTTAAATGTAAAAGTAAAAGGACAACCTATACTTAGTGATTTCCGCCAAAAAATTAATAACCTACTTAAAGATAATACTGATAAAATAGACTATCAAAACACTCCTACTTATATGACTTATTCAAGTGAGGCTGTAAGTACTGTCGAAAGTTTTAGAAAAATACTACATTTACATTCAGGTATTGATGTTTTTAAAAAGTTTATTGACCTTCGTTTTGACTACAAACCTTTTAAATTTCGTGTTCAAGGAAAAGAATTTGTAGTTGTAAAAGTTCTTCAGCCTTTATACAACCTTACTATGAATGCACAAGCTCCTGAACAATGGGGCAAGCTCACTAATATAGGAGATACAGAACCAGTTTATGTAAGTAGTGTAGATTATGGTAGGATTGCTTACCTACTTATTGAAACAAACATAGGTGCTGAAGCCACAAGAAATCACATTGATAGTTCTTTAGAAATAAATTTAGCTAAAAAAAATATTACTAATGCCAATATAAAAGCTATTTATGACAAAACTGTACAAAATTGGTTCAATAAAGGATATGTAAAAGTAGTTATTGGAGAAGGTGCATTAGGAAATGAAATAAAAACAATTGATAATTATCAATCCTTCATCAATTATCTAAAATCTCCCACTCCCGAAAGTTTAATACAATCAGCTGTAATTATAGGCTATAAGGTACGAACTCTTAAAGATAATAAAGAGGTTGAAGTACGTGCCACTTATACTGAAGAAGAGTTTAAATAAATCCCAAATAATTGTACCGAGGTTATTCTTTAATTAGGAATAACCTCTTTTTTTAGCTTTTGCCATTTGAAAAATTATTCGTACTTTTGCCCCTTGTAATTTCACTCTATAAGAAAATGGCTTTCAAAGAATTTATAAAAAAATCAGGACGCATATTGCTATGGCAGTTAGCCCTCGCTATGGTTGCCTTAGTAGTAATCGTATGGGGCGCCCTACAACTGCTCAACTTCTATACCGATCACGGCAAGTTCATCGTAGTGCCAAACCTTGCCAAAAAATCACTCACCGAGGTGCAAATGCTCCTCGAAGAGCAAAACCTGCGCTGGGAAGTCCTCGATTCTACCGAGTACAACCCCAAATACCCCCCCTTGGCAGTCATTAGCCAAAGCCCCGAACCTAATGAGCGCGTAAAAGAAAACCGCAAAATATACCTAAATATCAACCCAAAAGGATATCATAAGGTAACCGTACCCAAAGTAATACAAGTAACACGCCGCAGTGCCGAAGCTACCCTCCAATCCGTAGGGCTTACCATAGGCACCATCACCTATGTCGATGATATAGGCAAAGATATGGTACTGGAACTCCTGTACGACGGCAAACCAGTACAACCTGGCGACAAACTCATCAAAACTTCACGCATCGACCTTGTTTGCGGTAACGGATTAGAAATACGTGATACCATCCCTACCGAAATCCCTATTGAAGAACTCATAGGTCAATAAAAGCCAAAACACCCTACACTTCCTCCCCCTTGGCACCATTGCCCAAGGTGGCTATTTTCAATTAGCAAATAAATTTAAGATTGAAAGAAGACGATACAAACTACACACCCGAGTTAGATTATTTTGATGATTGGGGCTTAGAAGAAGAAACCCTACCCACCCTCTATGAGCATTACGCCTTTACCGCCGGCAAGGGACAAGAACCCCTGCGGGTAGATAAATTCTTGATGAACTTCGTAGAGAATGCCACCCGTAACAAGGTACAACAGGCAGCCAAGGAAGGTAACATCTTCGTCAATGGCGTACCCGTCAAATCCAACTACCGCGTCAAGGCAAACGATGTGGTAAAGGTACTCCTCCCCCACCCTCCTCATAACGACCTCTTAGTACCCGAAAACATACCCCTTAACATCGTTTATGAAGACGATAGCCTACTGGTAGTCAATAAGCCCGCCGGTATGGTAGTACACCCTGGTCACGGTAATTACAGCGGCACCCTCATCAATGGCTTAGTGTATCATTTCGAGCATCTGCCCAATAACAGCAGTAACCGCCCTGGCTTAGTACACCGCATCGATAAAGATACCAGCGGACTATTAGTAGTAGCCAAAACCGAAGAGGCAATGCTACACCTCACCCAGCAGTTCTTTCACAAAACCACACAGCGCCAGTACATAGCCTTAGTATGGGGCAATATAGAAAACGATGAAGGCACCATACGCGGCCATATAGGCAGGCACCTAAAGGACCGCCTACAAATGGCCGTCTTCCCCGATGGCTCACACGGCAAAGAAGCCGTTACCCATTACAAAGTATTAGAGCGTTTTGGGTACGTAACCCTCATAGCCTGCCAGCTCGAAACAGGACGCACCCACCAGATAAGGGTACACCTCAAGCACATCGGGCATACCCTATTTAATGACGAGCGTTACGGAGGCGATAAAATACTAAAAGGCACCACCTTTGCCAAGTACAAGCAGTTTGTCGAGAACTGTTTTGAAGTACTACCTCGCCAAGCGCTACACGCCAAAACCTTAGGCTTTGAGCACCCCGTAACACACCAATTCCTAAGTTTTGATAGTGAGCTCCCCCAAGATATGCAAGCCTGCATCGAAAAATGGCGCTCCTACAAAACAGCCAACCAATAACCCCTTTTTCTAAATTAATTGTTACTACATTCATATTTTAATACCAGTCCCATTAGTAAGTTAAATCTCAATGAATATAACTTTTAGTAATTTTAACTTGCCGGTAACTTGCCTAGAAGCTACTTTTAGTAATATAAAAACACCCTTTACTACTGATTTACAGTTGCTTAATAAATACTGTTTAACTTGCCGGTAACTTGCCTATAAGATTTTTTTTCAGAGTGGGAAGACACAGATAAATCATTCAAAGGGAAATAAAGATGATGAACGAACATTAAAAAGAAAAAACTAATGGAAAACTTAGATTTACTTATCAAAGAACTATGTAAACTACCCAATGAGTCAGGGTGGGTTGAGTTCAAACATAACAATTGCTTACCACAGATGATTGGTCAGGATATCAGTGCCCTTGCAAATAGTACTGTACTTGCCGACCGCAACCACGCTTATATGATATGGGGTGTAGATGACACTACACATCAGATAATAGGCACCTCTGTCAGATTAAAAAATGAAAAGAAAGGTAATCAAGAATTAGAGAATTGGCTGCGCTATATGCTTTCTGCAAATGCCAATTTTGAATTTCAAGAAGTAGAAATTGAAGGAAAACATATAGAGCTAATTATAATAACTCGCGCAGAGGGAGTTCCTGTAACTTTTGAAAAAGTAGACTACATCCGTTCAGGAAGCTACACCAAAAAGTTAATAGAGTTTCCTACTCTCCAAGCACAACTCTGGGACAAGCTACGTAACAGTCAATTTGAAGAAACTTATTCAATGACTGGTTTAACTGATAAAAAAGTACTTCGCTTGCTCAACTATGAAGTCTATTTCACTTTACTACACATACCAATCCCCGACGAAACAGAGCTGATAATACATTATTTACTACAAGAGGGCTTTCTTGCTCAACAAGACAATACTCTTTATGCTATAACCAACCTTGGTGCAATTCTATTAGCTAAGAATTTATTAGAATTTTCAAGATTAGGACGTAAAGCTATTCGTGTAGTGCAATATGACAAACATAATCGCCAAACAATCCTTAAAGAGGAGACTTTTAATGAGGGATATGCTACTAGTTTAGAAAAAGCTGTCAAGTATGTAAACACTCTCCTCCCCTCAATAGAAGATCCTAAAGAAATACAGTTACGCACCGTAAGTACATTCCCTCTTCCTGCTATCAGAGAAAGTATTGCTAATGCAGTAATACACCAAGATTTTTACATTACAGGCGCAGGTCCTGTGATTGAACTGTTTGATAACCGCGTAGAAGTAACCAATCCTGGTGTACCATTAGTCGATGTGATGCGTATCATTGATAATCCTCCAAAATCACGCAATGAGAAACTCGCTTCTATTATGCGTCGCCTGCGTATGTGTGAAGAACTTGGAAGAGGATGGGACAGAATGGTCATCAGTTGTGAGAGTATGTACCTCCCCGCTCCTCGTATCAATGTATATCAAGAATCAACCCGCGTTTCTTTGTTCTCCTATCTAGATTTTGTCAATATTCAAACCGATGACCGTATATGGTCTACTTATTTACATTCTTGTATAAAATACATTGAAGGTGAGGCTATGTCTAATTCCTCTCTAAGAGAGCGTTTCGGACTCAAAACATCATCATCTGGAATGGTTTCGCGATTAATAAAAGAAGTACAAGGCAAAAATTTAATAAAACCTGTTGATCCAAACACAGCTCCTCGGTATATGAGATATGTCCCAATTTGGGCATAGATTTAACTTGCCGGTAACTTGCCTAGAAGCTACTTTTAGTAATATAAAAACACCCTTTACTGCTGATTTACAGTTGATTTATGTGTATTTTTTAACTTGCTTTTCAAAATAGATGTTTTAATTTTTAACTTATAACAGTCTCCTAAAGGGCAGATTATTGTTAATTGTTAATTGCTAATTCTAAATTATTTTGTACCTTTGCACTCCAGAAAAGAACTAAATGAATCATTCTCCTATTATGATGATTGATAAAATAAAAGAACACATTGCTAAAATCGAGGCGTTTAAAGCAAAAACAAAAGACGAACTTGAACAATTCCGCATTCAGTACCTTGGCAAAAAAGGGGTGTTGAATGATTTTTTTACTGCCTTTAAAGAAGTACCTAATGAACAGAAAAAGACCTTCGGGCAGGTAGTAAATGAACTAAAAAACAAAGCCGAAGCCAAGGTGCAAGAGCTGCGCGACCTTTTGGAGGAGCGTACCGAAAGCAAAGGCATCTACGGCGATTTGAGTCGTCCTGCTACCCCTACCCCTATAGGGGCACGCCACCCTATTTCATTAGTAAAAAACGAAATAGTAAATATATTTGCTAATATAGGATTTGACGTATCCGACGGGCCTGAAATGGAAGATGATTGGCATAACTTCACTGCCCTGAACTTGCCAGAATACCACCCCGCTCGTGATATGCAGGACACCTTCTTTATCCAAACCAACCCCGATATATTACTGCGCACCCATACCAGCTCGGTACAGATACGCTATATGGAAGGACATCAGCCGCCTATACGCACTATTTCTCCAGGGCGTGTGTTCCGTAATGAAGCTATATCTGCTCGCTCTCACTGCTTGTTTCACCAAGTAGAAGGCTTATATATAGATAAAGATGTTTCATTTGCTGATTTGAAACAGACTTTGTTGTACTTCACCAAAGAAATGTTTGGCAAATCAAGGATACGCTTGCGCCCTTCATACTTCCCTTTTACCGAACCTAGTGCCGAAGTAGATATCTACTGGGGGCTAAATAATGAGGTAGATTACCGCATTACTAAAGGTACCGGCTGGCTAGAGATTATGGGCTGTGGTATGACCGACCCTAATGTACTTAAAAACTGTGGCATCGATAGTGAGGTGTACAGCGGTTTTGCTTTTGGTATGGGGGTAGAACGTATTGCTATGTTATTGTACCAAATAGGCGATATCCGTATGTTCTATGAGAATGATATCCGGTTCTTAGAGCAGTTTAAATCTGCGATTTAAAACAGAAGTAACAACTAATAGCTTATAATGCTTGAAGTAAATAATATTACGTTTGCTTATGACAAAGCTCCCATTGTGCGCAACATTTCATTTGAGTTGCCACAAGGGGAGCTTTTATCATTAATGGGTGAAAGTGGTTGTGGTAAGAGTACCTTGCTAAAGGCTATCTATGGCCTTATCGATTTGAAAGAGGGTGAAGTGCGATTTCATAACCAAAGGGTGTGGGGGCCTGCCCATCAGTTGGTGCCAGGACATAGTACGATGAAGTACTTGGCGCAGGACTTTGGACTTGGACCTTATCACACTGTTGCTGAAAATGTAGGTAAATTTATCTCCAACCTTGATTTGGATTATAAAAAAGAACGCGTTACACAGCTGCTTACCTTAGTGGGTATGGAACGCTTCGCCCCTATAAAGGCACTGAACCTTAGTGGTGGGGAAAAACAACGCGTAGCCTTGGCTATGAGTTTAGCCCAAGAGCCTAAACTACTGCTACTGGATGAGCCTTTTAGTCAGGTGGATAATTTTAGAAAAAATGACCTACAACGCACCCTTTTCGCCTATCTTAAAGAGCAAAATATAAGCTGTGTGGTGGCTACTCACGATGGGCGCGATGCGCTCTCCTTTTCAGACAAAACCCTTATTATGCGTGATGGTGAACTACTGCACTTTGGGGATACTCTTACCATTTACGCTCAAAATACTGACTTTTATACGGCTTCGTTATTTGGCGAGGTAAGTTGGTATAAAGATAAACTTTTCAAGCCACAGCAAATAACTATAGCGCCTGAACGTACTGACTGGCAAGCTGTGGTACAACACTGCTACTACCAAGGGGCTTATTACCTTATTGAGGCTATTGCTGCTGATAATAACAAAACTTTCTTCTACCATACATCTTCTATTGAAAAAGGTACAAAAGTAGCCCTACAAGCCCGAGAATGAAGCTTTTCCTGATATATGAAATTGCTTATATCTTATTGATTATAGCGGTATGCCTGCGGATAGTGTGGGATACGCGCTCGGTGAGCAAAAGTTTAGCCTACCTGCTACTGGTGATTTTCGTGCCAGTGCTGGGGGCTATTTTTTATTTCTCATTTGGCATTAATTATAGGAAGCATAAAATATATCATAAAAAACTGACGGTAGACCAAGCTTTTAGGAAGCAGCTGGAACGTATGTATCCGCTGATACGCAAGTACTTGGAGGGGCTGGACACTTCGGCGATTGCGCCTTATGAAAAGAGTTTGCATTTTTTAGCTCATACTGAAAAACGCCTTACTATTATCCCTAATGAGGAGGTGAGGGTTATCTGTAATGGTGAGAACCTTTTTCCTGAACTGCTTACTGCCTTGCGCGAGGCGAAACATCATATTCATATTGAATATTACATCTATGAGAATGACCGCATAGGTAATGCGATTAAGGATATTTTGATACAGAAAGTGCGTGAAGGGGTGGAGGTGCGCTTTATTTACGATGATTTTGGCAGCCAAGGCATTAGGAAGAACATTGTGCGTGAGTTGCGGGCTTGTGGGGTGCAGGCTTTTCCGTTCTACAAAATTACTTTCGTGAAGTTGGCTAACCGGATGAATTACCGAAATCACCGAAAAATAGTGGTGGTGGATGGGTATACGGCTTTTGTGGGGGGCATCAATATTAGTGATAAATACAATAATGATGAGGGTAATGGGCTGTATTGGCGTGATACGCATTTGAAAGTGAGGGGCTACTCGGCGCATATACTGCAGGCTGTGTTTTTGCAGGACTGGAACTTTTGTAGTGGTGAGGATGTGGCTATTAGCACTCCTTATTTCCCGATAGGTATACAGCCTTACCCTACGGATTTTTTCACACAAATAGTGGCCAGTGGTGCGGACTCGGATTTGCCTAATATACTGTATGCTACGGTGCAGCTGATATATGCGGCTAAGCGGGAAATACTGATTACGACGCCTTATTTTATTCCTGATACTTCGTTACAGGAGGCGCTGGTTATTGCTGCGTTAAGTGGGGTGGCGGTGAAGCTGTTGGTGCCTAAAAAGGGGGATTCGGTGTTTGTGCATACTGCCAGCGAATCGTTTTTTGAGGAGCTTTTGGAGGCGGGGGTACAGGTGTACCGATATGAAAGGGGCTTTGTACACGCGAAAACTTTTGTGATTGATGGTGAGGTGGCATCGGTGGGGACGGCGAACCTTGATGCGCGGAGTTTTAGTTTGAATTTTGAGGTGAATGCGCTTGTGTATAACAAGGCGGTGGCGGGGGATTTGCAACGTATTTTTTACGATGATTTAAAGGATGCGCAGCTGCTGACCCTTGGTAGTTGGCGCAAGCGCAGCTGGCTGAAGCAGCTGGGAGAGCGCTTTGCGCGTCTTTTTTCGCCTTTCCTATAAGGGGGTGTGGGTATGCTTATCAGGGCGCTGGTATTGGAAAAATAGGAGTTATTTTTTTAATACCAGCGTCTTTTTTTGTTGGCTGTGAGAGGTTGAGGAAAATGTAATGTTTTTGGGTTTTTGTTGCGAATTTTTCAAAGGGAGCGTTGGGGAGTAAAAGAACTGATTATCAGTGGTTTTTCGTTTATCCTTCGTTTACAGTTCGTTTATAGTTCGTTATAGGTTCGTTTAAAATAGGTAAAAGGTAAGGGATAAGAGGTAAGAGGGTGGGGAGGAAGGGGCTGATTATTAGGGAAGAGGAGTTAAGAGATAGGGGATAGGGAGGGGGTGGTAATTTTTAAGATTTTGGCAATGAAAATGGGGAAAAGATGAATTTTGTGTAAGAGGTGAGGGGTGAGAGATAAGAGGGTGAGGGAAGGGGAAGGGGGTGAGAGGTGTGGGTGGTTTTGGGTTAATTTTGTTGTGGTTTGAAAAAAAAGTTGTATATTGCGCCCAAATAAGCGATATTTTATGGAAAACAAAGAAAAATACCAAATTGAAGTACCTGTAAAAGCTTCACCTCAGCTGCTCTACCAATATATATCGACCCCAGCAGGTTTAGCGTCGTGGTATGCTGATGATGTGCGTGCATACGAAGATCATTATGTTTTTGTGTGGAATGGAGTGGAAGAGAACGCTCAGTTATGGCATAAGAAGTTGGATGATCATATACGTTTTCATTGGGAAGAGGATAGTGAGGCTACTACTTTTTTTGAGATACGCATCAGAGTAAATGCGCTTACGAATGAAGTGGTGCTGGTGATTACCGATTTTGCGCCTTCGAGCGAAATAGAAGACGCCAAACGGCTGTGGGAACTACAAATAACAGACTTAAAAGCACAAATAGGGGCAAATTAAAGCCTTATGATAATAGAATTAATAAGATGAAACTCAATTACAATGGCAGCTTAAAGGCTGCTGATGAGCATATATTGACTACACAAAACCGAGCTTTTTTATATGGTGATGGGGTGTGCGATGTGTGCAAATACAGTTATCAAAAACTTTTGTTCTGGGAAGAACACTACTTGCGACTTATGGCTGGGATGCGAGTGTTACGGATGGATATCCCGATGGCCTTTTCGATGGAGTATTTGCAAGATGAAATTATTGCATTGATAAAAGCTAATGGACTGGAAAGCAAGCCAGTGAAAGTGCGGTTTAGCGTATTTAGGAAGGTGGGAGGTGGATATACGCCTGCTACAAATGAGGTGGATTATGTTATTGAGACAGAAGAACTTAGATCGCCTTTTTACGTATTGAATGAAGCGGCTTATGAGGTGGAACTTTTTAAGGATTTTTATGTACAACCCGACCTACTGGCGACGATAAAACATTTGAACAAGAATGTGAATATATTGGGGGGTATTTTTGCCTATGAGAATGATTACCAGAACTGCCTTCTGTTAAATAGCAATAAGAATATTGCGGGAGTAGTGGACGGGAATCTTTTTGTAGTGCAAGGGAATACCATTAAGACACCGCCTCTTACCGATGGGGCTGTGAATGGCATCACACGTAAAATACTACTAAAAACACTGAAAAAGGCGCCTGATTATGAGGTGGTAGAGGCTTCTATCTCACCTTTTGAACTTCAAAAAGCCGATGAGCTGTTTGTTACCAATAGCATAGTGGGCATACAGCCTATAAGCAAATACCGCAAGAAAGATTACCCTTGCACGGTAGCGAAAAGCCTGATAGGCAAGCTGAATACAGTGGCAAGGTTTCAGGAATAAAATGAAGGTTAACGTAAAAGATTTAAAGCAGCAAAAGCTATTGGTGGCCATTAGTGGGGGCATTGATAGCGTAGTGCTGGCACACCTACTGCACAGTGAGGGGGTGGAGATAGTATTGGCGCACTGTAATTTCCAACTAAGGGGCGAAGAAAGTAATGCTGATGAGGCTTTTGTACGGGATTTTGCTAAAGAAATGGGAGTGGCAGTGGAGGTAATACGTTTTGACACTAAAAAATATGCCGAAATACATCAATTAAATACCCAATTGGCAGCACGTGAACTGCGATATGAGTGGTTTGGGAAACTATTGGCAGAAAAAGGGTGTGATAAAGTAGCTATTGCCCATAATGCCAATGATAACCTTGAGACATTCTTCATTAACCTTTCACGAGGTACGGGCTTGGGCGGACTGCTGGGAATACCGAGAGAGACAGATACTATTATTAGGCCACTACTAAAGGTAACACGAGAAGAGATAGAGCAATATGCACGAGTGCATAACCTGAGTTGGCGTGAGGATAGCAGTAATGCTACGGATCATTACGTGCGTAACCGGATTAGACATCATATAAGTCCGCAGCTGAGAGAGATACATCCTAATTTTTTAGAGAATTTTGGTAAAACGCAGGGGTATTTGCGTCAGGCAGATGCTTTTATTAGTTTTTACATTAAGAAAATAGAAGAGGAGTGTTTTGAGGGGGATAATCCTATTTGTATCAACACAAAGAAGCTGCAAGAGGTACCGGAATTAGAGTTTGTATTGCATCATTTGTTTTACTGTTATGGATTTGGTAATATAAAAGACCTTAAAAACTTATTGCTAAGGGCAGAGGCAGGAAAGCAATTAATATCGGCTACACATAGTTTAGTGAAAGATAGGCACTGTTTATGGCTAAAACCTCTGGAAGAAGAAGAACAGGCTCCTGAACTTGTGTATGAAGAATTGTTTGAGCCTTTTTCAATAGAAAAGGGTAATCCTTCCATTGCCTATGTAGATGCAGATAAACTGACAGAGCCTCTGAGTGTGCGTAAGAAACAAGAGGGGGATGTGTTTTACCCTTTGGGATTGGGTAGGAAGAAAAAACTAAGTAAGTTTTTCATTGATGAAAAATATACTCAAGCCGAGCGAGACGGACAGTGGTTGCTGTGTTGTGGCGATGCTATAATATGGGTGATAGGCAAAAGATTAGACGAACGATTTAAAATTACAGAAAAGACAAAGAGAGCAAAAAAAATATATATACTTAGTTGATAATAAAAAAAAAGTTTGTACTTTTGCACGTTGTGAAGATTATAAACCGAACAATTAGAAAGATATGGAAATTCAAGGTAGAATTTTAAAATTAGGAGCCACGCAGGCGGTAAGTGCTACTTTCCAGAAGCGTGAAGTAGTTATCATAACTGAGGAGCAATATCCGCAGTATATTCCTTTTGATTTTGTACAAGGAAATTGTGCACAGCTAGATGCTTTCCAGGAAAATCAAATGGTAAGAATTAGTTTTACAGTACGTGGACGTGAATGGACCAACCCACAAGGAGAAACTAAATACATAGTGAATTTACAAGGTTTTAGGATTGAGCCTGCTGAAGCTTATACCCCACAAGGATATGCTGCATATCCTCCGCAAGGATATGGACAACCAGCCCAAGGGTATGGACAAGCTCAGTATCAGCAAGCACCACCTCAATACCAACAAATGCCACAGCAGTATCAGCAAATGCCACCTCAAGGTATGCCGCAACAAGCGCCTCAAGCTACTACACCACAGCAAGCTTTTGGAATGCCTACTGCACAGCCTATGGCTGCTACACCTGCTGAGGATGACGACTTACCATTCTAAGAAATTGTACTCAGATTTTAACAAATTAAAAAAAATCCCTTCTTTTACTAAAAGGAGGGATTTTTTTGTGCTTTACTTTATACCTAAAAGTAGGTAAGTATTATTAAGTATAAAGCAATAAAAAAGGCCTTACATTTCTGTAAAGCCTTTTTTGCTCCCCCTACTGGACTTGAACCAGTGACCCTCTGATTAACAGTCAGATGCTCTAACCAACTGAGCTAAGGAGGAGTGTCTTTCCTTAATTGCGGTGCAAAGGTACGACAATTTTTGAAACTTGCAAATTTTTTAGTGAAAAAATATCAATTATTTTTCATCAATACAAATATAAACTTCATTTTCAAGTTGTTACAAAATAATTATTTTTTTACTACTTCTACCCATTTACCATTAGTACGGGTATTATAACGGTTATTATACATAGCTTCTGCATAGGTTCCTGGTAGATAATACTTACCTACATAGGATGCATTGAGCTTTAAACGTATTGTTTTACTTTGATTAGCTGAAAGCGATAGATAATAGTTTGCACGGTCATCACGGAAATCAGCATAATCAATAGCTGCATTATCTGAAGCATCACCATAATCGGTAAAGCGTGTATTAATGATTTCCCAACCCGATGGAATAATCTGTGTGAGCGCTATGTTTTCTACTCGCTCATTAGTAAGGTTTGTAAGCTGTATTGCTGCCACAAACTCGGTGCTTTGGCGTAAAGTACTTACATCTATTGTTTGTCCTTTATTATCACGGAAAGTAGTGCTAATAGCTACTCCATTTTGCATAACTAACTCTTTACCTACTGGAAGTACTCCACTACTGATAAGACGTACATATAACGTTTGTCCTGATGTATTTTTGACTTGTACTGCTGCTTGCCCATTTACTTTTAAAGGCACTTGTACCATTGACTCACCAGAGTTAATAGTTTCTGTTTTACCATTAAAAGTATAGCTTGCAGTAAAATTCTTTCCACTCTTATTAACTGCTACGTATTTAGCCATAGCATAAAGAGCATAAGCAGTGGACTGAGTACTAAGCCAATCATTAGACGATAATTTATCAGCTATTTCTAAAGCCCAACGAGCTGCATCTTGTTTGTGACCTATAAGCAATGCTGTTTCCATAGCCATAGCCTTATTACGCAATACTGAACCATAATAGTAACCATTATCTTCATCTAAAGCAGTGGTTTGGAATAGCTTGGTAGCAGTTTGTTTTTGTCCAGCAAGGGCATAAGCCGCAGCCAAAGTACGTTTAGCATTAGGAGTGATATCTTTCAGTTCTCGTAAGCGGTTCATAGCACCTATATTAGGGCTGCCTGCCAACGCTAAAGTATACAAACGATAAGCTTGTGCAAAATCATTTTGATATTGCCCCTCAAAACGCCATTGGCGTGCTTCGGTATTTTGGTAATCTAACCATTTTTGCTTGCTATTAGGTGGTAATACATACCCTTTCTTCTCTGCTTCTATATAGAACTGACCAATGTATGAAGTTACCCAATCATCGGCATAACGTCCTCCTTTCCAATAAGTAAACCCTCCATTACTAAGTTGATTCTCATGTAGCTTGCTTATGGCTGCATTTACATTACGGTTGGTCTCTTCGGCTTTTTCTTTTGTAAGAGTAACAAAATCGGCTAAGAAAAGTTGAGGGAAGGCTCCAGAGGTTACCTGCTCGGCACAACCATGAGGATACCCTATAAGATAGTTTAAACGGCTACTCAAATTCACTCCTGGGAAGCTAGAAATCTCTAACGTAGTTTTAGCATTATTCCCTAATACTGAAGCATTCACACTAACCGATTTCCCTGCTCCTATCACTGCGTTTTCTACCACATAAGTAGTAGGATTAGGATTGTATACATCCATCTCTACCTCATAAGTAGCTTTTTCATTTCCTGAGGTAGCAGTCAGTTTTACCTTACCTATACCTGTATGCTGAGTAGTTTCAAGCTCAAAATAAGCCATCTGCTCACCAATACCATTAAAAGACAAAGATTGTGTACGATTACCTACTACTTTGAACTGCCCGTTGGTTTCCACACTTACCGATACATTTTTCACTTGCTTTTCCATAGCAAAAACAGTTACTGGCAATACCACTTTCTCACCTGGCACCGCCTTACGTGGTAACGATCCTAATAATGATACCGGACTTATAACTGGTACATTCTTCTTTTCGGCAAAACCATAAGCATTCTTTTCTACATTACTTGCCACCACCATCACTCGGGCCGAGCCCATATAGTTTGGTATCTGCACTTCGTGTGTATTACTACTACCTTTCTTCAGTTCAAAAGGACCTTTGAAAATTACAAAAGGTTTAAACCTGTTGGCTTTTTGCGCTTCTGCTCCTCCCAAATCCTCATCACCTCCTATACTAAAGGCTTGATTTATGGTACCCCCATAAGCTCCTATTACATTGTCATACACATCCCAGGTTTTAACTCCTAAAGCTGTCTTAACAAAGAAATTCTTATGCGGGTTAGGTGTGCGAAAACGTGTAAGGTTTAACAAACCATCTTCTACTATAGCCAATGTATAGGTCATCGATTTGCCATCTTTTTCACTTACTTTGATAGTTGCTTTTTTCTGTGGAACAAACTTCTCTGGGGCTTGTATCACAGGGTTAAGTTCTGTATTTTTATCTTTCACATTCACTGGCACTACCCCATAAAGGCGTATTGGTGCATCATTGGCAGTGTTGGCGTGTGGTTGCAAAAGGGTAACGTAGAAATACACATTAGGGGTCATTTTATCGGTAATAGGCACTTTGTATGTAGTTTCTCCTGCCGCTGTCTCTACCCAATAGGTATCCAGTACAGCACTACCATTTTCAACCGAAATAAGTGCTCTTCCTCCTTTGTCCGAAGGGAAAGATATCACTGCCTTATCTCCTACATTATAGTCTTTCTTATCAGTACCCAATGTAAGCATTACAGCATCATTACCTTCTGTTCGGCGTGATTTACCTTCCCAGCTACCCCAATCAAAATAAGCCGTAGTACCACATCGGTGACCACTATCGTTATTGGTAAGCAAAATGAAATATCTACCCCAATCATCATCATCAATTTTAAGCGTAAAGTGTGCTTTCCCACTGCTATCGGTAGTAAGGCTCTTTACTGCATACACACTGCTGCTATTGCTGCTGTTATAGGTTGATATGTTCTGATTGGTAGCATCCCACCACCAACTCCAGCTCACACGGTAAATAGTAGCTGTAACTCCTTTGCCTGCCAAAGGCTTACCATTTTCCGAGAGCACTACCACTCTAAAGTCCTGATCTTCATCCGTGCTTAAATAATCGTATTTATTTACATTTGGCATTTTCAAGCCCACATATTCTTTATAAGGAGAGAATGAAGCGCTGGCTACATCGGTACTGAAGTCTCCTCCACTTTCATTAGCTTGGGTAAGGAAGTTTACCTTTAGCATACCAGGGGCGCGTAGTTCATTGGTTTTGAAATAAAAGTTTGCATTACCATCGGCATTCGTTTTTCCTTCAAAAACATTTATTTCATCACTTTCAAAATCATTAGCCTTATTGTCAAACAAATACGCTTCATATCCTTTAAAAGTGGTAGTAGTAGGTAAGAATTTAGCTTTCACACTCACCTCTGTATTGCCTGCTGGTGTACCCTGCAGCCATTGTACATTTAGTTGGGCATTACTACCAGCCGCTCCTATCAATTTTCCTTCAAGGCTATTCTCTATCTTCAAGCGGTTAGGCTTGATTGTTTCTATCTTAATACGCTTGCCAAATTTAGCAGCTCCTGCACTAATGCTCACATTCCAATTACCTGTAGGCGCATCGGCAGCTGTTTTAAGGGCAAAAGTATAATGGTTACTTGCATTACCAATTTGCATACGCTCGGCTATTACCTTGCCATAAGGGTCGGTAAAGCGCAATTTGATAGGTAATTTCTCCGGATTTTTCTGTGAAAAATCATTAAGTATAAATCCTATATGAATGCTGTCTCCTGGTCTCCACACACCACGCTCGGTGTAGATATAACCATTAAGCCCTTTTTGCAAAACCAATCCATCCACATCATACTTACTTAATGACTGTGATGCGTATTGATCCATCTTCACATACGTAGTGTAGTTATCCTTCTTCACTTTCGCAAAATAAGCCGTACTGCCTATATCCATAGTAATAAAACCATTACCATCAGTTTTGCCTTCTTGTATTTTTTGTTGCTGATAGTTAAACACCTCTACCATAGCTCCTTTTACAGGCTCGGTTGTTAGCAGGTTATTCACAGCAATAGTATATCTGTTATTTTGCCCTCTCTTTACTATCACACCTAGGTCGGTAGCCAGCACATTGGTGCTGATAGTACGCCCGTAATAATAATAGTCATTACAAGGGTCTTCACTTTCTTCATAGCTGTAATACTCTTCTTCGTCATAACCCTCTGTTGGCTCATCTTCATCCAATGATTTCTCTTCAAATGAAAGGTCAAGAGGCTCCTCGTTTTTAGAGCCACAGGTATAAAGTGAATAGTTCTTGGTCATACCCAGCTCTACTCTATAAATAGCCCCTGGCTCAGGAGTAATTACCGATGCCAAATCCAGCGAGTAGGTATTCCAATCATCGAGCGGGTAAAGCGCCCCCTCTGTAAGTTTGAGCACCTTGCGTGCCACTGGGCGTGCTACCCTCCTGATGTAGTACCCTCCTCCCAAATCATTCTCTTGCAAAAACTGCAAAATATTATTCTCATAAATACGATACACCGTAACATTTATCGCACGCAAGTTTATCGTTTGGAAGTTTATCTTCAAATTCTCCGAACTAGGTAATAACGTACCACTCTTCAAAAAATGAAAATCTGGCCGCTGCTGGTTAAACCGCAACCCAAACTGGTAATCCTTAGTAAGCGCCTGCCCATACACATTCTTCACGCCTTCCCTTACATATACCACATAATCACCTTCCTTCTTCTCATCTCTAAACATCTTCAGCACATTACCATTCACACTATATTTTAGCTGCGTATCGGTTTTGCTAAGAGTTACCATCCCATTAAAATCTTGCTCCTTATCCAATGGGTCTGAGAAATTAACATAAAACTCATTATTGCTGCCATTGTTTTCAGCAAAAAGCGGCTTAAATACCCCTTTTTGCGGAATTTCAAAACTAAACGGTATCAAATTCTCCCTAGGAGCCTGATTCGTATCCCACTTTATCTCCAAAGTCTGATCTTTATCCACACGTGGTATACTGTCAAACACCACCAAAAACTTATTATTCGTACCCTGTGTCTGAAACTTCACAGCCACCTTTTTACCGTCCACTGTCGCCTTGAAAATATCCTTAGCCGTTTGGTAATCTATCTGGTCATTAGCCTGCAGCTCGGCATTTAAAAAATAAAGGTTCTCATTATATGATTGCAAATCATTAGCCGTAACCCTAAAAGCCTGCTGTAACGTTCTTACCGTAAAGTTAAAATGATTCAAATTACTCTTATCCACCTCAAACAGCTTCTTAAGCGCAAATGACACTCGGTATTCCGTATCTTGCTCCAAAGGCTTATCTGGCACAAACGCCACTTGGGTGGGGTTCACACACACCACCTTACCACTCACCTTAGGCGAAATCTCAAACAAACCCAAATCGTTAATCTTATCCATCTTCTCCTGCGTAACAGCCTTGTTTAACAAGATGTTAAACCCCGAACGCGACGAAATAAGCCCCGACGTATAGCCCGAAATATACTCCCTAAACTCCAACGGATTGCTGTTAAAGTTCTTGTCTTTCTTACACCCCACTAAGGCTAAGAAAAGCATACATAATACATATAGCTTTTTCATATCAAGATAATTTAATTCTCTAAAAAATATAAAACAGTTTTTCGCACCAAAAGTACAACTCTTTTTTTTAACCAACAAATTTTTGAGCAAAAAAATACACCTCAACCTCCCCCCAACCTCCCCCTATCCCGAACGAACGATAGTCAGCGAGCTGGCGCAGCTGAGTATGTCGCGAAGGATAGTTACACCCCTCCCCCACCCACAAAAAAATTAGCCAATGAGCTTTTAACACCCATTGGCTAACAAATTCTATCAATAAACCAATTAATTAGTTTCTCCTCCTTTTGCGAATAAAAACAATCAAACCTACAAAGGCTATCAGCACCCCTATACCTATCCAAACAGTATTAAGTGATACTTTTTCCTGCTCACCACCCAAGGTAGTTTCTTCTTTTTTAAGCACCTTTGCATCTTGCTTGCTTTCTTGCGCATTGCTACTTTGTTTAGAGGCTGCTATCTGTTGCTGGTACGCCTGTGCCTTAGTAGCATCTACCTTTTTACTGATGTAATCCTGCAACTTCTTATTCTCCGATGAAAATTGAGACGAACTCACCCCAAACTGCTCAGTAAGCTCCGTATGCATATCCGCAAGTTTGCTTATTTGCGCATCAGTAGCCTTCCATAAGCCCTTACGAGTAAGCTCTAGCATTACAGCCGTAACCTCTTGCAAGGCAGCCACATTCTCCTTCTTAATGAATTCAGTAACACCCAGTTTCTGCTTATCTTCAATGTAAGTGTCATACACCTCATTCCACATAGCATCATCTATCAGTTCAGGTCTAGTAGCCTCCCAGCCGTGCATATTAGTTACTATCTCCGCTATTTGTCCCGCACTACTAGCCTTGCCCTTCATCATCTCTTTAATGTATTTAGGGTTGAAAATAGTACTGCGCGCTTCCACACCCACAGCCTCTTTCAGCTCCTGCATACGCATATTTTTATGATTCCTATAATCAGCAAGATAAGCATCAGGTTCTTTCCCATTCACCTCACGTATGGCAGCATTCATACCACCCATAAATTCATACACATGGTCTAAGCTAAGGGCACCCCAAGTATTGTTTTGCCTAGGCTGAATAAGTACATCAGCATTTTTGATAGCCGCTCGGAACATCCCTTCCTGAAACTTACTCCATCCTTCCTTGCTACTGTACAAAGCACCCATATTATGCATATACACCTCAGCAATATCCTTGGTATTTTCCCACTTATCACCGGCATTGATCATTTCCTTAATACCAGTGTCATAACGCCCTTGCAAGCCACCAAAAATACGCTCGGTTGATAGTTCACGCGCTTCCTTAGGCGATATACCAGCCGCTACCAGTTCCTTTTCAATAGTCACACTACCCTCACTCACTTGGTTGGCAAAGGCCTCCTCAGGTAATTCCGATACCATTTGTATAGCCTTATTTAGCAAGAACAAGCGCGAAGCAGCCAAATCACGAAACTGACCAGAGGTTTGTATCACCACATCAATACGCGGACGACCCAACTCTTCCGAAGGGATAACACGCACATCGCCTACACGGCCAAAGCTATCCCATACCGGTTCAACCCCCAGCATATAAAGAGCCTGTGCTATTGATACACCTTCGGTTTCGATAAACTCCGAACTCCAAAAAGTATACGCTATTTTCTTAGGATATTCATTATGTTTTTTCTGATATTCGGCAATTACATTTTGGGCTAAAGCCATCCCTCTGTCCCACGCCAGTTTTGAAGGAGTACTTTCGGCATTCACCCCATATAGGTTACGCCCAGTAGGTACGCCTTTGGGGTTGGCCACGGCATCACCTCCCGATGAAGGTGGTGTATAGCCTCCATTTAAGGCATTGAAAAAGGCTTTTTCTTCCGCCTGCGGACTCTCCAACAATCCTTGTTTGTACTGCATCACATTCCCGATGGTTTTTTCAATATCTACCAAAGCGCGGGCATAATCCACTTTAGCTTTTTTGGCATTAAGTTCAGCCAATTCTTCTTTGGTAATAGGCTTGCGCTCTTCTTTCTTGGCAGGGGCTTTAATTTTAGTAGGGCGCCCTACAGCATCGGTTTTGTGGGCAGTAGTGGTGGCAGTACTGCTAGCGGTAGCTTCTTGTTTTTTCATTTGTTGTTGTAAGAAGTAAGGCATACCGCTACCGCTTTCGGCAGCCATTATTTCTTTAGCTTTTTGTAACTCATCGGCAGTGATGTGAGCGTAGCTGCATACCAGCTCGGTAGTTACAGGCTTGCCTGCCAATATTTGATTTACCAAGCTCTTGGCAGGGTTTAGGTAATTGGCCGTGAAGAAACTTCTGTTTTTAAGGTCTTTTTCGGTTATTTTACCTTTGTATTTATCTAAGGTTGCTACGCTATACGCTATAGGATCGGCACTCATAGCCAGCAGAGTTGAGTTTATTTTATCGGGAGTGTAAGGTACCCCCATAACGTAAAACTCACCATTTATTTTCTCGGTAGCTATTTCTTCGGCAAAGTTGGACAAGCGTTCTATTTCTTCTTCGGTATAAGGCTTGGTTACTATGCTATCCAAGCGCAAATCACGGTGCAAGCCCATTTGTACTGCCAGCTTTTTAATATGCAAGCCTATGCTTTGCTTATCAATTTCATTTTTCGCCTTGTGATATGAGAGGATGTTATTCTCCAGAGTGTTAAAGGTGTTACGCATATCACTCTCGGTAAAGGCAGGGGTAAGGTATGATACTATACTGCCATAGGAGCGGCGTTTTGCCATCATAGCCTCGCCTATATTACCTATGCTATAGTAGTAAAAATGAGGTACTGTACCTACTGATATATCAGCCCAATCATAATCGGAAAGGGCTACTTGCTTATTGGGTGTGAACTCCAATGAGCCGTGTGTACCGAAGTGAATAAGGGCATCGGCTTTGAGTCCGTTTTGTACCCATAAATAGGCGCCTATGTAGGCATAAGGAGGTATTTCCTGTACGCCGTGTAGTACTTTAAAATCATCATCGGTACTGATGGCGGCTGGTGGCTGTGGCAAGATGGTTACGTTACCAAAGGTAAGTTGTGCTACAGCCAAATAGTTTTTGCCGTCCTTGGTAGTGCTAAGGTAGTTACCAGGTACGGGTCCGTTTTTGGCAAGTACTTGCTTATAAAGGTCTTGAGGGAGGGTGTTTTTCATCCAGCCATCAAGCTGGGTAGCTTCTACCAAAGCGGGGGCGCCTGTGGCTATGAACTTTTCTATATCGCCTTTGGCATTTGCCCTAAAAGTGCTGGCGTGGCTTATGAGCAGCTTATTGAACTGCTCGAGAGTGGGTGGTAGAGTACCTACATTGTAGCCTTGTGCTTGTAGCTGGTGTAGGAACCTGTACAAGGAGGGCTCGACCTCCAAGCCTTGTGCTGCAGCGGGTGCGAGTCCTACGCCTTTGAAGTATACTATTGCGAGTTTTTTATCGGCGTTGGCTTTGTGCTTAAGCTGGGTGAAGTTATGTATGATTTTGGCGAACTTCTGTGCTCGATTCTCGATAGCATTGAGGAAGTAATAGCCTTGTTTGTTTTGTTCTTGAGCGATTACTACGTAGGGGTATAGGGCGCCATCAAGCTCGGGCATTACAATGGTTTGCCCCATAAAGCCTCCGGACATACCCATAGGGTCTTTTTCCCAATCGGCTTTCATAGATAGTATTGATAGCCCTGTGAAGAGGGGTATGTTTTGCTTTTTAGCCCAAGAGGTGAAGAGTTCGGGCTGCCCCATCATCATCTGCCCGTGAGGGAAATAGACGATGGCATCGGGGTTGATTTCGGTTAGGAACTCGATGCGTTTGGCTTGAGCTGTGAAGGGGAATACGTTCATTCCTTGTTGTTGGAGGGCTTTTATTACGCCGTTAAGGTGTTCTTTATTGCCTCCGAAGGGTTCGTGTAGTCCTGCTACTATGGCTATGCGGGGGGCTCCTTCTTTGTAGAAGTTATTTTTTTTGATGTACTCTTCATACTCATTGAGGGAGCTGAATGAGCGTTCGTCATCGAGGTGGAAGTATACGTTTTCTTTGCGTTCGATAGGGGGTTGTGGTTCGGTAGCGAACCATTTGCCGACAATATATTTGCGTATATATCGGGCGAGGTTTTGGTAGTTGGCTTTATTACCACTCATTAGGTAGTCGCCTACTTTTTTTTGTTCGGCTTCGCTCAGGCTACTGATGTCGTTATCGGGATTGGTAACGGCGAAGCTGTGGAAGGGGACGCGGTTGGCAGCGTCGATGAGCTGGTTGCGCTGCTGGTCGTTAATTTTGAGTCCCATTGCCCATACGAGTACGAAGTCGTATTTTTTTAGCTGATCGAGTTTATCCAAGGGGACTTCTTCAAACTTGATAAAGCTATCGTCATTAGACAGGGCGATGTTGGAAGCCTGATAGCTGATAAAATTTACTAATGCGATGCGTGTAGGTGCGATGTATTTTCGCCACACAAAATAGCCAGCGAGCACTACAAGGAGGGCTGCTATGATAGTTAGGATCTTTTTTTTCATCTTAGTTTTGAATAAGATAAGAATAGTTAGTTTATTTAAGAATGATTATAAATAGTTTCTGGGCGCAAAGGTATAAAATAATTTTGAATAAAAATAAATAAAGTGAATTTTTGTTTAGGTAAGGGGTAAGAGATAAGAGGTAAGAGAGGGGGTAGAAGTATCTTTCACGACATACTTAGCTGTGCCAGCTTGGTAACTATCCTTCGTTTATAGTTCGTTTATCCTTCGTTATTCGTTCGTTTAAAATAGGTAAGAGGTAGGAGATAAGAGGTAAGAGGGTGGGGTTTTGTTTGTTTTTGGTAGGGGGGTGAGGGGGATTTGGTTATTGGCAAATTATTAGTATCTTTGCCGCTGAAACCTAAAAAACAATAATGATGAAAAGATTGCTGCTTATAGCAGGTGTACTGCTAATGGGTTGCCAAACGGCTCAAAAAGAGGTTCATTTTAGTGAAAATGATATTGTTATCATACCTCAACCCCAATCGGTAAGTGTGGGGGAAGGCGGTTTTTGGCTGGATGATAAGACGACCTTGGTGTATAAAGATAGTTCCTTTGGTGATGCTGCTACCCATTTTAGGGCGCGGGTGCAAAAGGCTACGGGCTGGGCTATGGAAATAACCCAAGAGGCTCCTAAAACGAACTATATTGAGATAGTGCGCGATACGAGTTTGCCTGCTGAAGGGTATAAACTGGTGAGCAGTACCGATAAAGTAATGATAAGCGCTGCTGATAGGAATGGGGCTGAATATGCCTTGCAAACCCTTAGGCAGCTGCTGCCGAAAGAAATAGAGAGTGCTACCCCTGTGAAGGCAGATTGGGTGGTGCCTGTAATAACCATAAACGATGCGCCAGAATACGCTTGGCGTGGGCTGATGCTAGATGTTTCGAGACACTTCTTCCCTAAAGAATATATATTGGAAACATTAGACCGTATGGCAATGCTGAAGCTGAATACTTTTCACTTCCACCTAGTAGATAATGAGGGATGGCGTATCGAAATTAAAAAGTATCCTAAACTTACCCAAGTGGGGGCTTGGCGTGTAGATCAAGAAGATAAGCTATGGGACGAACGTACCCCCAATGCTGCTGATGCATTGGCAGACCCAGCAAAGAATACTAAGAAATACGGAGGATATTACACCCAAGAAGATATTAAGGAAATAGTGGCTTATGCCGCAGCACGAGGTATTACCGTAGTGCCTGAAATAGAGATGCCAGCACACGCTATGAGCGCTGTAGCTGCCTACCCCGAACTATCTTGCCACAAGCGCCCCATAGGAGTGCCATCGGGGGCTGTG
Organism: Capnocytophaga sp. oral taxon 878; assembly: GCF_002999135.1. Lineage (NCBI taxonomy): Bacteria > Pseudomonadati > Bacteroidota > Flavobacteriia > Flavobacteriales > Flavobacteriaceae > Capnocytophaga > Capnocytophaga sp. oral taxon 878. The sequence continues at coordinate 2,190,401 of NZ_CP027229.1, forward strand.
TGGCCTATTACGGACATCTATTGCGCTGGGCAGGAGGAGACTTTTGCGTTCTTAGAAGATGTGCTTACCGAAGTAATGGCGCTTTTCCCGAGTAAATACATTCACGTAGGAGGCGATGAGGCTACACATACCGAGTGGGAGAAATGTAGTAAATGCCAAAAACGGATGAAAGACCATCACTTAGCAAACGTACACGAACTACAGAGCTATTTTATTAAAAGAATGGATAGCTTTTTGACCTCTAAAGGTAGGGTACTGGTAGGCTGGGACGAGATTATGGACGGTGGGCTTGCTAATAATGCCGTGGTGATGAACTGGCGCGGTATAGATGTAGGTAAGAAGGCTTTGGCGCAAGGAAACCCAGTAGTGCTTACCAGTGATTGCTATATAGACCAATACCAAGGGTTGCCAGATTATGAGCCTATAGCCAATGGTGGATTTTTGCCGCTAAAGAAATTGTACCATTACAATTTGGAAAAAGAAAAGCTAACAGCAGAAGAACGGAAAGGAGTATTGGGCTCACAAGCTAACCTATGGGCAGAACACGTGGGTAGTACCAAGCACTCGGAATATATGATATTTCCGCGCTTATTTGCCCTATCGGAAATAGTGTGGACTGCTGATAAGCAGAAGAACTGGGACAGCTTTGTACGAAGAGTAGAAGCCTTTATGGAGCGGCTGGATGTGAAAGGAGTGAACTACGCACGCTCCATATACCAAGTAGTGCCTACAGTAGTGAATGAGGGAGGTAATATAAGCCTAAAATTGGAAAGCGAAGTGCCTACTGCACAAATACTTTACGCCTTGAATGGCACAGATATTGCGGCAGCTGAGAAATATACTGCTGCTATTACTCTTACCCAAACTACAGAATATAAGGCTTTTGTATCGGGAGGGAAAGTGAGTAATACCGTTACCACAGGCAAGGTAACCTTTCATAAGGCTATAGGCAAACCGGTGAACTATACTCCTACCTACCACCGCAGCTACCAAGGACAAGGTGAAGGAACACTTACTAATGTGATTAGGGGTACTAAGAACTTTCACGATGGACAATGGCTGGGATGGCTGGGTATGGATACTATAACCCTCGCCCTTGATATGGAAGAACTTACCGAAGTAAGTGAAGTGCGAGTAGGTGCTATGGATTGCCAATCGGCAGGGATATTTTATCCTACAAAAGTGGTGGTATTGGTTTCGGCAGATGGAAAGCAGTTTAAAAAAGTAGGAAACATAGCCGAACCTTGCGAGATACGAGGTAAAACAACCTTAAAAGATTTTGTTTTACAGTTTGATACAGAAAAAGCACGCTATATCAAGATAGTACTTACCAATGCAGTACCACCCAAAGGAGGTGATGCTTGGCTGTTTATAGATGAAGTTTTGGTGTTTTAGAAAAAAGTACTACCTTTGGGGCGTGAAAAAGGGAGAAAAATAGAATAATAATGCAAGAGGAGGATTGGGAAACTCTTAAAAAGCTAATTGCTAAATATACGAGAGCAAAAGAATTGCGCTTGGAAACTTCGGTTAACGATGAACTACAAATACAAGGAGATGATGCTGTAGATTTCCTTATGGAATATGTTGAAACATTTCGGGTAGATATGAGTAGTTTCTGTTTTGATGCGTATTTTTACAATGAAGGAGCGCTTTCATCTCTCTGGATTATGAAGCTATTAGGAATGGACAAAAAGAAGCAGCCTTTGTATATGAGCCAACTAATAGAAGGTATTGAACGGAAAAGCCTTAGGTAAGAGAGGTTTTGTAAATGAAGAAACAGCTACTGCTGCAAATTATAATTTGTTAATTATTAATTGAAAATATATGGATTCAGTAAAAAGTTATATTAACGAAAACAAAGATCGCTTTATTGCTGAACTGATTGAACTGCTGAAAATGCCGTCAATCAGTGCTGATGCCGCCTACTCACAGGATGTGCTAAACACTGCCGATGCCGTGAAAACCGCTTTAGAAAAAGCAGGTTGCGACAAGGTGGAAATATGTGAAACCCCTGGATATCCGATAGTGTATGGGGAGAAAATAATAGACCCAAAACTGCCTACCGTTTTGGTATATGGACACTATGATGTGCAACCAGCTGACCCTATTGAATTATGGGAATCAGACCCTTTTGAGCCGGTAATTAAGAAAACTGACCTTCACCCTGATGGGGCTATTTTTGCTCGTGGTGCTTGTGATGACAAAGGACAGATGTTTATGCACGTAAAAGCCCTTGAGTATATGGTGAAAAACAAGGTGTTGCCTTGTAATGTGAAGTTTATGATTGAGGGTGAAGAAGAAGTAGGATCGGAAAGCCTTACTTGGTTTGTGAAACGCAACCACGAAAAGCTGAAGAATGATATTATCTTGATTTCGGATACTGGTATGCTAGCTAATGATACGCCTTCAATTACTACGGGCTTACGCGGACTTAGCTATGTGGAGGTAGAGGTTACTAGCGCTAACAGAGACTTACACTCGGGATTATACGGAGGGGCTGTGGCAAACCCTATCAATGTGCTTACTAAGATGATTGCATCATTACACGATGAGAATAACCGCATAACTATACCTCACTTCTACGATAAAGTAGAAGAGCTTTCGAGAGAGGAACGCGATGAGATGGCTAAGGCTCCTTTTTCATTGGATGCTTATAAAAAGGCCTTGGATATTGATGAGGTATATGGTGAAACTGGTTACAGCACTACTGAACGTGCCTCTATACGTCCGACCTTAGATGTAAATGGTATTTGGGGTGGTTATACTGGGCAAGGTGCTAAGACGGTAATCCCGAGCAAGGCTTTTGCTAAAATATCAATGCGATTGGTTCCTAACCAAGATAATAAAGAAATTACTGAACTTTTCACTAAACATTTTGAAAGTATAGCTCCTGCTGGAGTGCGTGTGAAGGTGACCCCTCACCATGGTGGACAGGGGTATGTAACTCCTACCAATACGGCTGCTTACCAAGCTGCTGTAAAGGCCTGCAAGGAAACTTTTGGCAAAGAGCCTATACCGGTGCGCTCGGGTGGTAGTATTCCTATTGTTGCTCTTTTTGAAGAGGAATTGGGTAGCAAATCTATCCTTTTAGGTTTTGGTTTGGATAGTGATGCTATACACTCGCCTAATGAGCATTATGGTATTTTCAATTTCTTGAAGGGTATTGAGACTATTCCGTGGTTCTACCATTATTTTACAAAAAAATAAACTGATTAACTGATATAAAAGAGGCTTTGGCAATGTTTTAGGGCATTGCTGAAGCCTCTTTTTTTATGATTGTTTTCTTTGAGCTATCCTTCGGGAGATATTTGGCTGGGTGTGACTATGCTTTGGGAGATACTCAGCTGTGCCAGCTTGCTAACTATCCTTCGTTTATAGTTCGTTTATCCTTCGTTATTCGTTCGTTCAGCTTGTATGATAATTTTAAGGTGCTTTTTTTCTGTTTGGGTGTAAATAGATAGTTTGATAGAAAATTGCAATTGGCAAATTTGCTAATTGGCAAATTATTTGTACCTTTGCCCCTGATAAACGTATGATTAAAACTATGAGCAGACAGGAAATTATCAACCTTACTACCCGTATATTTGTAGAAGAATTTGAAGTAGATGGCAGTGTGATTGCCCCTGAGGCGAACTTTCGTGAGTCATTGGGATTGGATAGCCTTGATTATGTGGATTTGGTAGTAATGATTGAAGAGGATTTTGGTGTGAAATTGGTGGAAGCTGATTTCAAGCCTATTATTACTTTTAATGATTTTTATACTACCTTAGAAAACAAAATAAATGCACAATAAGCCTGAAAACAATACCAAATGGCAAGGGAAATCAAAAGGTACGGTACTTGGTTACCGTATTTTTGTATTCCTAATGAAGCACTTGGGTATACGTGCTGCTTATAGCTTATTGGTGTTTGTGGCTTTTTATTATTTTCTTACCCAGTGGCGCTCTAATGCTTATATGTATTATTATTTTAAGGAACGCTTGGGGTATTCAGCAGTAAAATCAGTAATTTCGCTGTATAGGAGTTATTTTACTTTTGGGCAAACTATTATTGATAAGATTGCTATTTTATCGGGATTAGAGGATAAATTCACTTATGAATTTGATGGGGTGGAGTACTTGCAAGAGTTATTGAAAAATAGGCAAGGAGGGGTACTTATTTCGGCCCATATTGGTAATTTTGAGATTGCTGAACCTTTCTTTCGGAAGATAGACCTGAACTTTCAGATTAGTACTGTTACGGCTGATTTGGAGCATTCGGTTATTAAAGAGTATATTGAGAGTATATCTAAGCATAAGCCCTCACATCAGTTTATTTTCATTAAGGAAGATATGTCGCATATTTTTGAGATTAATGAATCTCTTTCTAATAATAAGATTATTTGCTTTACTGGAGATCGTTTTGTAGAGGGTATGCGGGCGCTAAAAGCTTCTCTTTTGGGAGCTGAATCTACTTTTCCTGCAGGGCCTTTCTTGTTGGCTTCGCGGCTGAGGGTACCTGTGCTTTTTGTGTATGTAATGAAGGAGAAGCATTTGCATTATCACCTTTATGCAAGGGTAGCAAAGGTGAAGGAGCGCAATGCGCAAGCCTTGCTTGAGGCTTATACTGAAAATATGGAGCAGATGCTACAGAAATATCCACTACAATGGTTTAACTATTTCAACTTTTGGGATGAACAATGAAACGCGTATTAGTAGTATATTACACCCAATCGGGGCAACTCAAAGAGATTATCGATAGTGTACTATCCCCACTCACGGAGGTAACTATCGACTTTTTGCCTATTGATACTGCTACTCCTTTTCCATTTCCGTGGACAGACGATACATTCTTTGACGCTTTCCCTGAGTCCTACTTGCAAATTCCCCAACCTCTACAACCTTTTAACCTCCCCCATACCGATTACGATTTAGTGATTTTGGGCTACCAAGTGTGGTATCTCTCGCCCTCTATCCCTTTGAGTTCTTTTTTGCAACAGCCTGAAGCTAAAAAACTGCTGAATGGTAAGCCTGTCATTACCATTTCGGGCACTCGCAATATGTGGGTAATGGCACACCAGAAAGTAAAAAAACTCTTAAGTGACTGTGGGGCGCACTTAGTGGGAAATATCGCCCTTACCGATAGGCACCACAATCATATCAGTGTGATTACCATTGTGCAATGGCTCTTTTCGGGCGATAAGAACAAACGCTATCTGGGGGTGTTCCCCAAAGCAGGTGTCGCCGATAAAGATATACAAGGCGCGAGTGTGTATGGTACGCTCATTGTCCCTCACCTGCAAACCGGTGATTACACAGGATTACAACAAGCAATAGTAGCCCACGGAGGCGTGCATTACAAGCGTTTTCTCCTTTCGGCAGAGAAGAAAGGTAACCGCCTTTTCGGTATCTGGGCAAAGATGATTTACGGCAGTAAGAAACGTAAATTCCTGCTAAAATGCTTCCGTATCTATCTGTATATCGCTATCTGGGTACTGATGCCCATCGTATGGTTGCTATACTGGCTCACTTATCCTCTGTTCTTTTGGAAAGTAGAGAGGGATAAGAAAAAGTTTACAATTGATAATTAAAGGATATAAAAATATAGAATTTGAAAATGAGTTTAAGGCCTTTATGGAAAAAGAAGGGTTGAAAGATAATACTCGTAGAAATTATATTAGCTGGTTACGATTTATAGCCAAAGAGGAATTCAGTATTAGTAGAGATTTAGTTGATAATGATACTATTATAAATCATCTTGAAAAGAATAAATCGAAGAGAAGTATATATCTAAATGAAAACAATAATGATTATTCTGACTTTAAAGCTGCTCTCAATAAGTACAGAAAGTTTATTGCTGAGAAATCTGATTTAATTGATGATATAGAAACAATTATAAAAGATGAAATTATTCCTAAAACAGAGAAAGAGCAATTAATATCTGCAAGAATAGGACAAGGAAATTATAGAAATAAATTAATAAATCTTTGGAAGAAATGTGCTATTTCTAAATGTGAAATGACAGAATTATTAATCGCATCACATATAAAACCTTGGAGTAAATCTACTAATATAGAAAAGTTAGACCCTTATAATGGACTCTTGCTATTACCTAACTACGACAAATTATTTGACAAAGGACTTATTTCTTTTGAAGATAATGGCAAAATAATTATTTCTCCTCTTATAAAAGAAGAAGAGTATAAAGTTTTAGGTATTAGTCCTAATGATAAACTCTTTAAGGTTTATGATGAAAACAAACCTTATTTAGAAGAACATAGAAGAATAGTATTTCATCAGGAATAATATAGTCTATTTTTGATAAACATATACAAAGAAAATAATAAAATGGAACAACAAGATATATCTAAAAAGAACAATATTCTACAAATAGAACCACACGACAACAATCTACTAACAGTTGATATGCTACTGAACGGTTACGAGAAGTATGGTATTGGATGTCTACAACAAACAATGAACGGGCTCTTGGCAGCGAGAAGTTCAAAAGAATTTATGAATTCTTTAACCGAAGAAGAAAGAGGAGAGTATGTAAGAAAGCAAGCCGAGAGATTAGGATTCTTGTAGTAGTTGTTTTTCAATAACAAACTGTTGCCTATTACTTATTACCTTTTACCTGAATAATATGAATGTCTATATAACAAAAGTAAGTAAATATTTACCTAACAATCCCATTGGCAACGAGCAAATGGAGACTTTCTTAGGTCTCATAAACCAAAATGCCTCTAAAGCGCGACGCCTTGTGCTACGCAACAATGGTATTCTCACGCGTTACTATGCCCTTGACGAGCAAGGTAACCCTACTCATAACAATGCCCAGCTTACGGCTTTGGCAATACAAAAGCTATTGGACGGCGAAGTGCCTTGGGATACTATTGAGGTGCTCTCTTGCGGTACCTCTACCCCCGATGTGCTCTTGCCCTCGCACACCTCTATGGTACACGGCATTTTGGGCGGACACTCAGTAGAACTGAATGCCTCTTCAGGGGTGTGTAACTCAGGAATGAATGCCCTCAAATTTGGCTATTTATCAGTAAAGGCGGGCAATAGTGTGAATGCAGTATGCACGGGCTCTGAACGTGTATCGGCGTGGTTGCGTGCTGATAAATACGAAAACGAAGTACAACTCTTAGCCGAATTAGAAGCACACCCTGCGATTGCCTTTAAAAAAGATTTCTTGCGCTTTATGCTCTCCGATGGAGCAGGGGCTTTTCTGTTAGAAAACAAACCGCGTGAAGGCGCTTTGCAAATAGAATGGATGGATGCTTATTCGTATGCTCACGAGCTCGAAGCGTGTATGTATGCCGGTGGCGACAAACTCCCCGATGGCAGCCTCAAAGCTTGGAGCGAATACCCTGCCGAAGCGTGGCTTAGTGAATCTATTTTTGCTATCAAGCAAGATGTGAAGCTGCTCAATGAGAATATTTTACTAAAAGGAGCTGAAAGTATGCGTGCTACCTTAGATAAACACCAACTATCAGCAGATGATATTACTTATTTCTTGCCACATATCTCGTCTTGTTATTTCAAAGAACGCCTATATGAAGCCCTCAAAACAGTAGGTATCGACCTTCCGTTAGAACGCTGGTTTATCAACCTCCCTGAAGTAGGCAATGTAGGCTCTGCCTCTGCTTACTTGATGTTAGAAGCCTTAATGCATTCAGGCAAACTCAAAACCGGCGATACGGTGTTGCTATCAGTGCCCGAGAGCGGTCGTTTTTCATACTCCTATGCTTTCTTAAAAGCAGTATAATCATGATTTTACCTATTACTGATAGAAATAATATCCTAAACCTTATCCCTCAGCGCGATCCCATTATAATGGTAGATACGCTTTGGGAGTATACTCCCTCAACAGGGGTGATAGGGCTTACCATTGCCTCTAATAACCTCTTTGTACAGCAAGAGACATTCTTAGAAAGCGGACTCATAGAGCACATTGCCCAAAGTATTGCCTTGCACAAAGGCTACAGCTACTATCTCAGTGGCAAACCTGCCCCTATGGGTTATATAGGAGCTATCAAAAAGATAGAAATTTCTGCCTTACCTAAAGTAGGTAGCGCCCTGCGCACTCACCTCTCTATTGTACAAGAGTTTATGGATGTTACCCTCGTAGCCCTTCAAACCTTTGTTGGTGATACCCTTATCGCTCAAGGCGAAATGAAAACCGTCTTAGCTCCCACTAATTCCTAATTCCTTATGAACATCCACCAATATCTTCCTCATCGGCCTCCTATGCAAATGGTTGATACTGTTATCAATATCAGTAACACACAAGTAGTAACCGAATTTCTAATAAAACCCAGCTGTATCTTTACTGAAAATAACCTCCTTGCCGAAATAGGTCTTATTGAAAATATGGCTCAGACCTGTTCTGCCATTGTAGGTCAATTCTTAGTCAGTGAAAACAACAATAACAAGCTCATAGGATACCTCAGTACTATCAAAGAAGCCCAAATCTTCTCCCTCCCATCAATACAACAAACCGTACGTACCGAGGCTCAACTACTTTCTCGCCTTGATACCGATGCCTTTTACCTCTGTGCCCTACAATGCCAATCCTTCTGCAACCATACCCTTTTAGCTACCGCTCAAATGAATTTAGTTATTTCCATCTATCAAAAATGAAAGAAACAGAAGTCCCTCAAGAATCAGGAGCCTTACGTAATATCAAAGAAGTATGTTACGTAACCGATAGCCAAGGCAACTACACCACCCAGCTAAGCTCCGGATGGGAAGTGAAAAACATAGCCCTACAAGCCTCATTACAACACCTCCAAGAGCAAATCGACCAAGCCAAAGCCGATGTTATTGCTGGCCGTAAAAGCCCCATCGTTTACTATATGCTCCTCAACCGTATGGATTGGACAGTCCTTGCTAGTGCTATGCACCGTTGGCAATGGATCATAAAACGCCATTCCAAACCCTCTGTATTCAAAAAACTATCCGCAAAAACCCTACAACAATACGCCACCATCTTCGGAATCTCTGTTGAAGAACTATGCAACATCAACTAATCCACACCGCTAAAATCCAACTATTTACACAATCACACAAATACCTGTCTCATCACAACACACACTTGTAACCCTCTAAGTTACTAATCCCCTAACAATCAAACAAAGGAGGTAACACAATGCCCACATTGTGCTACCTCCTTTGTCTTATCATTAAATATCCTTTTATAACGAAAACTCCTTCACCACCTCTTCCTGCGGCAAACGCGTTTTAGCCTTCAAATGAAGCTGATTCCCATCCTCCTCATCTCTATAACCTATTGCCACCGCAAAAAGCGTTGTGTAATGCCTGTCTCCCAGTATCTTATCATATTCCACCTGCTGGATACCCTCCATAGCAGTACTATCAATACCCATCGAGGCACAAGCACTCAAAAACACCCCAAGCGCAATATATACCTGATTGTTCAACCATGAGTACAACGCCACATCTCCCCTACTCTTAAGCCTTTGCTGATAAAAGTCAATAGCATAAGGACTCGTAGCCCTGCCCAATTTCTCCTCAAAATAAGGCATATCACTATTAGCCATAAATATCACCAAATGGCTCGCTTTCAGTATCTTCTCCTCATTAGCCATCGACACCTTCGCAAAAGCCTCCTTAGTAGCCTCATCACTCACAAAAACAAACTGCCAAGGCTGCGAATTAATCGACGACGGAGCCAGGCGTAATATCTCCTTCAATTTCTCAATATCAGCCTCAGCTACCCCTTTACCACTGTATTTCTTAGTCGTATAGCGCGTTTGCGCCAAATTTAAAAAGTCCATAATATACATTTTTTTACGGCAAAGACAACAATAATACCACCATTACCATTATCAATCACCAGTTATCCATTAAAAAAGAGCTTCCCAATCTCTCAGGAAGCTCTCTTTTTGTTGGTCTACTAGGACTCGAACCTAGAATAACAGAACCAAAATCTGCTGTGTTACCATTACACCATAGACCAATCATACCTCATTTTTGCGGTGCAAAGGTACTACTATTTTTCAAACCTGCAAATTTTTTCACCATTTTTTTTCAATATTTTTTCACCAACATTCCCAAAGATATTAATAATCAAACCATTATCCTAGCACCCCCTCCTCTCCCCTTTGCATATTCACACAAACTTTCGTACCTTTGCCACAGCTAAATTAACAAAATACCTATGTCACAACTTACATTCCGTAACGCCACCCCTGCCGATGCCCGCCAAGTAGCCTCCCTACTCACAGCCTCATTCGCCAACTACCCTATGTACCGCACCATCCTCAACCGCTTCTTCAAAACCAATGAAGCCTATTATAACTATCTCAACAAACTCCACTACGTACAAGCAATGACCAATATACGCAAAGGCCACTGCCTTGTCGCCGAAATCAACGGAACAATCATAGCCACCGCCGTAATGCAAGAACTCGGCAAAACCCACTTCACCCTTACCGACTACCTACGCAGCGGCGCCCTCCCCGTCCTCCAATACCTCCGCCCCACCCTACATTTCCTCCCCTTTTTAGAAAAAAGCAGCCTACAAGCCAAAACCAATGCCCCCGCACACAGCTGGTATTTAGAAAGTTACGTAGTACACCCCCAGTGGCAAGGACAGCAGATAGGCAGTCGTTTCTTTCACGAATCCATATTCCCCTACATCACCCAAAAAGGCGCCCAATCCCTAGCCCTTGTAACCAACACCCACGACAACTGTCGCTTCTACACCCGCCACGGTTTCACCCAAACCCACTACCATCAAATCCAAAACGTCGATGTATGGACCTTCATAGCTAAGTTCCAACAACCACCATCCCGAACGAACGAATAACGAAGGATAAACGAACTATAAACGAAGGATAGTTGTAGCAAACTCCCGCACTATCTATCACCCAAAAACTCCTCTTCTAACTCATTTTTTACAATACTATTAATTGAAAATCAATAAATTAAAATTTTTATAGCAAAAAATAATGTTAAAAAACTTGTATAGTATAAAAAATCACCCTAATTATGCACTAAAATTAGACAACTAAAGATAGTTTTAAACACTATTTAAATATAATTAAATAGCTATATAAAGAGATTAAGTTCACATTAACAATATTCCTACTATTCTAATATAATCTGTAATAAATTATTTTTCAGAAAGAGAACAAACTAAGGAATATTTGCAAATAACCTTTACTTATGTAATAACTCTAATTGTTATTGCTTCCTTTATCAAATTATCTAAAAACAAAAAATAATGAATTACTATTTTAAACATTTTTTCTCAGCACAATAAATCAATATTAGATTTAACTAGGGAGAAAGCAATAGAAGATAATATATTAACTAGTTTTTATTACTCTAACAAAAATATAGTCAAAGATAAAAATTTTGTTATTTAGTGGCTGAGAAAAAGTTGTGAAAACCTAATTAATAATCTTTTTTAATAAAATAAGTTATATATGCAAATTAATGATTTTTTAGGTAAAACCTTTGTTGCCTTTGTTGATATTTCAGGATTCAAGGCTATGATGAATAAAAATACAGAACTAGCTGCTAAAGCACTAGATCATTTTTACCAAACAGGGTATGAAACATTACAACTATATCAAGATATAATAAATGGTATTTTTATCTCTGATTGTGGAGTGCTCTTTGTAAGAGAGAGGGAAATAAAAAGCCAATTAGAGATGCTATTAGATGCCATTAAAGAAATTAACAAAAAAATGTTAGAAGAAAAGTTTATGCTAACAACTAACATTGCTTATGGAGATTTTGGTTATCAAAACAGAGTGCAATTTGAAGGGATTTCAAAAAATTTATTATACGGGAATGCTTACTTAGATGCCTATTTAGATAGTATTAATAAACCTAAAATAGAACCTGGATTGTGTAGAATCTTAAAACCAAATATAGATGATACTAGTTTCCTAGATGCTAATCAATTTTTGAAAAAAAAAGGAAAACATTATTATTATTATTGGAGTGTAAATGCCCAAAATGAAATTGATAAGTTTGAACAAGATTATAAAAATGCCAAGTATGAAGGTATTTTACGAGTATTAAAAGGCACATTTTAGAATGAAAAGAATAATCTTACTCCTCACAATATTTTTAACTTT